>JBLNBW010000060.1:0-28576 GCA_050260255.1 Rhodospirillaceae bacterium | reverse complement strand
CGAAGTTGTAAACCAGGGGCTGAACATCTCACGGGCTGCGCGGGTGCTCCATACCTCGCAGCCCGCGATCACGAAAATGATCCATGCGCTCGAGAGCGAGCTCAACGTGCAATTGCTCGTTCGTGTCGGCCCTCGCATCGTTTCCGTCACCGACGAAGGCGCGTCCGTCGTCATGTTTGCACGGCAGGTCGTGCAGGATGTTCGCAATCTTCGCGCTGCCGCCAATGATTCAAAGAACGCAGCGACCGGTGAAATACGGGTAGCGACGACAAATCTGCAGGCCCGCTACGCACTTCTTGACCCGGTTCGGCGGTTTGCGCATCAGTATCCGGACGTGAAGATGACCCTGCGCCAGGGAACACCCACACAGATCGCGATGTGGGTGTCCGCAGGAGAGGTCGATATCGGTATAAGCACAGTGCCGGCGTCTATACCGCGCAATGTTTTGACGCTTGAGGCATATGCCCTACACCGGTGCATCATTACGCCGTTGAGGCATCCCCTGCTTAAGATAAAGAATCCTGCCATTGAACATCTGAAGCGATATCGCTTTATCGCGTACGACAATCAGTTCGATACGACGTCCGTAGTGCGGCGAGCGTTCGAGGCGGCAAACGTGGAACCTCATATCGTGCTGCGCACCTCGGATGCGGACTTGGTAAAAACTTACGTTTCCGCAGGCCTCGGTATCGGGGTGATCCAGAGAGCGGCGATTACGTCAGCCGACAAAAGCCTTCGGGCTATAAATGCTGATCACCTTTTTACCCCATCGACCGCCTGGATTACGGTACGGAAAGATCTTTACCTCCGCCGCTTCATGTATGACTTCATCACGATGGTATCTCCGGCGTGGGGCCGAGAAAGCATCGACAGCATGCGCGCTAAACATCGCGGCGAGGGTTAAGGGAGCAGCGCATGTCCGGCATGTCTGCCGAGTGCGATTCGTCCGAAATACATGGATGTGCGCAGAACGATATGGCATTTACTCCACGGCCTCTTCATACTTCCTTTTCAGTTTCTAGCCTTGGCATCTCTGCAATCGTAGTCGCATTTGCGATCCGGCTGTACCAACCGCTGCTCTACAAGACTTCTAGTCACCACCGATGGATCACCAAAGAACACTAACGAAATTATCGGGTAACGCAGTCGTGGCTGTCGTCTGCGCCGCCCAGGTTTTTGTGCAGATAGGCGCCTTCTTCTGGCCAGCGCTCTTGCCGCAGCTTGTGCCACGATGGAACTTGTCGAATAGCGACGCCGGCTGGATCACGGCTGCTTTTTACGGTGCATACATGCTCGGCGTGCCTGTTCTCGTTCCGCTGACGGACCGTATCGATGCAAAGAAGGTTTACCTTTTCGGCGTTGGTGCGACGATCCTCGGACACCTCATGTTTGGGCTGTATGCCGACGGATTCTGGTCTGCGCTCGTGCTACGCGCTTTGACGGGTTTTGGCTGGGCCGGTACGTACATGACTGGCGTGAAGCTACTTGCCGATCAGGTCGACGAGAGGTTAATGTCCCGCGCCGTCACGGGGCATGCGGCGAGTATCGGCGTCTCCGGTGCGCTGTCATTCTCCTGCGCCGGCCTGCTCGACCAAGCGTACGGGTGGCGAACTGCTTTCGTGGTCGCTGCGAGCTCCGCCGCTATCGCCTTCGCTCTGGTTGGATTTTTTGTCGCGGCCGCAAAGCGACGGAAGACGCGACAAGGAGAAACCCTTACGTTGTTCGACTTTCGTCCGGTTCTGCGCAATCGCTCGGCACTCGCGTATTCACTGGCATATTGCGTCCACACGCTGGAAATGAGTGCGCTACGTGGTTGGGGAGTTGCATTCCTCGGGTTCGTTGCGATTTCGCCCCAGGCGGATGGCACCCAACTAAGCCCTGCGTACGTGTTAACTCTGCTCGGGCTGATCGGCACGGTCGCAAGCGTGCTTGGCAATGAGGCGGCCATACGCGTAGGGCGACGAACGCTCGTGAGCGTTGCGATGGCGGCTTCCGTCATTGCAGGGTGCACTATCGGCGTCGCAGGCGCGATCTCTTACTGGACGGCTGTGGCCGTCCTCCTCGTATACGGATTCATCGTATGGCTCGACTCCTCGTCGCTCACGGCGGGCGCCGCGGGTACCGCTGATCCGGCACGTCGAGGAGCCACACTTGCCGTCCATTCCACGCTCGGTTACGCCGGCGGTTTTGTCGGTCCACTGATCATCGGCTTTGCCCTCGACATGGCAGGTGGCATGTCTACCGCCGCATGGAGTGTTGCTTTCGGCTCTGTGGCGACTCTCATGCTGTTAGCCCTTATCACCTTCCGTGCCATGCGTCCGCGCGATCTCGTAGGGGATCGTTCAACGCAGTAAACGCTCTTCAATTCCTTCCAGCCCGACGAGCCACCTTTTTTCCGGTTCCAGCCCCCGCACTGTCGCCGCCCATATCGGTTTTTCGCATCGCGTCACGCGAGGCCGCGGCGCCTCCGGGGTACGGCGCTTGCAGCACTTTTGTCACCACGAGCGACCGGGAGACAGTCTCCTCGCGGGAGATTCTCGGTAGTGGTCCGAAAGTCTCTGTCATGTACGTCTACCGGAGGTCTAGCACTATGAAGCAGAGCACTATGAGCGCCATTGCGCGCATACTCGTCATCACCCTGACCCTGCTGTCATTCCAGACGGCGCATGCCGGCATGATAGGCACGCCGGAAGCCGCGGCCGATGCCCAGCGCGCCAACGTCATGGGCGTCATCGACCGTGCGGACGTTTCGCGTCAATTGCAGGCGATGGGGCTGGACCCGCAAGCGGCCAAGGACCGCGTTGCCACGCTGACGGACGAGGAAGTGCGCTCATTGTCGGGCAAGCTGGATACGCTGCCGGCGGGCGGCATAAGCGACTGGTGGATCGGCGCTATCGTTGTCGCGATCATCGCGGCCGTCATCTGGGCGAATTACGGCTACAAGCGGTAATATCCCCTAATTCGGCTGAGCGCGCGTTTGCCGGCGCGCGCTGGGCGGGTGGCCAGGCGCTCGCCAGGCGCCGGCCACACCGCGTCTACGTACCGGCGTAAATACCATTCTCGTAGATCAAGCGGTTTTTCCTCGCTCCATGGCGCAGGTGGTCGCGATGTTAGCGCCCTATCTGCGTACACACGCGCTTACGGATCGCTGCGAGTTAATCGATGCCCGGGACGGCGACTCCCGCCACGCTGACGTAGGCGATGAGCGTTGGGCGCTCGGCGCGCAAGCACCCGTCAAGCGCGCGACCGCCACAACACTGCGTCCGGACATGCAACGGCTCCAGGCACGCTAAAATCGTGGGCCGCCGCACAACACGCACAGTGCCGGTCCCGCGTCCTTGCGTGTGAAGAGGACGCAAAGGGCCACGATAAGCCACGATAAGACAAGAGGAGCCGCTTATGACGCTGTACCGATCGTTTCTGGCCGTCGCAACGTTCGCCATGCTCGGAGCCCTGGCGCATGCCGAATATCCCGAGCGTCCGATACGCGTCATCGTTCCCTTCGCTCCGGGCGGCAATGTGGACCTTGCTGCGCGCAGTGTCACGCCCGGTCTCGGCGAGTTGCTGGGCCGTTCGGTCGTGGTCGACAATCGCGCAGGTGCGGGTGGCGCAGTAGGCGCGGAGATCGTGGCGGGCGCCAACCCTGACGGGTATACCTTGCTCGTAGGCTCCACCGGCCTGCTCACCATCGCGCCAGTGGTGTTTCCGAAGCTGCAATACGACCCGGTGCGCGATTTTGCGGCGGTAGCCCTGATCTCCGATGTGCCGCTCGTCATGATGGTGAATGCCAATTCACCGGCCAAAACGGTAGCTGAGTTCATCTCGCTCGCACGATCCGGCGCACGCGAGCTGACCATGGCATCGTCGGGCAATTTCTCGACCGGGCAGCTTGCCGGTGCTCTTTTCCAAAGCGTCACGAAAACCCGCTTTGTCCATGTGCCGTACAAAGGCGCAAGCCCGGCGGTGACGGATCTCATCGCAGGCCACGTCGACGTCATTTTCGACCAGATGTCCTCGGCGATCGGCTACGTACGCGGCAACCGCCTGCGTGCGCTCGCTATCACGGCAAAGACGCGAGCGCCCGAGTTGCCGGATGTTCCCACAATGCAGGAAGCCGGTGTGCCGGGCGTGGAGGCAGGCACGTTCACGGCGATGCTTGCGCCTGCGAAGACGCCTGCGCCGATCATCGGCAAGCTGAACCAGGCGATGAGACAGGTTCTTTCGAGCAACGGCGCGCGTGCTGCATTCGCCAAGCAAGGTGCTCACATTCTGCAAAGCACCCCGCAGAGCGCGGGCAAGTACATCGTCGATGAGCTGGAAAAGTGGCGTCGGGTCGTTCGCACTGCGGGCATCAAGCCGGAAAATCAGTAGAGCTCATCTCAAAAATCCGTATTTTCCAATGCACACTAGATAGAACCGGCACGGAATCGTCGCTCTCGCTTCGATCGGTCCTGTCTTCGTTCCTCGGGGGCTAAGTGTGTTTTAGAGAGACCTTGCGACGGGTGGCGCCGGCCTCACACTGCCGATGTATAGCCGTCGCTGCAATTGCGGCATGTCCGGTAGCCACGCTGATCTGATTGAGTGCACACACCACATCGCCTGCGGCGTAGAGGCCGGGTACCGATGTTTGCATATGCTCGTCGACGAGTATTTGTCCGTCTTCGTTGCACCGCGCGCCTAGCTGCATCGCGAGTTGCGATCGCGGCAGCTCGCCCAGCGCCGAATAGAGCGCGTCGAAGCGGTGGACTTCACCGTCATCGGTTTCCAGTCCGATGAGCACGCCGCGCTCGGTACAGACACGCCGTATCGGACGCTCGATCAGTCGTATCCCCGCTTCATTCAGCGATGATCGGTGGTCGGCATCCATGCCTGCCTTGCCGCCGAGGGAGAAAGCCACGAGATAAGGGGTGTAGCGCCTTATGAACAGTGCCTCGCGCGCGAGCTTGCTCCCTTGTCCCATCACGGCGACGTGCTGGTCGCTCACCTCGTAGCCGTCGCAGATCGGGCAGTGGCGCACGAGGCCGCGCCGTATGGCGTCGTTGAGGTCCGGCAATTCGGGCTCTACGTCGACGACGCCAGTAGCGAGCAGCACGAAACGGGCGGTTAAGTAGTCGTCGCCTACGGACGCGACGTATGCGCCGTCGTCGTTTTGTTCCAGTGCTTGGACGGTGCCCGACCGGATTTGCGCGCCGTAGCGCAACGCTTGCAGCCTCAACCGCCGCAGGAGCTCCGGCCCATGTATGCCTTCTGGAAACGCCGGGTAGTTGTGCGCCGTCGGTATGAGCGCCGCCCGGCTGGCGCCAGATTCGACCACCAGTGCGTTTCGCCTGTACCGTCCGAGGTATATCGCGGCCGTAAGTCCCGCAGGACCGGCGCCGATGACGAGGCAGTCGAGTGTCAATGGAATCCCCTGAATCCGCCGGATGCAGCGGAGCAATGCGGGATGCACGGTGCGTGCCCGGATGCGCCTGCCTGCCGCGATGTGGTTTAATGCTCCCCTCGTGCAGCGAGCGATACGAACAAAGGAGCATAGACATGCCACATGCCATCCGCATACATGAGGCCGGCGGACCGGAAAATCTGCGCTGGGAGGAAGTCGAAGTCGGCGAGCCGGGACCCGGCCAGGTTCGCGTTCGTAATACCGCAATCGGTCTCAATTACATCGATACTTATCATCGCAACGGACTGTATCCGGTGCCCATGCCTGCGATCCTGGGGTCGGAGGGGGCAGGCGTCGTCGAGGCCGTTGGGCCGCGGGTGAAGAACTTCAAGGTCGGCGATCGCGTCGCGTATGCCCAGCCGATAGGCGCGTACGCCGAAGTGCTGCTGCGGCCGGTGGATCGCCTGGTGAAAATCCCGTCAGGCATCGATGACCGCATGGCGGCGGCGATGATGCTGAAAGGGATGACGGCCTGGTATCTGTGCCGCCGCACCTATCGTCCGAAGGTCGGTGAAACCGTGCTGGTGCATGCCGCAGCAGGCGGCGTCGGACAGATCCTGTGCCAGTGGCTCAAGCACCTCGGCGCAACGGTGATCGGTACCGTGGGAAGCGAGCAGAAAGCGGCGCTCGCCAAGAAAGCCGGCTGCAAGCATGTGATCGTCACCTCGAAAGAGTCGTTCGTCGATCGCGTAAAGCAGATCACCAAAGGCAAGGGCCTGCCGGTGGTTTACGACGGCGTGGGCAAGGACACCTTCATGGGCTCGCTGGACTGCCTCGCGCCGCGAGGGCTGATGGTGAGCTTCGGCAATGCGTCAGGCGCCGTGCCGCCGGTCAGCATCGGCATACTGGCCACGAAAGGCTCGCTGTTCCTCACGCGGCCGACGCTCGTGCACTACACCGCCACGCCCGAAGATCTCGCTGCAGCGGCACGCGATCTGTTTTCGGTCGTGAAGAAAGGCGCCGTCAAAATCGCGATCAACCAGACCTACCCGCTGCGGGAAGCCGAGCGCGCGCATCGCGATCTCGAGGCGCGTAAAACGACCGGCTGCACGGTATTGCTCCCCTGAAGGCCGACATGGCTGGCGTTACTCGAGCGAGCATATGCGCGATACTGCTTGCGACGTCCGCAGCAAGCGGTTGCGCCCTGCGGTCGGAGCATCAAAGCGAAGTGCAGAGCGCAGCCGTTCCGGGCGCGACGCTGGAAATGCGTCAGCGGCAGACCGGTGCGGCATACCGCGACTTGGTGCAGGCGCGCTACGAGCGTCGGCTGGCAGAGCAGGACTATCTGAACGCCAAGGCGGCTCACGAGCGGACGACCCGGGAATTCGAGGCCGCTAGCAAGGCGTATGCGGCTGCGCAGGCCCGGGAGAAGGCTGCGGAGGCGGACTACGAGCGCGGCCTGCGCTCGGTCGACGACATTACTCGCGCGGGGGCCAAAGCGGCTCGCTGACATTGGTCATCGCGCGCACCACGGCCTAAGGTTTCTCATGTTGCCACTGGATCAGCTTCCTGCGCCCGGCGCGCGGCGCGCAGCGCCGCTGCTTGGCGGTATCAAAGTCCTCGATCTCACCACATCCATCGCAGGCCCGTACGCAACGATGCTGCTCGCCGACTTCGGCGCCGAGGTGGTGAAAGTCGAGCGTCCGGGGCGCGGCGACGACTGCCGAGCCTGGGGGCCGCCTTTTCTCGACGGCGAATCGCTATGGTTTCTGAGCGTGAATCGCAACAAGCGCAGCATCACGCTCGATTACAGCGGTGACGCAGGTCGCGCTGTGCTGCACGAGCTGGCCAAGCGGGCCGACGTGGTCGTGGTCAATCTCGTAGGGCGCGCGCAGAAGAAGCTCGGCATAGATTACGCAACGCTGAAGGCGCTGCGTGAAGATCTCGTGTTCGTCTCGCTCACCGGCTTCGGTCTGGAGGGCGCGCGCAGCGACTATCCATGTTACGACCTTATCGCGGAGGGCTACAGCGGCGTCATGGATTTGACCGGAGAAGCGGACTCGCCGCCGCAGAAAGTCGGCACGCCCGCCGCCGATCTCATCTCCGGCATGGACGCTGCCATGGCGACGCTCGCCGCATTGTTCGATCGCATGCGCACCGGCCGTGGGCATTTTATCGACATCGCAATGGTGGACAGCATGACCCGCTTCATGTCGCCGCGCATCCTGCCGTATCTCGGCAGCGGCGACGTGCCGCGCCGCACCGGGGCGCGGGACAGCGTGATTGCGGTGTACCAGACCTTCGACACCCAAGACGACCCGCTTACGCTCGGGCTCGGCAACGACGCCATCTGGAAGCGGTTTTGGGCGGCGGTCGGGCGGCCGGAATTCGGAGACGATCCGCGCTATGCGACAAACGCACAGCGGCGCGAAGCCCGTCCGGAAATCGTCGCTGAAATTCAGCACGTGCTGCGTGAGCGGCCGCGCGACGAGTGGCTCCGTCGCTTCGCTGCTGCAAAAGTGCCTGCCGGACCGGTCCACCGTATCGATCAGGTCGCCGCGGATGCCGAATTGCGCGCACGCGGGCTGCTTTATACCGCCGAACACGAGGGGCGGCGCGTGCCGCAGGTCGGTCTCGGCATCGCAGTGGACGAAGCGGTCAATACACACCGTCTTCCGCCGCCGCGTCTCGGGGAGCATACCGAGGCCGTGCTCGGCGAATGGCTGGGTTACGACGACGCCTCGATTGCCCGATTGCGCAAGCAAGGACTGCTCTAGCGCCGCCAACGGTAAAATAGCGCGAACGCTTTTCCGAGCACTCCCATGGCCATACAGCTGCAGCGCGTCGACGAGTTCGCACTCATCACGATCAATCGACCCGACGCATTGAACGCGCTCAACACCGCTTTGCTCGGCGACTTGGGGCGCGCGATCGACGAGGTTGCCGGCGGCGCGTACCGCGCGCTGCTCATCACCGGCGCCGGGCCAAAGGCGTTCTGTGCCGGCGCCGACATCAAAGAGCTCGCCGGCCGCACGTCCGCGGAGCACAAGCGCAGCATGGAATACGGGCAGGCCATATACGCGAAGCTCGACGCGCTTCGGATCCCGTCCGTCGCGATCGTGAACGGTTACGCCTTCGGCGGCGGGCTGGAGCTCGCGCTTGCATGCACGTTCCGCCTTGCGACGCCAAATGCGCGCATGGCGTTGCCTGAGATCAAGCTCGGCATCATTCCCGGCTACGGCGGCACGCAGCGGCTGCCGCGCATCGTTGGGCAGGCGCGCGCACTCGACATGATCATGACCGGCCGCACGGTGGAAGCGGATGAAGCACTCCGCATCGGTCTCGTGCATCGTATCGTCGAAGGCGATGCCGTTGCAGCAGGCGCGGCCTACGCACGCGAATTTTCCTGTCACAGCCTGCCGGTGCTCGAATGCGCCCGCAGCGCGGTGCAGCGCGCGCTCGAAACGCCGCTGCACGAGGGCCTGAAGATCGAAGCGGATCTTTCCGCCGTCGTGTACCAGACGCAGGACGCCGCCGAAGGCATGGCGGCTTTCATCGAGAAGCGCAGGGCGCAGTTCAAGGACAGCTGAGGCGCCGAATCATGTAATTCCCGTGAGCGTGGCACGATGCCGGCGCAACGCCGGCCCTTCGGGCGCGTCGCTCGTAATCGGTACTTTCACTACGCCATTTTCAGGAGCACAACGTGCAGGCATTGGTCGTTGAGGAGCATGGACCTATCGAATCACTGAAGCTCAGAAAGCGTCCCGACCCGGTTCCCGGTCCCGGCGAAGTGCTCGTCGACGTCCATGCGGCGAGCGTCAATTTTCCGGACCTCCTGGTGATCAACGGCACGTATCAGTTCCTGCCGCCGCGGCCTTTCAGTCCGGGAAAGGACTTCTCCGGCGTCGTGTCAGCCGTGGGGCCCGGCGTGACGACACGCAAGCCCGGAGATCGCGTCAGCGCGCAGATCGAGTTCGGCGCCTATGCCCAGAAGTGCGTCGTGCGGGAGAAGAATTGCCATATCTTGCCTGCAAGCATGAGTTACGCCGATGCCGCGGCCATGGGGCTTGTGTATCTCACCGCGCATTTTGCTCTCGTCGAGCGCGCGCGTTACCGAGAAGGCGAAGTGGTGATGGTCACAGGGGCCGCCGGCGGCGTCGGGCTCGCGGCCGTGCAGGTGGCGAAGGCACTGAAGGCCACGGTGATCGCGACGGTGAGCTCCGATGAAAAGGCGGCGCTTGCACGAGCGAACGGCGCCGACCATATCGTGCGAACCGATGTGCCGAACTTACGCGAGTCGATGCGTGAGCAGGTGGCGCAGGCGATCGGCAAGCGCGGCGTGGACATCATCATCGAGTCGGTCGGCGGCGATGTGTTCGATGCGAGCCTGCGCACAATTGCCTGGTCGGGACGGGTGGTCGTCGTCGGCTTCGCGAGCGGCCGCATCCCGGAAGTGAAAGCCGGTTATCTGCTCGTGAAAAACATCGCCCTCATCGGTCTGCAGTGGAGCAGTTACCGCGAGCGCACGCCCGACCACGTGAGCGAAGTGCAGCAGGAGCTCTTCCGGTGGTACGAAGCCGGCAAGATCAAGCCGCATGTCATGGCGGCCTATCCGCTCGCCCGGTATCTCGACGCGCTGCGTGCAGTGCGCGATCGCTCGGTGCAGGGCAAGGTCGTGCTTATGATGCGCGAATGACCGGAGCGTGGGTAGCACCGTGCGCCGGTGCGGAGCGTATCATCGGCGCGCGCTCGCTCCGCCGTCTATCGTGATGATGGTGCCGGTGGTGTAGGCGGACAGATCCGAGCAAAGGAATGCAGCCATGTTCGCCACCTCGTCGACGGTCGCAAGCCGTCCGAACGGAAAGCCCATGGTGAGCTCGCGCCAGCGCTCCGCATCGCCCAGCTCTTTCGCCGCGCGTGCACGCCAGCGTACGACCTGACGATCGGTCTCGGTCCCTCCTGGATTGATGCCCACCACGCGCACACCGTATTCCGGGCTTTCCGCACCCAGGGCGCGCGTCATCGCCATGAGCGCGGCGTTGCCCATGCTGCCTGCGATGTAACTTGCAACGGGCCTTTCGCCAGCCACACCGATGATGTTGACGATCACGCCTTTCCGCCGCCTGCACATTGCCGCATAAATCTCGCGCGTGATGCTCACGAAGCCGAATACTTTCAAGTCCCAGGCTTCCCGCAGCGTCTTGTCGTCGACCGCGGTAATGCTGCCGTGGGGTATGGCACCCGCGTTGTTCACCAGGATGTCGACATCAGCGCAGTCGCGGGCCAGCTTAACGGCATTTTCGGTTCGCGCTAGATCGAGCGCGTGACACGTCACCTGCACGCCAAAGTTCCTGGTGAGGCATGCGCGTGCGGTTTCCAGATCCGCCGCGCTGCGCGAAGCAAGATGGAGATGGCAGCCTTCCGCAGCGAGCACCCGCGCCGTGCCAAAGCCCAGCCCGCGGGAGCCGCCCGTAACGAGTGCAGTGCGTCCAGTCAGTTTGAGTTCCATGCGTGATCCATGACATGTGGTTAATCGATCGGTGGTCATCCTGTTCGGCGTTGGCTGCATGCCAACAGCGACAGGCGGCATCCACGGCGTCGCCCGAAGGCGACAAAATGCATTTAGTTGCGACAAACGTCAACGGGGTCATGACGAAGGCGTTGATGGCTATGTCCCGCTGGGACTCTATATATCAAGGAGACCGAAATGAGCAAACTGCTGACCACCCTCGTTGCCGTTGCCTTTGCCGCTGCAACCGGCGCTGCCGTCGCTGCCGAGAAGGCCACCCCGGCGACTCCCGCAACGCCCGCGACGTCCGCCAAAGGCGATGCGACCAAAGCCACGCCGGCGACGCCCGCGACGCCTGCAACGCCGTCCGCCAAGGCCGAAGAGAAGTCGGACGCGAAGGCAAGCAAGGCACAGAAGAAAGGTCACGAGAAGACCGAGAAGTCGAAGAAGTAATTGCGGTAAGACGCAACACATGCCGGGATTTACATTGCCGGCATGCCGAAGAGCAGGAAGCGCGAGCTTCCTGCTCTTTTTCTTTGCGCAGCACGGCGAAGGCGCGATGCCTTAGTGGCTGCGCGATGCACGAGAGTAAGATCCGGTTTCGTGCTTAACTTATGGCTGCAGCCCCCACCATGCACTACATCGATCCTGCCACCGGCGCGACCTACGATCTTCGCGTAGCGCGCTGGAGAGCCGACACTGGCGGCTATCTCAACCTCGGCCCGGCGCCCGGCCTGCGTCGTGCGGACATCGATACGCAAACACATTCGGTATGGCGTTACGCGCGTGCGCTGCTCGTGGATCGTGCGCACGCGATCACGATGGGGGAAGGATGGACGCCGCTCGTCGAGCGCGCCTGGCACGGCGTTTCCGTGCGATGCAAGCTGGAATTCATGATGCCGACCGGATCGTTCAAGGACCGCGGCATGACCGTAATGGTGAGTTATCTGAAGAGCTGCGGTCTCAAATCCGTGCTCGAAGATTCCTCGGGCAACGCCGGCGCGTCGCTTGCGGGTTACGCAGCCGCCGCCCAGATGCACTGCCGGATTCTCGTGCCGGAGACCGCGTCCTATCCCAAGATCGCGCAGATCGCGGCCTACGGCGCGGACGTGGTTACCATACGAGGCTCGCGTCAGGACGTTGCCGACGCTGCCATAAAGCAAAGCGCGGAAATCTTCTATGCGAGTCACAACTGGCAGTCATTCTTCGTCGAAGGCACGAAGACCCTCGCTTACGAGCTGTGGGAGCAGTGCGGTTTCCAGGCGCCGGACAACCTCGTGGTGCCGCTCGGATACGGGTCCAACATCCTCGGTTGCGCGCGCGGCTTCGAGGAACTTCTCCGGAACGGCGAAATTCCCCGCATGCCGCGATTGTTCGGCGTGCAAGCGGCGAACTGCGCCCCTTATTACGCTGCGTATCGCGCCGGGACGGAGGAGCTCATTCCGGCCGAAATACGTCCCACCGTGGCCGAAGGGATCGCTTCGTCGAAGCCGACTCGCGTGCGGGAGGTGCTGTCCGCGGTGCGTACCTCGGAAGGCGCCATAGTGGCGGTGTCGGAGGAGGAGATTGTTGCGGCTCTCGGGTCGCTCGCGCGCGAAGGATTGTACGTGGAGCCCACGTCCGCGGCTGCGGCCGCCGGGCTTACGCAGCTCATCGAGAGCGGCGTTATACGGCAAGACCAGGCTACGATACTTGTGCTGACCGGCTCCGGGCTGAAAGCGTCGGAGCGTATCGGAGAACTGCTGAAGCTGCGTGCGCGTGAAGCGTAGCGGGGTGCGTGACCCCGCTACGGAGCGCGAGTTTATGCCACGCCGTGTTTCTTGAACCAGTCCTGCATGCGTCGCCAGCCGTCTTCTGCCGCTTCCTTGCGGTAGCTGGGGCGGTAGTCCGCATAGAATGCGTGCGGGGCGCCGTCGTAAACCACGATTTCGGAGCTGTCGTTGCCTGCGCTTTTCAGCGCTGCGCGCATCTGATCGACGTGCTCGACCGGGATGCCGGCGTCTGCACCGCCGTAAAGGCCGAGCACCGGCACTTTAAGATGCGGGGCCAATTCGATCGGATACGCCGGTTGCAGCGCCGCCTTCTGTGGCGCAACAAGGCGCCCATACCACGCGACGCCCGCTTTGACTTTGGGGTTGTGCACGCAATACGTCCACGTGATGCGGCCACCCCAGCAGAACCCGGTAATGCCGAGTTTCGCGATATCGGCCCGTCCGGTCGCCGCTGCGTATACCACCGATGCGTCGAGATCGGACATCACCTGGCTGTCGGGTACGTGATTCACCACTTTGGCGAAAATCTCCTGATTGTCGGTGAACTGGGTGACGTCACCCTGGCGGTGGTACAGATCCATGGCGATGGCGAAGTAGCCGAGCTTCGCGAGCCGTCGGCACACGTCCTTGATGTGCTCGTGCACGCCGAAGATTTCCTGCACGACGAGCACGACGGGAAATTTGCCGTTGCGATCGGGCAGCGCGCGATACGCAGGCACGGGCCCGGTCATCGTCTGCACTTGGACTTCGCCGGCGACGAGGCCCTGCGTGTCGGTGGTGATAGTCGTCGACGCGATCGGCTGGACGAGCTTCGCGAAGCCCTGCGGCAGCAAGCCGCTGACCATATCGCGGACGTTCGGTAACTTGGGCAGTGGCGGCATGACGCCGCCGAGTATCGTTGCGCTCATCGCGGACTCCTCTCGACGTGCATGTTGGACGAAAAACCGGAGCGAAAGTATAGCAGCTTGACACCCTGGGGCCCCGAACATAGATTCTCGCGTTCCTCGTAAACGATTCAGAACAGCGCTGGCGTGCTCACGGCATCGAGGGAGCTCAACAGTTCAGCGCATCCGTAAGGGACCACATCATGAGCATTGCACGATACTTTGCGCGGACCGCTGTCGCGGCTGCGGCGTTGTCGATTTTCGCGAGCGGTGTTGCAGGCGCGCAGTCGTGGAAGCCGGAGAAGCCGGTGGAGATCATTATAGGGACGAGCGCAGGCGGTCCCCAGGATCGGACCGGGCGCATGGTGCAGAAGATATTGCAGGACATGAAGCTCGTGCCCATGCCCGTTACGGTCGTCAACCGACCCGGTGGCGGCGGCGCCGTGGCACTCAACTATCTCAATCAGCATCAGGGTGACGGCCACCACCTGATGATCAATGCGATTTCACTGCTCACGAATCACATCACCGGGAAGAGCGCGCTCAACTACACCGACTTCACGCCCATCGCGATCATGGGCATCGAGTACGTGGCCCTTTCCGTGCGCGCCGACTCGCCGCTGAAGACCGGCAAGGATGTCATCGAGCGGCTGCGGAAGGACCCTTCGAGCCTGAGTGTGGCGATCGGCACCGCGCTCGGCAATGCGACGCATCTCTCCTTCGCCATCGCCATGAAGGCAGCGGGACTCGACATCAAGAAGCTGCGCACGGTGGTGTTCAACTCCGGCAGCGAATCGATCACTGCGGCACTGGGCGGGCATGTCGACGTGGCGGCAAGCGCGCCGTCGAGCGTGCTGCCTCAGGTGCGCGGCGGGAAAATGCGCATGCTTGTGATCGGCGCCCCGCAACGCCTGCCCGGAGATCTGGCCGGCGTGCCGACGTGGCGCGAGCTCGGCGTCAATTCGACCTTCGATCTCTGGCGCGGCCTTGCGGGACCCAAAGGCATGACGCGCGCGCAGGTCCAGTACTGGGATGACACGCTGTCGAAAGTCGTTCAGACCGAGGAGTGGAAAAAGGAGCTCGAGCGCTTCGACATGGTGAATGTCTACAAGAACAGCGCCGACACCGCGAAGCACTGGAAAGCGGAATACGACGAGGTGAAGGCCGTGCTGGCGGAGCTCGGCCTCGCCAAGTGAGATCACAGGGCGCGCTATGCGCCCCGTTGCCTTACAACGCGATCGACACTTCCTCTTTGCCCACCACGAGCGTCGTGCCCAGGCGGGTGGTGCGCTTGGTGATGCCTTCCAGCGCGACGCTCTCTTTCGCAGGATCGCAGAAGTACGTCTCGTTGTCGTCGTTATGACGTACAAGACGAAACGCTGCTTCCTTCACAGTATCGCCATCGAGCTTGACGCGGGCGAGCATGCCGACCCAGTCGCCGTGCTTGCGCCCGTAATGGCCGGTGTGGAAAGAGAAGCTGCCGAGGCCATAGAAGATCGGCTTGCCGCGATACATCTCGACCGGTAGCGAGTAATGCGGTCCGTGGCCGATGACCATGTCCGCGCCTGCATCGATGGCAGCATGCGCCGTCTCCGTCATGTACTGCAGCACGTCTTCGAGCAGCCCCCAATGGTGGGAGGCGACGACGATGTCGACTTTGCGCTTGAGCTCGGCGATGTCCTCTCGGAGCTGAGCGAGGTACGCCGGATCTGTCCAGGTGATGACTTCGGGCGGGACGCCCGGCCGGTTCGCGGGCGGAATCTCGGGGCGCAGCTTGTGCAGCGGCAGATGATACGCGGTGTGTCCCTTCAGTGCCGCTACGCCGGGGGTATGCTCGCCCGCTTCATGATTCGTCGGCCAGTACACCGAAGTGCGCTGCAGGTAGCCGACGCGCACGCCGTTCTGCTCGACGATAGCCGGGGCGCGCGCGGCGGCGCGATTCGCGCCGGACCCCGTATGCTTGATGCCGGCGCGATCCAGAGCGGCCAGTGAGCTCAGTATCGCTTCCTTGCCGTAGTTGACGTTGTTCGCGGTCCCGACGGCCGCGTAGCCCGCGTCCCGCAGGCCTTCCACCATGGCGGGCGCCGCATAAAAGCCTTCGTCGGTAATCGATCGCTCGCCGGACGGGGTGTAAAAGCAGCACTCGAGGTTGCCGAACAGGACGTCCGCCTGCTGCAGCACGGATTTCACGCGCACGAAAGGCGCTTCCGGAGCGGTGACGTTCATGAGATTGATGTCACCGGTGAACATGAGGGTGGTGGACATGCGGCGCTCCTGCATTGGGTAGCGCCGCATGGTACACCAGGAGCCGGTGCGTTTTCGGCACCGGCCCGCATTGCGGAACGTTACGCCTCGAGCACTCCCGTGCAGCTCAATTCTGCCCGTCCGCCGCAGCGCCGCGCCGCCTGCACCGCTTCTTGCCGCCGCCGCTTGTTCTCTACGATCATCCGCGCGAGCGTATCGGCATCGTAGGCCGCGAGCAGATGCGGCTGATGCCGCATGATGTATCCCCGGACGCGCTCCTGCTCCTCCGGAATGCCGCACAGCTGGCTGAAGGTCTCGTTGTCCCATTGCCAGCGAAAGCCGAGATCCCAGAACGCGCCGTTATATGCATCGAGCTCCGTCTTATCCACCTGCACCTGGTTCGTATATCCCATGGCTGCCTCCTCATCTGACGGCTTCCATCGTAGGACCGTAGAGGTATAAATAACAATTAAACGTAATTATGATAGAGATAAGTTATAACTTATAATAAGCCGCATGCTGAACAACGCTACTTTCCGGCAGCTGCGCGTCTTTGAGGCCGTCGCGCGCCATTCGAGCTATTCGCGCGCGGCGGAGGAGTTGCATCTCACCCAGCCGGCGATTTCGATACAGGTGCGGCAGCTGGAGCACCACGCTGGCCTGCCATTGTTCGAGCAGCTCGGCCGCAAGGTGTATCTCACTGCTGCCGGACGGGAGCTGCGCGCATACTGTCTTGCGATTCTTCAGCAGTTTCGCGAAGCCGAAGAGGCGCTCGCTGCGCTGAAGGGCATACGCGGGGGCAAACTGTCGATCGCGGTGATCAGCGCCGGCGATTACTTTTTCCCAAGATTGCTGGCCGAGTTCTGCGGCCGGCACGAAGGGGTGACTGTCGATCTTGTGGTCGACAACCGGGTCGAAGTGGTAAAGCGTCTCACGGAGAACGCGACCGACCTCGCGATCATGCTGCGCCCGCCGGAGGCGGGCGACATGCATGCGGAGCCGTTTGCGCCCCAGCCGCAAGTGATCGTCGCCGCGCCCGCGCATCCGCTCGCGCGCCGGCGCCGTATTCCGCTTTCTGCGCTGGCCGACGAGCCGTTTGTCATACGAGAGCGCGGCTCGGATACCCGCATATCGATGGACGAAGCGTTTGCCGAACGGCGCTTCAAGCCCAAGGTCGTGATGGAGATCAAGAGCTTTGAGACCATCAAGCAAGCGGTCATGGCGGGGATGGGCGTGAGCTTTCTCTCGGTGCACACGATCAGCCAGGAGCTCGAGCTCGGCCGCCTGACGGTGCTGCGCGTCGAGGGGCTGCCGGTCGTGCGCAGCTGGCACGTCGTCCATCTTGCGCGCAAGCGCCTGCCGCCGGTGGCCGCTGCGTTCAAGGATTTCCTGCTGCGCGAGGGCGCGCGTCTATTGAAGACTTACACCGAGTTGCCACGCTCTTGACAGTGCCTGCAGGGGACGCCAAGCTCACGCCGGTTTGTCCTCATGCATGCCGTGGCGTCATAGGAGGAGTGGGCGATGTTCAAGAACATCCTGGTTCCGACGGACGGCTCGGAGCAGTCGCAAGCCGCCGTGCGTGCCGCGGTCGACCTCGCGAAGCTCCACGGCGCGCGCCTTACCGGAATTCACGTCATTCCGGACTATCACCTGCTGATCGCCTACGAAGGTGCATTTGATCCCATTACGGAAGAGCGTATCGAAGAAGAGGCGAAGGCGAGAGCTGCGAGCTACCTCTCATACGTCGAGGAGAAGGCGACGAGCGCCGGCGTCCCGTGTCGCACGGTGTGCGAGACGAGCGATCACCCGTACGACGCCATTCTGCGCACCGCCGAGACCCATGGTTGCGATCTCATCGTGATGACATCGCACGGTCGCAAGGGCCTCGCGGCAGTCTTGCTCGGAAGTGAAACGCGCAAGGTGCTCACCCACGCCCGCATGCCGGTTCTCGTGGTGCGAGGATCGGATTAGTTTTTCTCATTCCGCCCCGTAGATTATCTCTATTGCGGAGCAGCACGCAGGCCTTGCGTGCAGCGCCGGCGGAGGGCATAATTCGAACCGTGTTGTCGCTCCACAGCGGCAGCACACTCCTCCAAATCCTCCTCCTTTGGTGGAACTTTAGCGCAACCTCTTCAGGTTGCGCTTTTTTTTGCCCATTCGCTTCAAGCACGCCGCACAGTAGTTGGTTCGCGGCCGCTGCAATGCAACATTACTCCTCATCACGACATGGCTGATCGGCCGCTAAGTCGAACGATCTAAGTCGGCGCATGCCGCGCGCTCCCGCCGTGCGACAGGTGCGCTTTGTTATACTTTGTCAGCTCGCAGCACTTCCTACCGGTCGCCTCCCAGTACAGCAAATACCGATGCGCCGACGTCGGCTCGCATAGCGCGGGCGTAGGGCGAATATTGACTGCGGTCAAGGCTTGGGACGGCGCCGCTGTAATAGATTCTGCTGGCCAAACGACAGACTCAGCTTCATACAAGGTCACCGATGAAAATTCACGAGTATCAGGCGAAGGAAATACTAAGAAAATATGGCGTGGCGACGCCGCAGGGCGTGCCATGCTTCAACATCGACGAGGCAGTCGCAGCCGCCAAGCAGCTCGGTGGCAAGGTATGGGTAGTGAAAGCGCAGATTCACGCGGGCGGCCGCGGCAAAGGCGGGGGCGTTAAGCTCGCACGCTCGCTCGATGAAGTGCGCGAACATGCAAGCTCGATACTCGGCATGCAGCTCAAGACGCACCAAACCGGCCCGGAAGGCCAGAAGGTGCGCCGCCTCCTGATCGAAGAGGGCGCTGACATCAAGAAGGAGCTTTATCTCGGCCTCGTCGTCGACCGTGGCACGCAGACGGTGTGCGTGATGGCGAGCTCCGAAGGCGGCATGGACATCGAGGAAGTCGCCGCCAAGACGCCCGAGAAGATACACAAGGTCTTTGTCGACCCCGCAACCGGCCTCAAGGACTCCGAGGCCGATGATCTCGCCACCAAGATAGGCATACCGGCGGCGAGCGTCGCTCAAGCGCGCAACGTGCTGAAGGGGCTCTACAAGGCGTTCTGGGAAACGGACGCGTCGCTCGCGGAGATCAATCCGCTGATACTTACCGGCAGCGGCGCTGTTATCGCGCTCGACGCGAAAATGAATTTCGATGACAACGCGCTCTTCCGCCATCCCGACATCGTGGCGATGCGCGATTTCGACGAAGAAGATCCGGCGGAGGTCGAGGCGTCGAAGTTCGATCTTTCGTACATCTCGCTCGATGGCAACATCGGCTGTCTGGTGAACGGCGCCGGCCTCGCGATGGCGACGATGGACACCATCAAGCTCTACGGCGGCGAGCCGGCGAACTTTCTCGATGTAGGCGGCGGCGCAACGACCGAAAAGGTCACCGAAGCGTTCAAGATCATGCTGAAGAATCCGGGACTGAAAGCCATCCTGGTCAATATCTTCGGCGGCATCATGCGCTGCGACACTATTGCCGAAGGCGTCGTGGCTGCGTCGCGTGCCGTGTCACTGAAAGTGCCGCTCGTCGTCCGCATGAAAGGCACGAACGAGGAAATCGGCAAGAAGATACTCGCAGACTCCGGATTGCCCATCATCACTGCGAACAACATGGGCGAGGCGGGCAGCAAAGTGGTTGCCGCAGCGAAAGGAACACACTGAACATGTCGATACTGATCAACAAGAACTCGCGCGTCGTCACGCAAGGCATCACCGGCAAGACCGGCCAGTTTCACACGCGTACGAGCCGAGATTACGCAAACGGCAAGGCCTGCTACGTTGCAGGCGTCAATCCGGGCAAGGCCGGGCAGGACTTCGAAGGCATTCCGATCTACGGCACCGTGGCCGACGCCAAAGCGAAGACCGGCTGCAACGTCTCCGTGATCTACGTGCCGCCGCCCTTTGCTGCCGCAGCCATCTGGGAAGCCATCGAAGCGGATCTCGATCTCGTGATCTGCATTACCGAAGGCATACCGGTGCGCGACATGATGGAAGTGCGCGATCGCATGCGCAAGCAGAACCGACGCACCGTGCTGGTCGGTCCGAATTGCCCCGGCGTCATCACGCCGGATGAGCTGAAGATAGGCATCATGCCCGGCCACATCCACAAGAAAGGCCGCATCGGCGTCGTGTCACGCTCGGGCACGCTCACATACGAGGCGGTCGGTCAGTTGACCGAGCTCGGCCTCGGGCAATCCACCGCAGTGGGCATCGGCGGCGATCCGGTGAACGGGCTAAAACACATCGATGTGATGCGCATGTTCAACGACGACCCGGAGACCGAGGCGGTTATCATGATCGGCGAGATCGGCGGCTCTGATGAAGAAACCGCTGCGCGCTGGGTGAAGGACAACATGAAAAAGCCGGTGGTCGGCTTCATCGCCGGCGTCACGGCGCCGCCCGGCAAGCGCATGGGGCACGCGGGTGCCATCATCTCCGGCGGCAAAGGCACGGCGCAAGAGAAGCTCTCCGTGATGGAAGAGTGCGGCATCAAAGTGACGCGCAATCCGGCCGAGATGGGCAAGCTGCTGAAGTCGGTATTGAAGTAACGCCGCAAGCCGGCGCGCGCAGCGCATGCCTCGCGCGCCGGCGCCGCAAGGTCGAGTATCCCGCCGAGACGGGCAGACTGTAGCAGTCGGTGCGACACAGGACGGCTCATGCAGTGTGCTTCCCCGCCTTGGCGCCGATTGAATCACCATCTGCGTTCGCCGCGGTTGGCGCGGCAGGCGCAGTGCACCGTAGGGCGGCGACGCCCGCGGACGAGGAGGTTGTGTGGAAAGTCGCATAGCGAAGGGCAAGCGTGGGCGCTCGGGCGCCGGCAAGCCCAAGGGGCGTCCGGTCGATCCGCGCGCTCTGGAGGAAGTAAGAGAAGTCCTCGGTGAGGCGCCGCGGCGGCGCGATCTGCTCATCGAGCACCTGCACAAGATACAGGACCGCTACGGTCACATCTCGGCCGCCCATGTCGTGGCGCTCGCTCGCGAGATGCAGCTCGCGATGACCGAGGTGTACGAAGTTGCCACGTTCTATCACCACTTCGATGTCGTGAAAGAGGGCGAGCCGGTGCCGCCGCCGCTCACCGTCCGCGTCTGCGACTCGCTCTCGTGCGAGCTTGCCGGTGCCGGCGGGCTCATGCAGAACCTAAAGCGCGCGCTGGGCATGAACGTTCGCGTGATTCCCGCGCCTTGCGTCGGTCGTTGCGAGCAGGCGCCGGTCGCCGTCGTCGGGCAGAACCCGATCGGAAACGCGACGGTAGAGAAGGTGGAGTCGGCCGTCGGCGCAAACGCGGTGGCGTGCCCCATTGCCCCTTATACGGATTACGCCAAGTATCGGCAAACGGGCGGATACGAGCTCGCAGCAGCGTGCGTATCGGGCCAGCGCGATGTGGAAGACGTCATCAAGACCATGGAGAGCTCGGGTCTGCGCGGTCTGGGTGGTGCCGGGTTTCCTGCCGGCCGCAAATGGCGCATCGTGCGTGCGGAGCCGGCGCCGCGGCTGATGGCGGTCAACATCGACGAGGGCGAGCCGGGGACGTTCAAGGACCGTCATTATCTCGAACGCGATCCCCATCGCTTCCTGGAAGGCGTGATCATCGCCGCGTGGGCCGTGGGCATCGCCGAGGTTTACATCTATCTGCGCGACGAGTACGCGGGATGCCGGGCCATACTGGAGCGCGAGCTCGCTGCGCTGCAGAAGGATCCGCCATGCGCGCTGCCGGCGCTTTATCTGCGCCGCGGCGCGGGTGCATACATCTGCGGCGAAGAGTCGGCGATGATCGAATCGATCGAAGGCAAGCGTGGGATGCCGCGGCTTCGTCCGCCGTACGTCGCGCAGGTCGGAGTCTTCGGACGGCCGACGCTCGAGCACAACATGGAAACCCTGTTCTGGGTGCGTGAGATACTGGAGCGAGGCGCGGAGTGGTTTACCGCCCACGGCCGTAACGGCCGCAAGGGATTGCGCTCGTTCTCGGTGTCCGGGCGCGTCGCCAAGCCCGGCGTGCATGTGGCGCCTGCCGGAATTACGGTCAAGGAGTTGATCGACGAGTACTGCGGCGGCATGCTCCCGGGCCATCAATTCTATGCATACCTTCCCGGCGGCGCGTCGGGCGGCATATTGCCCGCATCGATGGGGGACATTCCGCTGGATTTCGACACGCTCAATCCCCATGGCTGCTTCATTGGCTCTGCGGCAGTGATCATCCTGTCGCAGCGCGACAAGGCGCGTGACGCGGCAATGAACGTCATGAAATTCTTCGCTGACGAATCGTGCGGTCAGTGCACGCCGTGTCGCGTCGGTACGGCCAAGGCGGCGGGCCTCATGGAGCAGAGGCGCTGGGACGGCGCGCTGCTGGAGGAACTTTCTGCAGCGATGGCGGACGCATCGATATGCGGGCTGGGGCAGGCGGCGCCCAATCCGATCCGCTGCGTGATGAAGTATTTTCCCGACGAAGTGAAGTGAACGCGCGGGCCGCCTTCTACCGGTCCGCAAGCGCACCCGCGCAGGAGCGGTTCGCCCCGGCTCACGGAGACGACATATGACAGGAATCACCAAGGAAGAACTCGCCGCAATGCCGGTGGAGTTCAAGCTGAACGGCAAGGACGTGGTCGGGAACTCGAACGAGACCATCATTCAGATCGCCAAGCGCTACGGCATCGACATCCCGCATCTTTGCTACAAGGAAGGCATGCGCCCGGACGGCAACTGCCGCGCGTGCGTCGTCGAAGTGAAAGGCGAGCGCGTGCTCGCGGCGTCGTGCTGCCGCGTGCCGTCTCCCGGCATGGAAGTGAGCACTGCGACGCCGCGTGCCGTGCAGTCGCAGAAGATGGTTCTCGAGCTGCTCCTGGCCGACATGCCGGAAGAGCGCTACACGCTGCACTCGGAGCTCGACGAGTGGGCGCAGCGCATGAACGTCGGCAAGCCGCGCTTCGCTCGCCGCGAGCAGCCGGCCCCCGATCTTTCGCACTACGCGATGGCGGTCAACTTGGATTCCTGCATACAGTGCACGCGCTGCGTGCGCGCATGCCGCGAAGAGCAGGTGAACGACGTCATCGGCTATGCCTATCGCAACCATCACTCGAAGGTCGTGTTCGATCTCGACGACCCCATGGGCGGGTCGACGTGCGTCGCCTGTGGCGAATGCGTGCAGGCATGTCCGACGGGCGCGTTGATGCCGGCGCGCGGCGTCGGTCTCGTGAAGCCGGACAAGCAGGTCAACTCGGTGTGCCCGTTCTGCGGCGTCGGCTGTCAGCTCACCTACAACATCAAGGACAACAAGATCCTCTACGTCGACGGCGCGGACGGTCCCTCCAACCACAAGCGGCTTTGCGTCAAAGGGCGTTACGGCTTCGATTACGTGCACCACCCGCAGCGCCTGACCAAGCCGCTCATCCGCAAGCCGGACGTGCCCAAGCATGCGGACTTCACCATGGATCCGGCGAATCCGCTGGAGTATTTCCGCGAAGCGACATGGGAAGAGGCGCTCGACTACGCGGGCGGCAAGCTGAAGGAAATCCGCGATGCGAGCGGCGGCAACGCGCTCGCCGGATTCGGCTCGGCGAAGGGCACCAACGAAGAAGCGTATCTCTTCCAGAAGCTCGTGCGCACCGGCTTCGGCACGAACAACGTCGATCACTGCACGCGCTTGTGCCACGCCTCTTCGGTGGCCGCGCTGATGGAGGGCGTGAACTCCGGCGCCGTGTCCAATCAGGTGAGCGACGTGATGAAGGCCGAGGTGATCTTCCTCATCGGCGCGAACCCCATCTCGAACCACCCGGTCGCGGCGACGTGGATCAAGAACGCGGTGAAGAACGGCGCGAAGTTCATCTATGCGGATCCGCGCCGTTCCGAGCTCGCACGCCACGCGACGCATTATCTGCAATTCAAGCCGGACACCGACGTGGCCCTGCTCAATGCGATGATGCACACCATCGTGCACGAGGGGCTGGTGAACGAGGACTTCATCAAGGGCCGCACGATCGGCTACGACGAGCTGAAGCAGAACGTCGAAGGCTACAGCCCCGAGGCGATGGCGCCGATCTGCGGCATACCGGCCGAGCTGATCAAGGAAGTCGCGCGCACGTATGCGAAGTCGAAGGGCTCCATGATTCTGTGGGGCATGGGTGTGTCGCAACACGTGCACGGCACCGACAACGCACGCTGTCTCATCGCGCTTTGCATGATGACGGGCCAGATCGGCCGCCCGGGCACGGGGCTGCATCCATTGCGCGGTCAGAACAACGTACAGGGCGCATCGGACTCCGGCCTTATCCCGATGGTGTATCCGGATTACCAGCCGGTGGAAGACGAAGACGTGCGCGCAAAGTTCGAGAAACTGTGGGGAACGAAGCTCGATCCGAAGCGCGGTCTCACCGTAGTGGAAATCATGGATTCCGTGGTGGCGGGTGACATACGCGGCATGTACATCATGGGCGAGAATCCCGCGATGTCCGACCCGGACGCGCATCATGCGCGCGAAGCGCTCGCAAAGCTCGACATGCTGGTGGTGCAGGAGATCTTCCTCACGGAAACGTGCTATCACGCCGATGTCATCCTGCCCGCCACCGCATGGCCGGAGAAGAGCGGCACCGTGACGAATACCGACCGCATGGTGCAGATCGGCCGCAAAGCGCTAACGCCGCCCGGCGATGCGCGCGAAGACTTGTGGATCATCCAGCAGCTCGCGCGGCGCCTCGGTCTCGACTGGAGTTACGCCGGCCCGGCAGACGTCTTCAACGAGATGCGGCTCGCGATGAAATCGATCGCGGGGATCACCTGGGACCGACTCGAGCGGGAAAGCTCGGTCACCTATCCGTGTGAAAAGGAAGGCGATCCGGGCAGTCCGGTGGTCTTCATCGACCGCTTCCCGACGCCAACCGGCAAGGCGAGGTTGGTGCCCGCTGATGTCATCCCGGCGGCAGAGCGCCCCGACGGCGAATTCCCGCTCGTGCTCATTACCGGACGGCAGCTCGAGCACTGGCACACCGGCGCGATGACGCGGCGTGCTTCCGTGCTCGATGCGATAGAGCCGGATCCCACGGTGTCGGTGCACCCGCTCGATCTCGACGCGATCGGAGCCCAGGCGGGAGATGTCGTCACCGTCGCTTCCCGGCGGGGCATCATTTCGCTCTACGCGCGCGCGGACGATGGCATACCGCGTGGCGCCGTCTTCATTCCGTTCTGCTATTACGAAGCGGCAGCCAACCTGCTCACCAACCCGGCGCTGGACCCGTTCGGCAAGATACCGGAGTTCAAGTACTGCGCGGTGCGGCTCACCAAAGGCGGCGAGCTCACCCCCCTGTCGAGCTACGGCGGCGGCCAGGAGCTGGCTGCCCTGCAACGCGCTTAACGCTCCGGCGGCCGTGTTATTGTCCGCGGTCAAGAGCACGGCCGCCGCACCCCGCTTATAGTTAGCGCGCTTTGGTGCGGAAGCACCGACCTATCCAACAATCGTCGCCACTTAAGCACAGAGGAAAAGGACATGCCGCGCTCCGATATCGAAATCGCCCAGGCTGCGAAGATGCAGCGCATCAACCAGGTTGCCGCCAAGCTCGGCATCCCGGATGACCAGCTCGAGCCTTACGGCCATTACAAGGCGAAAGTGTCGCTGGACTACATCGACACCCTGAAGAACAAGAAGGACGGCAAGCTCATACTCGTGACCGCGATCAGCCCGACGCCTGCCGGCGAAGGCAAAACGACGACCACCGTCGGCCTCGGCGACGCGCTGAACAAGATTGGCAAGAAGGCCGTGATCTGCCTGCGCGAGCCGTCTCTTGGTCCGGTGTTCGGCATGAAAGGCGGCGCAGCAGGCGGCGGTTATGCTCAGGTCGTGCCGATGGAAGACATCAACCTGCACTTCACGGGCGACTTCAATGCGATCGCGCTTGCCAACAATCTGCTCGCCGCGGCGATCGACAACCATATTCACCACGGCAATGAACTCGGCATCGACGTGCGCCGCATCACGTGGAAGCGCGTGATGGACATGAACGATCGCGCGCTCCGCGACATCGTCTGCTCGCTCGGCGGCCCCGGCAACGGTTACCCGCGCGAGGACGGGTTCGACATCGTCGTCGCCTCCGAAGTGATGGCGATCTTCTGTCTCGCGACCTCGATCCAGGACCTGAAGACGCGTCTGGGCAATATCGTGGTCGGCTACACGCGCGACCAGAAGCCGGTGCGCGCGAAGGATCTCAAGGTGCACGGCGCGATGACGGTGCTGCTCAAGGACGCGCTCAAGCCGAATCTCGTGCAGACGCTGGAAAACAATCCGGCGTTCATCCACGGCGGCCCCTTCGCCAACATCGCCCACGGCTGCAACTCCGTCATCGCCACGAAGACTGCGTTGAAGCTCGCTGACTACGTCGTGACGGAAGCCGGCTTCGGTGCCGATCTGGGCGCCGAGAAGTTCATCGACATCAAGTGCCGCAAGTCCGGCCTGCGCCCCGACGCGGTGGTGATCGTCGCGACGATACGCGCGCTGAAGTACCACGGCGGCGCCGATCTCAAGGAGCTCAACCAGGAGAACCTGCAGGCGTTGGAGAAAGGCATTGCCAACCTCGAGCGCCACGTGAACAACGTGCGCAACCATTACGGCTTGCCTTGCGTGGTGTCGATCAACAACTTCACTTTCGATACGCCGGCAGAGGTCGAGCTGCTCAAGCGCAAGATGGCGCACCACGAAGCGCCGGTGCTCCTCGCGAAGCACTGGGCCGAAGGCGGTGCCGGCGCCGCCGACGTGGCGCGCGCAGTGGTGGATCTCATCGAGAAGACGCCTACGGCTTTCAAGTACGTGTACGAAGATTCGCTGCCGCTGTGGGACAAGATCAAGACGATAGCCACCAAGATCTATGGCGCTTCGGATGTGACGGCCGATTCCAAGGTGCGTGCGCAGATCAAGAAGCTGCAGGAAGAAGGCTACGGTCATTACCCGGTGTGCGTGGCGAAGACGCAGTACTCGTTCTCGACCGATCCGCAGCTGCGCGCCGCGCCGTCGGGTCACGTGATCAATGTCCGGGAAGTCCGCCTTGCAGCCGGCGCGGAGTTCATCGTCATGGTATGCGGCGACATCATGACCATGCCGGGGCTGCCGAAGATACCGTCTGCCGAGAAGATCGACATCACCGAGGACGGGAAGGTCGTCGGTCTGTTCTGATCCAGCGCGCGTAGCGGCCGGAAAAAAGGCCGCTACGCGCGCAGGAACGACGACCGATATAATGTTAGCCGTAGATTACGAGAGACAGACGCGTGACGCAGCGTCTGCGGAGCGAGGAACGCCGTGGAGTTTGCAGGCCCTGAATTCTGGTTGGCCGTTGCCCAGATCATCCTGATCGACATTCTGCTGGGCGGCGATAACGCGGTGGTTATCGCGCTTGCGTGCCGGAACCTGCCGGAGAGGCAGCGCAGACGCGGGATATTCTGGGGCGTGTTCGGTGCGGTGGGACTGCGCACCGTGCTTACGCTGTTTGCCGTCGCGCTGCTCGCCGTGCCGTACCTCAAGATGGTCGGCGGCATCCTTCTTTTCTGGATAGGCATCAAACTCATCCTCCCCGAGAACGACGACGGCGGGCATGAGATCGCGGGCAGCATGTCGCTCTGGGGCGCCGTGAAGACCATCATCGTCGCAGACTTCGTGATGAGTCTCGACAACGTCATCGCGGTCGCCGCGGCGGCGAAGGACCAGATGATGCTGATCGTTTTCGGCCTGCTCATATCGATACCCATCATCGTCTGGTGCAGCCAGCTCGTGTTAAAGCTCATGGAGCGCTTCCCCATCGTTATCGTTCTGGGCGGGGCTCTGTTGGGCTATATCGCCGGCGACATGATTACACGCGATCCTGCGCTCGTGGACTGGTTGAGCGCGCATGCCGCGTGGGTGGACGAGTACCACATCGCAGGCATATTGGGCGCGCTGATGGTTGTCGGCGTCGCAACCGCCATCGCCGGCATGGCGAATGCGAAGGCGCAACGCCGCGTCGAAGTGATCAGCAAGGACGAGCCTTCCGCCGGCTGACGAGAGCGTGCCCCAACGTTTAGAGGAGACAGCCGCAATGAAGGTGCTTATCCCGGTGGACGGTTCCGAATGCGCCATGCGTGCCGTCGAGTTCGTGATTCACAAAATGCGGCCTTCGTGCGGAGAGCGTTTGGAACTCAAGCTGCTCACGGTGCACCCGCCCATACCATATCCGCGTGCCGTGGCTGTCATCGGCCACGAAAGAGCCCAGGAGTATTACGAGGAAGAAGGCAAAGCTGCGCTGCAACCTGCGCGCGAGCGTCTCGATCGCGATGGCATTACCTATCAGGCGCAGATGCGGGTCGGCGATCCCGGGGAAACGATAGCGCGCTACGCGAGCGAAGTGGGCGCAGACCAAATCGTGATGGGTACGCATGGACGCAGCAGCGTCGGACGCCTGTTGATGGGCTCGGTTGCCACCAAAGTGGTGCAGCTTGCGCAAGTGCCGGTGCTGCTCGTGAAGTAAGCCGCGGCACAGGGCAGTGGTGCGGTGGTGGCGGTTAAAATGCTTGCGGAACGCAGTAGCATCATCAACAATCGGCACGGTGTGGTAATTCAACAAAAGGAGGGGTTGATGGAGATCAAGCGTGCATTCAAGCGCGGCGTGGCGATGTTCGCCGCGGTCCTCAGCGCGGGCTTCATGCATACCAGTGCGGCGGCATGGGAGCCGACGAAGCCGGTGGAATTCATAATACCTGCGGGCACTGGCGGGGGCGCCGATCAGATGGCGCGTCTCATCCAGGGCATTGTTGCCAAGCACAACCTGATGAAGCAGTCGC
>JBLNBW010000059.1:0-20650 GCA_050260255.1 Rhodospirillaceae bacterium | reverse complement strand
ACCGTCGTCGCCCGGTGGCGGCACCGACATTTCCGCCCGCATCATCGCACCCAAGTTGAGCGAGTACCTCGGACAGCAGGTGGTCGTCGACAACCGGCCCGGCGCGGGCACGATGATAGGGGGCGAGATCGTCGCGCGAGCCGCGCCCGATGGATATACGCTGCTCATGGGCGTGAGCACGCTTGCGATCAATCCGGCCATGTACAAGAAAATGCCGTACGACGCGCTGCGCGATTTCGCGCCTATTTCTCAGGCGGTATCGCTGCCCAACGTGATCGTGTCCCATCCATCGCTGCCGGCGAAAAACGTGAAGGAGCTGATTGCGCTCTCCAAAGCGCGGCCGGGGCAGTTGAGCTTTGCGTCCGCCGGCATGGGAACGAGCCCGCACCTCTCCATGGAGCTGTTTCTCGTCATGGCGGGGCTCAAGATGGTGCACGTGCCGTACAAGGGCTCCGGCCCGGGCGCCGTGGATACGGTCGCAGGCCATGTCGCCCTCATGGCACCCAACATGCTGACCGCCTTGCCGTACGTGCGCAGCGGTCGGTTGCGGGCCTTCGGCGTGACCAGCGCGAAGCGCGCTGCCGGCGCGGACGACATACCGACGATCGCGGAAGCCGGCGTCCCGGGTTACGAAGCGGTGCAATGGTATGGCGTGCTTGCACCGGCCGGTACGCCACGGCCCGTGATCGATCGCGTGCACGCCGAAGTCGTGAAGGCGCTGCAGCAGCGCGACGTCCGCGAGAAGCTGTCCACCGACGGTGCGGAAGCCGTAGGAAGCTCCCCCGAGCAATTCGCCGCGTACATCAAGGCGGAAACGGACAAGTGGGCCAAGGTGGTGAAGGCGGCGGGGATAAAAGCCGAGTGATCGAGCGTGTCGCGCAGTGACGTCGCGAGCTGCGGGATGAATGCTTCGTCCGTGTCTCGCCACGCTTGCGCGTGCGCTTGCTGGAACTAAGACAGTCAAGGTATCGAAGTGAGTGAAGAAAAAGCAGCGCGAGCGCGGCTTGCGGCACGAATGGATGCCATAGAGCCGTTCCACGTCATGGATCTCCTCGCGCGGGCCCGCGCGATGGAGGCGGCGGGGCGCTCGATCGTCCACATGGAAATCGGCGAGCCGGATTTCACAACGCCGCAGCCGATCTGCGAAGCCGGCATGCGCGCACTGCAGCGCGGCGATCTCTTCTATACGCCCGCGCTCGGTTTGCCGCAGCTGCGGGAAGCCATCGCGCGCTTCTACGGCATGCGCTACGGCGTCGCAGTGCCGGCCGAGCGCATCGTCGTCACTTCAGGCTCGTCGGGTGCGCTGCTGCTTGCGATCGCGACGCTCGTCGGCGCGGGCGATCGCGTGCTGCTCGCCGATCCCGGCTATCCGGCGAACCGACATTTCGTGCGCATGATGGAGGGCGAGCCGGTCGGCGTGCCGGTGGGCGCGGACAGCCATTACCAGTTGAACGCCGCGCTGCTGGAGCGCCATTGGGACGAACGCACCGTCGCGGCCTTGATCGCCACACCGTCGAATCCGACCGGCACGGTGATCGATATGCCGGCGCTGGCCGAGATGGCGCGCGAGGTAGACAGACGACACGGCGCGCTGCTCGTCGACGAGATCTACCACGGGCTCGTGTACGAAGGGGAAGCGCAGACCGCGGCCGCACTGCCCGGCGATGTCTTCGTCATCAACAGCTTTTCGAAGTACTTCAACATGACCGGGTGGCGGCTGGGCTGGATGGTGGCGCCCGAGGCGTATCTGCCTGCGATCGACCGCCTGAGTCAGAACGTCTACTTGTCGGCGCCCACGCCGTCGCAACATGCCGCGGCTGCGGCCTTCGAGCCGGAGACGCTCGCGATCCTCGATGCGCGACGCGACGAATTCAAGGCGCGCCGCGACTTTCTCGTGCCGGCATTGCGCGAACTGGGCTTCGGCATACCGTATACGCCGGAAGGCGCGTTCTACGTGTATGCCAACTGCTCGCGTCTCACGGACGACAGCTACCGTTTCGCGCTCGATCTGCTCGAGCGTGCGGGCGTAGCAATCACGCCGGGAATCGACTTCGGCTCCCACCGCCCGAACGAGCACGTGAGGTTCGCATATACGCGACCGGTGGACGTGCTTGCCGACGGCGTGGAGCGGATCGCGCGCTTCCTGCGTCAGTGACGTCGCGGCAGGGGAAGGCACTTTCCATCGCGGGCACTGCCGGCACCCCTCCCTGCTCGCGCGACGCTATAGTGCACGCGCGAGCAGCGATACCCCGCTCAACACCAGCAGCCCGCCGATCACGCGCACGGTCGTATCCTTGGGCAGATTCACGTGCAGGCGGTGGCCGAGAAACAGCGCCGCCATGGCAATGGGAAGCAGAACTGCAGCCGTGACGAGCACTTGACGCGAGAAGAGCCCCGCTGCCGCGAACATCGCGATGCGCGTCACAGTGGTGAAAACGAAGATCACCGGCGTCGTGGCGCGTATCTGCTCGGGTGTCGAGCCGCGCGAAGCGAGGTACATCACGTAAATCGGACCGCCGACCCCGATGGATGCCGAGGTCGTCCCGGAAAAGAGGCCGATGGGCGCGACGGCCCAGCGCGGCAGCCTGAATTTCGGCGGGCCTCCCCGCATATACGTGATGCCATAGAGGATCGCGAATACGCCGAGCACGAGCAGCAACACCGTGCTGGGCAGGCGCACGAGCAGGAACACCCCTAGCCCCAAGCCGACGAGCAAGAAAGGCAGCAGCGGAATGAATTCGCGCTTGTTCACGTCGGCACGCAGCTTGAGGCCCATGCTCATCGCGGTGATGCAGTCCATCACGACCACCACCGGGATGACGAATTTCAAGTCCGGGAAGAGATTGGCGAGCAGCGGCACGGCGATCAGCGTAGAGCCGAAACCGGAGATTCCGAAGATCGTGTAAGCGAGGACGACGATGAGCGGCGCGAAGACGAGTATTTCGATGCTTGGCATTGGGCTGTCGGGGCGCGGTATATGAACGGCCGGGATTGAACGCGAAGCTTTGTTTTGTTCGGCTCGCCGTCCACGGTTCACGTGTCTCGGCTGGTCGCCAGTATAGCAGCAGGTAAAATAGCGGCTTTTTCGGAGCAGTGCATGTCACAGCAGTCGCGCACCGTCGCGCTGATCGGCGGCGGCACCATGGGCGCAGACATCGCGGCGAGCTTTGCCGCCCGGGGATGGATCGCACACATCGTCGAGCCGCAGGAGTCGTCACGCCGCACGCTGCCGCAGCGTTTGGCGTCCGCCATGAAGGCGCTCGGCGCACAGGCCGACATGGCGAAATTCCCACTGCATACGGGCATGGATTCCGTGCCGTGGCAGGCGGTCGATATCGTGATCGAGGCCGTGCCGGAGAAGCTCGATCTCAAGCGCCAGGTGTTCGCGGAACTCGAGCGGCGCGCTAAGCCCGATATTCCCTTGTGCAGCAATTCGTCCGCGATTCCGATCGGCAAGATAGGCGAAGGGCTGCAGACGCGCCGCCGGATGGTGGGCACGCATTATTTCATGCCGGGCCATCTCGTGCCCGCGGTCGAAGTCGTGTGCTCGAAAGACACCGATCGCCGGCATGCGGACGAGGTGGCCGACATGCTGAAAAGCGTGGGGAAAGTGCCGGTTCGCGTCGGGCTCGACATTCCGGGTTTCGTGGCGAACCGCATGCAGGCGGCGCTCTCGCGCGAGGCGATCAATCTCGTGGAGCGCGGTATCGCAACCCCTGAGGACATCGACAACGCCGTGCGCTTCGGCTTCGGCTTCCGCTACATTGCCGCAGGACCGCTGCTCATGCGCGATCATTCGGGCATAGACGTGCATTGCGCAGCAGCGGCGACGATTTATCCGGATCTCTGCAACAGCGCCGAGCCCAGCCCTTACATGCGGGAGAAAGTGGAGAAGGGGCACATCGGCATGAAGGCGAAGCACGGGTTCTACGACTGGACCGACGAATCGATCGCGAAAGAAAAGGCGCGATTCGAAAAAGCGCTGCTCGGCGCGATGGAAATACTGAAGCAAGAACGTGACTCGTGAACGGTGACTCGTGACCGGTTGCGTTGAGACCAAAGGCGCGCCGGGGCTGTTTTCCGAGTCACGGGTTACGAGTCACAAGTCACCATTTTGAAGATGACCGACATTCTTCTCGTGCGTCACGGCGAAACCCTCTGGAATCAGGAGGGGCGCATGCAGGGACAGCAGGACAGCCCGCTCACCGAGGTCGGCGTGCGTCAGGCGCGTCAGCTCGCGCTGCGCCTGAAAGACGTGCCTTTCGTCGCGCTGTACAGCAGCGATCTCGGGCGTGCGTACCGCACCGCGGTGAGCATTTCGGACGAGACCGGGCACCCGGTCGTCTCCGATATTCGGCTCCGGGAGCGCAACTTCGGCATCTTCGAAGGCCTCACGAACAACGAGATCCGGGAACGCTACCCCGACTATCACGCTATCTTCTCCAGGCGGGACCCGCACTTCGTCATGCCGGGCGGTGAGAGCGCGATCGAATTTCGCAGCCGATGCCTCGGGTGCCTTGCGGAGATCGCCATGCGCCATGCCGGAAAGTCGGTCGTCGTCGTCGCCCATGGACTGGTGCTCGACGCGGTGTATCGCGCCGCGCTCGGCATGAAGATCGAGCAGCCGCGCGGGTTCCCGCTACTCAATTGCAGCATCAACACGTTCCGCTACGAAGACGGCGCCTGGCGCGCGGTCGCCATGTGCGATGTCACGCACCTGGATGCTGCCGACGTTACGCACTTCCAGGGACGTTTCGTCTGAACCGCTGCCATGGCGAGCGATACCGTCGTGCTGCTTCCGGGCCTGTGGGTGCACGCCGTTTTCATGAGACCGATGGCGCGGCGCATCGCACGCTGCGGTTACCGCGTCGAGCGCTTTTCGTATCCATGCATGCGCCGCACGCTCGATGAGAACGCCGATGCGCTGGCTGCCTACTGCAGGCGCGCCGGCGGCATGCTGCACCTCGTCGCCCACAGCATGGGCGGGCTCGTCGTGCTGCGAGCGCTCGAGCGCTCGCCCGATCTCAACGTGCGGCGCGCGGTTCTCGTTGGTACACCCTTTGCAAACTGTCATGCAGCCCATCGCCTCGCGCGATTGCCGGGCGGCAACACGCTGCTCGGCAGGTCGATGCGGCAATGGCTGAGCGAGCCTGCGCGTGCGGCGTGCGGGCAGTGCGACATCGGCGTCATTGCAGGGGACATGAGCCTCGGCCTCGGCCGTGTCGTCGCGCCAGACCTTCCGCGACCCAACGACGGTGTAGTGAACGTGAGGGAGACAGAAGTGCCCGGCATGCGGGATCATGTGGTCTTGCATGTGAGCCACACCGCGATGCTTTTTTCCAGGCGCGTGTCCGATGCAGCCTGCGCGTTCCTTCGCAGCGGACGCTTCGATACCGAGGCGCGGGCCGCATGACTCCGCTGATCCGGCGTATGCTCGTCGCTGGCGCGTGCGCGCTCGTCGCAGGCTGCGCGAACGTGGGCTACTACGTGCGGTCGGTGCAGGGCCAGCTCGACATCTTCCGGCGCGAGCGTCCCATAACAGAGCTCCTTGCCGCGGCCGATACGCCGGCGCCGCTGCGCGAGAAGCTGCAGCTCGCCCTGCAAATACGCGCGTATGCGAGCAAGGAGCTCGCGCTTCCCGACAACGACAGCTATCGGCGCTACGCCGACTTGAAGCGCCCATTCGCGGTCTACAACGTATTCGCCACGCCGGAATTCTCGCTCGATCCGATCGAATGGTGCTTTGCGTTCGCCGGCTGCGTGAAGTATCGCGGTTATTTCTCCCGTGAAGAGGCCGAGCGCTACGCCGCGGAAATGGCGCAGCGCGGCTACGACGTCTTCATGGGCGGCGTGCCGGCGTATTCGACGCTCGGCTGGTTTGCCGATCCGGTGCTCAATACCTTCATCAACTATCCGAGAGCCGAGCTTGCGCGGCTGATCTTCCACGAGCTCGCGCATCAGGTCGCCTACGTGCGCGACGACACGATGTTCAACGAGTCGTTCGCAGTGGCGGTCGAGCAGGAAGGCGTGCGGCGCTGGCTCGAGCGCGAGGGGACCGAGCAGGATCGCGCGCTCTACGAGCGCGTGCAGGAGCGCCGCAAAGCCTTCATGCAGCTCGTGCAGGCGCATCGCAGCCGGCTGGAAGCGCTCTACGCATCCTCGCTGCCGCCCGAGGAGAAGCGCGAACGCAAGAGAGCTCTTCTTGCCGATCTCGACGACGCGTACGAGGCGCTGCGCAAAACGTGGGGCGTCATGGGTGGCGCAGACCGCTGGTTCGGCCAGCGACCGAACAACGCGCTGCTCGCGTCGGTCTCGATCTACACGCAGCTCGTGCCGACGTTCCAGGCGATGCTGCGCCACCATCACGGCGATCTGCCGGCGTTCTACGCCGAGGTGAAGACGCTCGCGGCGTTGCCTCAGCCCGAACGCTCGGCGCGGCTCGCCGCCGTCAATGTCCACGCCGCGGCCGCTCAGTGAGGCGCGCGGGCCGCTGGCGTTATAATCCGCCGCACAGCAGAGAGGAGCCATCATGAAACTCACCAGCACCAGCTTCGACGCCGATGGCCGGATTCCCGAGGAATTCGCGTTCGGGGCGCACGATCCCGCCGCGCACATCAAGCTGTCGGCGAACCGCAACCCGCAGCTCGCCTGGCAGGATCTTCCCACGGGAACGCGGTCGCTCGTCCTCGTGTGTCACGACTACGACGTGCCTTCGCGTCCGGACGACGTCAACAAGGAAGGCCGCACGATTCCTGCGTCGCTGCCGCGGGTGGATTTCTATCACTGGGTGCTGGTGGATCTCGATCCCGCGACCGGCGCGATAAAGGCCGGCGAGTTCTCCGATGGCGTGGTCGCGCGCGGGAAGAAAGGTCCGGAAGGCCCGCGCGGCACGCGCCAGGGCATCAACGACTACACATCGTGGTTCGCGGGCGATGCCAACATGTCGGGCGACTACTACGGCTACGACGGCCCGTGCCCGCCGTGGAACGACACCATACCGCATCACTACGTGTTCACGCTGTACGCGCTCGATGTCGAGAAGTGTCCGGTATCCGGCAGGTTCAAAGGCCCGGACGTTCTGCAGGCGATCAAAGGCCACGTGCTGCAGCAGGCGAGCATCACCGGCGTGTACGCGATCAATCGGTCAGTCAAACTCTAGGAGCAGGCGCGGGCGTGTCAGCAACGACCGGGCGATCCGCTCGGGAGAGAACGGAGGAGCGCAACCGCGTCCTTGCTGAACGTCTCGCCCGTCTTCCGCAGCCCGCTTATCCCGAAGAACTGCCTGTCGTCGCACGGCGCGAGGAGATCGCACGCGCGATCGAGCAGCATCAGGTCGTCATCGTCAGCGGCGAGACGGGCTCGGGCAAGACCACGCAGCTGCCCAAGATCTGTCTGGAGCTCAAGCGCGGCGTGGCAGGGCTCATAGGTCACACGCAGCCGCGCCGCATCGCGGCGCGCACGGTGGCGAGCCGCATCGCGTCGGAGCTCAGGTCCGCCGTCGGCCAGGCCGTCGGCTACAAGGTGCGGTTCTCGGACAAGATCTCGCCGCAGAGCTACATCAAGCTCATGACCGACGGCATCCTGCTCGCCGAAACGCAGGGCGATCCGCTGCTGCGCGCGTACGACACGCTCATCATCGACGAGGCGCACGAGCGCAGCCTCAACATCGATTTCCTGCTCGGCTATCTCAAGCGCCTGCTGCCCCGCCGCCCGGATCTCAAAGTCGTCGTCACGTCGGCGACGATAGACGCGGAGCGATTTTCCAGTCATTTCGGCGGTGCGCCCGTCATCGAAGTCTCCGGCCGCACTTATCCGGTCGAGATACGCTACCGGCCGCTCACGTCAGGCGATGAGGAGCAGGAAGACCAGGATCTCGAAGACGCCGTGCTCGCAGCGGTCGACGAGGTCACGCGCGAGCGTGCAGCGGGCGACGTCCTGGTGTTTCTGCCGGGGGAACGCGAAATCCGAGATATGGCGGAAGCCTTGCGCAAGCACCATCCCAAGGGGGCCGAAATCCTGCCGCTGTACGCGCGGCTGTCCATCGAAGAGCAGGAACGGGTGTTCAAGCCCGGCGGCGCGCGGCGCATCGTGCTGACGACCAACGTCGCGGAGACGTCGCTCACGGTGCCCGGCATACGGTACGTGGTCGATACGGGGCTTGCGCGCGTCAATCGCTACAGCTATCGCAACAAGGTCGAGCAGCTGCAGATCGAAAAGATCTCGCGCGCCTCGGCGAACCAGCGTGCCGGTCGGTGCGGACGCATCGCGGCCGGCGTGTGCATACGGCTGTACTCCGAGGAGGACTACCAGGCGCGGCCGGCGTACTCCGATCCCGAGATTCTCCGGTCGTCGCTGGCGTCGGTGATTCTGCGCATGAAGTCGCTGCGCATCGGGAACGTCGAAGATTTTCCCTTCCTCGAGCCGCCCACCCCGCGCATGATCTCCGACGGTTATCAGCTCCTGGGCGAGCTGGGCGCGGTCGACGAGAAGCACGAGCTCACGCAAGTCGGTTGGCAGCTGGCGAAATTCCCGATCGACCCGCGGATAGCGCGCATGATCATCGCGGCGCAGCGCGAGAATTGCCTCAAGGAAGTGCTGATCATCGCTTCCGCGCTGTCGGTGCAGGACCCGCGCGAGCGTCCTTTCGAGCGCGCCGATACGGCCGACAAGGCGCACGAGCCGTTTCGCGACGAACGGTCGGACTTTCTTTCGTACCTCAAGCTGTGGGATTTCTTCGACGAGGCGCTGAAGCACAAGAAGTCGAATCGCAAGCTCGTCGCCGCGCTGCACGACTCGTTTCTTTCGCATCGCCGGTTGCGCGAATGGCGTGATATTCATGGCCAGCTCGCGGCGCTGGTGGGCGAGCTCGGGCTGCTGCAGAACGAGAAGCCGGCCACCTACGAGCAGATCCACCGCTCGCTGCTCGCGGGTCTGCTGGGCAACGTCGGCACTCGCAGCGAGGACGGCGGTGCGGAGTACCTCGGCGCGCGCGGCATCAAATTCGTGATCTTCCCGGGATCGGCGCTGCGCAAGGGCACGGCGAAGTGGGTGATGGCGGCAGAGCTCGTCGAGACGGCGCGGTTGTATGCCCGTACGGTCGCGCGCATCGAGCCCGAATGGATAGAGCCGCTCGCGGCGCGCCTCGTGAGCCGCCAGTACTTCGATCCGCATTGGGAGAAGGACAGAGGCATGGTGATGGCGTACGAGCGCGTGACGCTCTACGGCCTCACCATCGTTGCGAAGCGGCGCGTGCACTACGGCCCGATCAATCCGCGCGAAGCGCGTGCGCTTTTCATCCGCGGCGCGCTCGTCGCCGGCGAGTACACGACACGACGTCCGCCGGAGCGGCACGTGCCGGGCGGCCGCAAGGGCGAAGTCAAAGCGGCGGAGAAGGCTGTGCGTTCGGCATCTCCACGCGGCGACACCGGCGTGCCGCGGTTTCTCGCGCACAATCGTAAGCTCATCGACGACGTGCAGGAGCTCGAGCACAAGGCACGCCGTCGCGACGTGCTGGTGGACGACGAAGCGATATACGCGTTCTACGACGCGCTCGTTCCTCAGGACGTCTACAACGCGGCCGGCTTCGAGCACTGGCGGCGCGAGGCCGAGCTCGAGAATCCGGATGTTCTCCTGCTGACCCGCGACTTTCTCATGCGGCACGCGGCAAGCGACATTACCGCCGCGCAATTCCCCGAAACACTGCGTGTCGATGGCGTCGAACTCAGGCTGAAATACCGTTTCGATCCGGGCCATCCGCTCGACGGCGTGACCGTGACCGTGCCGCTGCACCTGCTCAATCAGCTGGGCGAGACGCCGTTCGACTGGCTCGTGCCCGGTCTCGTGCGCGAGAAAGTCACCTGGTGCTTCAAGGCACTGCCCAAAGGCCTACGCAAGCAGCTCTTCCCGCTGGCGGAGCAGGTCACGGCATTTCTCGATCAGGTGGATCCAGAAATGCCGGGTGAGGAGAAAAGAGTGAGGAGTGAGGAGAGACAGGCGCCCGAACGGCGCGGCTCGTTACACTCGGCCCCTCACCCTTCACGGCTGCCGCTCGGCGAAGCGATCCGTCGCTTCGTTCAAAGACGTATCGGCGAGCCGGTACCGCAGGACGCCTGGGACGATCGCGACATGCCCGCGCATCTCAAAATGAACTTCCGCATCGTCGACGAAGCAGGTCGGGAGCTCGCAATGGGACGCGATCTTCTCGCGCTGAAAGGGCAGCTCGGTCAGGCCGCGCAGCTTACGTTCGGCAAGGCCGAGCCGGGCATAGAGCGCACCGGCATACGGACCTGGGACTTCGGCGATCTGCCCGAGCAGATCTGCTTCACGCGCGGCGGGCGCAAGCTCACCGGTTATCCGGCGCTGGTGGATGAGGGGGATAGCGTCGCCATTCGGCTGTTCGACGTGAAAAGCGCAGCGGAGGCGTCGATGCGCGCCGGCATTCGCCGCCTGATGCGGCTCACGCTCAAGGAACAAATGAAGCAGCTGGAAAAGAGCCCGCCCGCGTTCACGCAGTCGGCGCTGCAGCTGCGGACAGTGGTGAGCCCGGACGATCTACGCGAGGATCTGTTGACGGCCATCACGGACAGGGCCTTTATCGCGGACGATCCGCTGCCGCGCGACGCCAAGGCCTTCGAGGCGCTCCGGGGGCGGGCCCGCACCCGCCTGCCGGCGGTGACCGAAGCGGCGGGGCGTCTGCTCGCTTCGATTGCGGAAGAGCACCAGCGCGTCTCGGCCCGTCTCGCGGCCGCGAAAGGACCCCTTGCGCGCCCGGCAGCCGACATACGCGCGCAACTCGGCCGCCTGGTGTACAAAGGATTCATCAGTGCGACCCCGTGGCAACAGCTGTCCCAGCTGCCGCGTTATCTCAAGGCGATGCAGATGCGGCTCGACAAGTACGGCAACAATCCCGAGCGCGACGCGAAACACCAGGCGAGCATCGCCGAGCTCACGAAGCGTTACGAAGAGCGCCGTGACAAGCTCAGGAAGGCGGGGGTGGAAGACCCCAGGCTCGAGGAGTTCCGCTGGCACATCGAAGAATTGCGCGTCTCGCTGTACGCACAGGAGCTCAAGACACCTTATCCTGTGTCGTACAAGCGGCTGGAGAAGATCTGGGCACAGATGCAGTGAGCGGTAGTGCGGTGCGCGTTACCCCTCAACGGCCCACCATTCAGTAACTCGTAACCAGTAACTCGTAACCGCTACTATAACCAGCAACCAGCCAATCTGACATATAGTTGCAAACCCACTTCCACCACCATCGATCATGGATACTTTGACCTTGTTGCGCGAGCGTCTCGCACGGTTCGCTGACGAGCGCGACTGGAACCAGTTCCACAACCCCAAGAACCTCGTCATGGCGCTGTCCGTCGAGGCGTCGGAGCTGATGGAGCATTTTCAGTGGATGACCCCCGAGGAAGCGGCCGCTCCGCCCTCGCACATTCGCGACGAGATGGCCCTCGAGGCTGCCGACGTGCTGCTCTACCTCATCCGCCTCTGTGATAAGCTCGGCATAGATCTCGCGGCAGCTGCCGACAACAAACTCGCACTGAACGAGCACAAGTATCCGGTCGATAAGTCCCGCGGAAGATCGACCAAGTACGACAAGCTTTAAGGCGGTGAGTCGTGAGCCGTGATTCGTGACTCGTAACAGCGAGGAACATCCAGTCACCAGTCACGAGTCACTGGTCACGCATTTATGCTCTCCTACCGACATCTCTACCACGCAGGCAATTTCGCCGACGTCTTCAAGCACGCGCTGCTCACGCGTCTGCTGATTGCGCTGGGCGCGAAGGACAAGCCCTATTGCTACCTCGACACGCATGCGGGGATAGGGCTGTACGACCTCGCACATCCGTGGGCCCACAAAGCGCGCGAATACGAGAGCGGCATTGCCAGGCTGTGGCAGCGCGACGACATTCCCGAGTTGCTCAAGCCGTACGTCGATACCGTGAAGGCCGAGAATCCGAGCGGACGCTTGCGCTTCTATCCGGGATCTCCGCTGATCGCACGACGCTTCCTGCGCCCCGTGGACCGCATGGTGCTCACGGAGCTCAACAAGACCGACTTCGAGGTGCTGCAATCGGTGTTCGAGAAGCAGCGGCGCGTGGCGGTCCATTGCATGGACGCCTACCAGGGACTGAAAGCGTTCCTGCCGCCGCAGGAGCGCCGTGGTCTCGTGCTGCTCGATTCGTCGTTCGATCGCGCGCGCGAGTTCGATCGTATCGTTCGCGCGGTGAAGGAAGCCCACGAGCGCTGGGCGACCGGCATGTACGCTATCTGGTATCCGATCATGGAGCCGGCGCCCATGCGCGACTTTTACGGAAGCATCACACGCAGCGGAATACGCAAGGTGCTGCGTCTCGAGCTCGTCGTGCGCAAGCGGGCCGAAGAGGGATTCATACCGGGCTGCGGCATGCTGGTCGTGAACCCGCCGTGGCGCTTCGACGAAGAGGCTCGACCGCTGCTCAATTACCTGCGCGGGGTGCTGGGCATCGATGGCGCCGGCCGCGCAGAGGTGAAGTGGCTCGTACCGGAATGAGCACGAATATCTTCGCCCTGCATGTCTTCATGCGCCTTCCCGATCGTCATATCGGGCGAGGCGGTGACGGCTCATCTGCTATGACGCCGTATTAGCTCTACCGGGGACCGAGCACCGCCTGCGGCTCGCCGGTTTTTTGTGCGGCGATCACGCGATGCCGCGGCACGCGCCGGTGCTAATATCGTGCACTCCACCTCGAGGACGAAGACCGCATTATGAAAATCAAGAGCATCTCCACGCGCATCGTTCGTCTACCTTACGAAGAGCCGCTTGCCGGCGGTCCCACGCCCGCCGGTGCCACGAAAGATTTCGTGACGCTCACCATGCAGACGGAAGACGGCATCGAAGGGATAGGCGTCACTTTCTTCGGCAGTGCGCTGACCGCGACGCTGAAGCACGCCATCGATCAGCTGGGCGCTTTGATCATAGGCGACGATCCGCTGCGCACCGAGGCGATCGTGAACAAGCTGCGCGCAGCGGCCGGAACGACGGGACCCGGCGGCGTGTTTACGCTCGCGCTGTCGGCGATCGACATCGCGCTCTGGGATATCAAGGGCAAGGCGCTCGATCTTCCCGTGTCGGCGCTGTGCGGCGGCTACCGCGACCGGGCGCCCACGTATGCGAGCGGCGCGCTGATGCGCGAGTTTCCGGTCGAGCACCTGGAGAAGGCGGCGCCCAAGCTCGTGGAGCGCGGCTTTCGGCAGATGAAGACCCAGATGGGCGGCGAAGCGTATCCCGCGCGCGAAGTCGAGCGCATCCGCCGTATCCGCGAGAGCATCGGCGAAGAAATCGACCTGATGTGCGACATCAACCAGAAATGGACGGTGCAAACGGCGATTTCGGTGGGCCAGCAGGTAGAGCAATATCACCTGTACTGGCTGGAGGACGTTACCGCGCACGACGACTATCCGGGCTTGGCGCGCGTCGCCGAGGCCCTCGCCACGCCGATCGCTGCCGGCGAGTACGTATACGGGATCGTTCCTTTCCGTCACATGATGGAAGCGCGTTCGGTCGATATCGTGATGATCGATCTCGTGCGCGTCGGCGGGATCACGCAATGGCGCAAGGTCGCCGGCATGGCGGAGGCGTTCAATCTTCCGGTGGTGAGCCATCTGCTGCCGGAGATCCACGTGCATTTGATCGCCGCGATACCGAACGGTCTCACCGTCGAATACATGCCCTGGTCGCTGCGGCTCTACGAAGAGACGCCGAAAATCGAGAAAGGCATGATCGTCGTACCGCAGAAGCCGGGCCTCGGTCTTAAGTTCGATGAGGACGTGCTCAAGCGATACGGCTGCTAGCGCCGAACAGGAGGGGATATGCTGATACGGACCGCTATAGCCGCGGCGATCGCAGCCGTGGCGCTCAACGTGCAGGCACAGCAGGCCGTGTTCGAGACGAAGTCGCTCACGCCGGAAACGGCGCTCACGGCGGCTCGCGCGGCGCTCGAGGCCTGTCGCAAGGCGGGCTACCAGGTGTCGGTTGCGGTGGTCGATCGCTCGGGGCTTCCTCAGGTGCTGCTGCGTGACCGCTACGCCATGGCGCATACCGTCGACATCGCCACCGACAAAGCCTGGACTGCAGCGAGCTTCAAGATACCGAGCGGCGCGCTGGCTGCGGAAACACAGGCTGGAAAGCCGATGAGCGGCCTGCGCAACCACGCGCGCGTCATGGCCGTTGCGGGCGCCCAGGTGATCGAGGCGGCAGGATCCACACTCGGCGCAATCGGCGTATCCGGTGCCGCAGGCGGCGATGCGGACGACGCATGCGCGCGGGCCGGCATCAAGGCGATCGCCGACGCTCTGGAGTTCTGAAGCCGCACGGCGCGCGTTGGGTTACACTGCGTACGGCGGCGCTCTGCGTGGGGCGCGCAGCCGACTTCCGGGAATCCGGGGTCAGCCTGGCGCGCTGGCCGAACGAGCATCAGTGTGGGGTCATGGCTTTTCCGTTTCATTTCGGGCATGAGCGGGCTTCTTCCTTCGGAGGATGCTTCGTTGCGCTCCTGCTCGCCGCGCTTTCGGTCCACGCGCATGCCGCGACGGCTGCCAAGCCGTTGTGCGCGCAGAAGGCCGTGCGTCTACTGGTCGGCTTTCCCCCCGGAGGTTCCACCGACATCCTCGCGCGCCTCCTCGCGCAAGGCCTGAGCGGCTACTTCAACCAGGGATTCCTCGTCGACAACCGTCCGGGCGCTACGGGGAACATCGCGGCCGAGGCGGTTGCGCGCTCGCGTCCCGACGGCTGCACCTATCTGGTCGTTTCCGCCGCTTTCGCGAGCAACGTCTATCTCACGCTCAAGCCCGGGTACGATCCGCAGCACGAATTCACGCCGGTCACGCGCATCGCCGCCGTGCACAATGTGCTCGTCGTGCATCCGTCCCTGCCGGTAAATACGGTGGCCGGTTTCGTGAGCTTCGCAAAGGCCCGGCCCGGCGAGACCGTTATGGGCACTGCGGGCAGCGGCAGCACCTCGCATCTCGCGGTCGAGCTGCTGAAGGTGCGTGTAGGTGGCCTGAACCTCGTGCAGGTGCCGTACAAAGGATTGGGGCCGGCGGTGCTCGACCTCGTCTCCGGCGAAATTGCGGGGCTTTTCGCGACGACGCCGCCGGTCGCACCGCATATCAGGACCGGCCGGTTGCGCGCGCTCGCCGTGGCAAGCTTGAAGCGTGCGGCCGCGTTGCCCGATGTGCCGACGTTCCAGGAGTCGGGTTTTCCCGGATTCGAGGCTGCGGCGTGGAACGGCATCGTCGCTCCGGCGGGAACGCCGTACGACACCGTCACGCGGCTCAACGTCGCCATCGTGGAACTGCTCAAGAGTCCCGAGCTGCGGCAGCGGCTCGCGACCCAGGGCGCAGAACCGATAGGCGACACGCCGGACGAATTCCGTGCATACCTGCGCACTGAAGTGGAGAAATGGGGGCGGGTGGTGCGGCGCTCCGGCATGCGCATCGAGTAAGGCATCGTGCGCCGATTTTCTTGACGTGCCTCAAGCGACCGTCCGTCCTCTTTCGTAGACTTGTTCCGTCAACGGCATATCGGCAAACATCATGGACATTCCTCTCCTCGAGCCGCCCGGCGCGGTGGCTTTCGTGGTTTACAACGAGCTCTTCCACACGCGCGTCATGGACATGCTGGGACGTATCGGCATCGATTACTACACGCGTTGGGGCCCGGCGACCGGCAAGGGGCACGGCACGAAGCCTCATCTAGGCCAAGGTCCGCATGGCAGCACGAACGCGGTGCTCATGATCGCATTCCAGGAAGAGGCGCCGCTCAAAGCGCTGATCGATGCGATACAAGCCGCGAATGCGCAGACGGCGCGTCCCGACGACCACATGCGGCTCTTCCAGGTGCCGCTGCTGCGCATCGTTTGAGCGCTCGCGATGTTGACCACGTCAAGTCGACCTTCGCTCGGGTATCGTCGAATCGTCGCCACGCGTCGCGTTCGAGCATGCCGAAGGGTGGTCTTCGGCACTCCGGACCGGGTTGCGCGGCTGCTGTCCGGAAGTCTCTCTGGTGACGCGCGAGGCCCGTCATCCGTTCCCGGATGACGGGCCTTTGCTTTTGGGTCGCACCTTCCCGCTCCTTGCTACACTCACGCTCTTTTGAGCGATACACGGAGCATGGCATGGGCAAGACAGCGCTATTGGTGCTCGATGTGCAGAACGAGCTCGTCGATCCGCAGGGCAAGGTGGGCAAGGAAGGCTTCGCGCGCGTCGTCGAAGCGCGTCGGCTGATTGCGAAGATACGTAGCGTGCTCGACGCCATGCGCGGCCGCGGCCTGCCGGTCGCTTTCGTGAACGTCGGCTTTCGCGAGGACTATGCCGACGCCATCAGCCGTTCGGCGCGGCTGGAGCGCCTGAAGAAGATGAAGGCCATCGTCGCCGGCACGTGGGCCACCGATTTTCCGGAGGCGATCAAGCCGCTGCCCTCGGAGATTATCTACACCAAGCGCGCCGTCAATCCGTTCTTCAACACCGCGCTGGAAAGCTGGCTGCATCGCAACGGGGTGGACACCGTTGCGTTATGCGGGGTCTACACCCATATGGTGGTCGACAGCACGGCGCGTTATGCCGACGACGCCGGCTTCCATGTCAAGGTGCTCGAGGACTGCTGTGCGAGCCCGGACCCGGAACTGCATCGCGTCGAATGCGAAAAGATCTTGCCGTTGTTCGGGCAGGTGATGTCGTCGGAGGCCTTTCTCGCGACGCTCTGACGGCGCTTCTGCAAGTTGTCGTCGTGCCGGCCGGCAGATGCAGGCCCTATCACTGCACTTTGATCCCGGCCTGCTTGATCACCTTCGTATAGCGCTCGATCTCTGCGCGTATCAGCTGGCCTAGCGCTTCCGGCGTGGTCGGCTGCGGCTCCAGCCCCTGGTCCGCGAGCTGCTTGCGCGTGGCCGCGTCGCTCACCACCTCGTGGACATCGCGGTTGATGCGCACGACGAGCGGGCGCGGCGTGCCCGCGGGAGCCAGAAGCCCCAGCCAGGCCGACGCCTCGAAGTGCGGCAATCCGGATTCCGCCGGCGTGCCGAGCTCGGGAATTGCGGGCGAGCGTTTTTTCGTCGTCACCATCAGCGCGCGCACTTTGCCGGCCCGCACCTGCGGCAGCGCCACCGAGAGATTGCTGAAGGTCACCTGCACTTCGCCTCCCATGACCGCGGCCAGGGCGGGCCCGCCGCCCTTGTACGGGACGTGCGTCATGTCGACGCCGGCGTGATGCTTGAAGTCCTCGGCGATGAGGTGCGCCGAGCTGCCTTCGCCGAAGGAGGAGTAATTCAATTCGCGCGGGCGCGACTTGGCGAGCTGTATCAGTTGCTGGACCGTCGTGGCGGGCACGCCGTTGTTGACGATGAGGGCGTACGGCGCCAGTGCGACGAGCGATATGGGCGCGAAGTCCTTGCGCGGATCGAACGGCAGCTTGGTGTAGAGCCCCACATTCGCGGCGAGCGTGCTGCCGGAGCCCATGAGCAGGGTGTGACCGTCGGGCGCCGCGCGTGCGCCGATCTCGGTGCCGATGTTGCCGCCTGCGCCACCCCGATTGTCGATGACGATCGGCTTTCCCCACCGGTCGTACAGCTTCTGGCCCACGATGCGTGCCACGATGTCGTTCGCCCCGCCGGGGGGAAATGGAACGATGATGCGTACCGGCCGCTCGGGATACGTCTCGGCGCATGCATGAAAGGGGCTGACGGCAGCCATGACGGCTGCAAACGCGATCGTTGCGTGACGGTACATGATCATTCTCCTCCTCGGGCGTCCGAGTGTAGGAAGTGCACGCAGGTGCCGTCAAGCAATCATGCTGTGAGCATATTTTGCCGTCGTTGACTGAACCGATCTGGCAGCTGCGCATCGTTTGGCATGTTCCGGTGTGAGATTTGAAACATCGATGGAGACGATTTTCGGCGAGGCGAGCCCATCATCGATCTTCCGTCGGCGGCGCGGGCATTCGGCATGACGATTGCTTACCGCTGCACCCGCCTTCACGCGGGCATGCATTCCAGCGGCGTCGTTCAGCGGAAGAGACCGTGCGGGAGGCCAGGGAGAGGTGATGATCACGGTCACAACCCAAAACACGGATCGCGCGCCGCGTTACGACCGTGTCAACGTGTCGACGCGCTGCCATGGCGATTCCCGTTCCCATGGCGCTCCAGGGCGATGAACCGAGCGGCCGACCCGCCATTGCGCGTGATACTCAATGCGGACGATTTCGGCCGTGACGAGGACACGTGCCGGGAGACGGTTGCATGCTTCGAGCGGGGCATTCTCTCCAGCGCTTCGATCATGCCCACCATGCCGGCGACGAGCGCCGCCTGCGAGTATGCAACTCGGCATCCGGAGTTCAGCTACGGCGTGCATCTCACCTTCGTGCGGGAGACGTGCGAAGCGCCAGCCGCTCCGCTGCGGTCGATCCGGACCCTCGTGGACGCGACCGGACGCTTCCGCTCGGTGCACGAAGTGCGAGCGCGTGCGCTTGCAGGGCTGGTTTCCGAAAACGATATCGCATGCGAGATCGAAGCGCAGCTGCGACGGGTGCGCGATTGCGGTGTGACCATCACCCATGTCGATACGCATGGGCAAGTGCACGAGATTCCCGTGTTCGCGCGCGCACTGGCGAGAACCCTTCCGCGGTTCGGTGTTCGGCGTATCCGCAATGTGCGTAACGTCTACTTGCGGCCGCCATGGTGCGAGCCGAGCTGCTGGGTTGCGAAAATGTGCGCGCCCATCGAGGGCGGGCCATGGCGCACCACCGAGTGGTTCTACACGCCATGCGCTTCGGCCCGCACGCAATGGCCCGAGCGCCTGCTGCGCCGGTCGTGGACGGGCACGATGGAGATCGCGGTACATCCCGGCCGCGAGGAAGCGTGGCGCAACCGCGAGCGAACCGAGGCGGCGCGGCTGCGCGAACTGCTGCGCGATCGATGCATTCCCGTCGTGCCCTGGGCGGCGGTGTGAGAGCTCGTCACGCGCGCTGTGCGATGTCATCCATAAAGTGAACTTCGAGAGAGAGCATTCCCGCTTTTGATTTATTCTTGCGAATGACCGGCGCGTGAGACGCCGAGGAGGCGGGACTATGATGGAACAACGCGGGGAGGAGACAGCGGGCCGCCACGGCGCGAGCGTGCGTCTCGCATTCCGACACGACCGCAAATCATGGTTCGTGGCTGCCGCCGCTCTCGTCCTGCTTGGCTATGCCGCGCAGTGGCTTTATCATCGCTACACCCACGTTTACATCGACGATGCGCGCATCGACGGCGAGGTAATCACCTTTTCGAGCCGCGTTGCCGGCTGGGTCACCGAGCTTCCCGTCATCGAAGGCGATATGGTGAGAAAAGGGCAGGTGATCGCGCGCATCGACGATCGCGATGCGAGATTGCGCCGCGACGCGCTCGTCGCGAAGCTCAACGCGATTGAAGGCCAGATGAATACGCTGCGCGCGCAAAGCGGGCAGGTGGACCAGGAGACGCTCGGCAAGCTCGAGAGCGAAACCCAGCGACTGTCGGCCGCGCGCGCGGCCGTGGCGGCCCTCGAGGTGCAGGTGAAGCAGACGCACGATGACGCCCGGCGCGCGGAGGACCTGCACAAGCAACGCTGGATCTCGCAGCAGGCGATGGAACAGGCGCGCACGGCCTATCAGCACACCAAGGAGAGTCACCGCAAGGCTCAGGCCGAAGTGGCTGCGGTCGAAGGCGCGATCGCGGCCGCGAGCGGCAGCCGGCGTCAGGTGCAGGTGCTGCAGCGGCAGTATCTGGTCCTTGCCGCGCAGGCCAATGAGATGCGGGCCGAGATACGACGGCAGGAAGTGGACATCGCCGACCGCACCATCGTGAGTCCCGCCGACGGCCGTATCGTCATGACATTCGTGCGCAAGGGCGAGCATGTCGCGGTCGGGCAGCGCATCCTCATGTTTCACGATCCCGACGAGATCTGGGTGGAAGCGAACGTCAAGGAGACGGCGGTCGGTCTGCTCAAGCCCGGCATGAAGGCGAGCGTGAAGGTCGACGCGTACCGCGATCGCACCTACGACGCCAAAGTGTTTCGCATCGGACAGGCGGCGACCAGCAAGTTCGCGCTGCTGCCCGATCCGAATCCCAGCGGCAACTTCACGAAGATCACACAGCGTCTTCCGGTGCGTCTGCTGTTCGACGAAAAGGATCCGGCGCTGCGCCCCGGCATGATGGTCGAGGTCGCCGTTGCCGTCAGAGACCACTGACGTCCTGTTCGCGCGTTACGGCCCGGGCTATCGCTGGATAGCCACCGGCACCGTCATGCTGGGCACCATTTCGGCGGTCATCACCACGACGACCGTAAACGTCGCCATTCCCGACATCATGGGTGCGTTCGGGATAGGGCAGGACAAGGCGCAGTGGCTGTCGACCGCTGCGCTCGCCGCCATGACGATAGGCATGCTGCTCAACTCATGGCTACTCGAGAGCTTCGGCCAGCGCCGCACCTTCGTGGGCGCGCTCTGCGTTTTCATCGTTGCGCTGTTCGTCGCCGGCTTAAGTCCCAACGAGACCGTGTTGATCGCGTGCCGGGCGGTGCAGGGCGCAATCGCCGGCATATTGCAGCCTCTCTCGATGTACACGCTGTTCTGCGTCTTCCCTCCGCACCG
>JBLNBW010000058.1:0-6096 GCA_050260255.1 Rhodospirillaceae bacterium | reverse complement strand
TGGCACAACCCGGATTCCGCATACTCCCCTTCGCCCCGCAGCCCGACCGCGCCCTCATCGCCAAGCTCGCTGCCGTCGCCACCGCTCATCTGAGCGACAACATGCACCGCATGCAAGCGGTCGCGGCAGAAATCCGTCCGTTCCACAAGGGCGGCCGCCTCGTTGGCCCCGCCCTGACGGTTCGCGTGCCGCCCGGCGACAATCTCATGGTGCACAAGGCGATCGACATCGCGCGACCGGGCGACGTGATCGTCGTCGACGCGGGCGGAATCACGACCCAGGCGATCATCGGCGAAATCATGTCGTTGCACGCCGAAAAACGCGGCGTCGCCGGCATGGCCATCGACGGCTCCATACGTGACGCCGGCGCCATCGCGGCTTCCCCGTTTCCCGTTTATGCGCGCGGTGTGACGCACCGCGGCCCCTACAAGAACGGGCCGGGAGAAATCAACGTCCCGATAAGCATAGGAGGATTGGTCATCAATCCGGGAGACATCGTCGTGGGTGACGAGGACGGTCTACTCGCGCTCGCCCCGGATGAAGCGCCGGCACTTCTCGAAGCCGCGGTGGCCTACGCAAAGAAGGAAGAAAACATCCTCGCCGACATACGCGCCGGCCGCCTGGACCGGTCGTGGGTCGACATCACTCTCGAGCAGAAAGGCTGCAAGCTCGCGTAGCGCAGCCAGTTTACGCCGCACCTTCGGCGCGGCGGCTCAGCATGGGCGGCAGCGCCGCGTCGTATGCCTTGAGGTATTCGCGCAGGCGCGGCCGCGACCGTGTGGCATTCCATTCCGCCCACAGCTCGCGCAGCGCGTTCTTTTCCATGCGCGTTACTTGGTACGTGGCAAGCGGCCGCCGCAATTCCTCGCGCACGAGCGTCATGGCTTTCAGCAGAAACAGCCTGCGGTCGGACCAGTCCCGCGACTGGCCGAGATTGGCGTGGCCGCCGTCGCTGAAAAGGCCGAGAAAGAAGCCCTGAGACGCACCGACGCGCAGCAACCGCGACCGTTCGGCCGAGACGAAGAGCTGCTTGCCGTCGGCCAGCCCGCCGACCGTCAGCAGGAAGCGGTAACGGATCAGGCCTGCGGAAACGAGATCGCCGAGCAGCTCGACGGTGACGCCGCGCCATTCTTCGCTCTCGAGGACTGTGTGACTCTGAAAGTGCGGAACAATGCCGGCCACGAGGGTTCCCGCTCTGTTCTTCCGATCGCACAATTGTACACTCGAACACACACTGCTTCCCGCACAAGGCAGGCGTTCTTGCGAGAACGCAGCCACATGAACTCGCGTTACGACCGTCTCTGACACCTGCTAAAGTACGGACTTCTGCGCCACTACGACAACGACATGCAACCCGTGCCCGATATTTCGGCGAAGCCCGCAGCGCCGTCTTTGCCCGCGCTGCGCGAAGACCTCCGGCTGTACCCGGGCCCGGTCACTGCGGAAGGCTCTCCCACGTGGCGCATACACGATCCGGTACGCAACCGTTTCTTCGAGATCGGCTGGCTCGAATTCGAGCTGCTCAGCCGCTGGACGCCCGGCGGAGATCCCGCGCAGCTGCTGGAGGCCGTCGCCGCGGAAACGCCGATCGCGCCGGACATGGAAGAGCTCGAGCTCCTGCTCAAGTTCCTGATGACGAACCACCTCATCAAGGCCGAGAGCAAGAGCGCGATGCAGGAGCTCAAGGCGAAATGGCTCGCGGGCAAGAAGGCCTGGTACACGGAGCTGCTGCACAACTATCTCTTTTTTCGCCTCCCGCTGTTCAAGCCCGATCGTCTGCTCGAGCGCACGCTGCCGTATGTCCGTTTCATGTTCACGCGGCGCTTCGCGACGTTCTTGGGTTTGCTGGCCCTTCTCGATGCGCACCTCGTCTTCCAGCGCTGGGATCAGGTCGCGCATGCGTTCCTGTACTTCTTCAACTTCGAAGGCCTCTTCTACTACGCGGTGGCGGCGACGTTCGCCAAGGTGATCCACGAGCTGGGACACGCGTATTCCGCCAAGCACTTCGGCCTGCGCGTGCCGACCATGGGTGTCGCCTTCCTCGTCATGTGGCCGGTGCTGTACACCGACACGGGCGAAACGTGGAAACTCACGCAATCCGGTCAGCGCTTTGCGATCGCCGCTGCGGGCATGGCCGCCGAGCTGACGCTCGCATTGTTCGCGACGCTCCTCTGGGCCATCGCCGGCGACGGGCCCATGAAAAGCATGCTGTTTCTGCTCGCGACGACGACCTGGATCACGACCCTCGCGATAAATCTGAGCCCGTTCATGCGCTTCGACGGCTACTTCCTGCTGTCGGATGCGCTCGACATCCCGAATCTGCACGAACGCAGCGGCGCTCTCGCGAAGCGGTGGGTGCGCAACACCTTCTTCGCCCTCCACCAGGAAGATCCGGAGCCGCTTTTCTCGCCGGGCTTGAAACGCCGCCTCATCGCATTCGCGCTGTTCACGTGGCTCTACCGCTTCACCGTCTTCATCGGCATCGCATTGGTCGTGTACCACAAGTTCTTCAAGCTCCTCGGCATCTTCCTGATGCTCGTGGAGATCGTGTGGTTCGTGCTGCGGCCGATCGCGGTCGAGATCGCCTACATCTGGTCGCAGCGCTCGCAGGTCCGCGTCGTCGTACGCTCATTCGCCGTGTTGCTGGTGATCGCGGGGCTCGCCACCTGGATGTTCCCCGTCGCCACGGAGGTAGAGGCACCCGCCCTCATACACTCGGCGAAGGAGTACACGGTTTATCCGCCCTTTCCTGCGCGGCTGGACGAGGTCCTCGTGAAGACGGGGCAGAAGGTCGACGCAGATACGGTCGTCGCGCGGCTCGATGCGCCCGAGCTCACGGATCGCGCCACCCGCGCGGCGCTGCAAGCGCGCGCGTACGCCGCCGAGCTCGCACGCGCGCCAGCAAGCACGCTGCAGCAGGAGCGCATACGCGTGCTGGAGCAGCAGCTGAGCGAAGCCGTGGCCCAGTACAAGGCGGCCGTTGCAGACATGGAGCGTCTCGATCTTCGTGCTTCCATCTCGGGCATCGTTCGCGACCTGCCGGCGGACATGACGCCCGGGCGCTGGGTGCAGCCGCGCAACGTCGTCCTGCGCGTGGTGGAGCCGGATCAATCGGTCGTGGACGCGTACGTCGCGGAAAGTCAGCTGCGCGCCGTGAAGGTGGGACAGGACGTGAGGTTCTATCCGGACATCGGCAACCTCCCCGTCATCACCGGCACCGTGCAGCTGATAGAGCCGGTTTCGATCAAGGTGGTGCCGCATCCGCTCCTCTCATCCACCAACGGCGGGCCGCTGCCGGCGTCCAAAGGCGAGCGCGGCGAGCTGATACCGCACCAGGCGGTCTACCGCGTGCGTATCGTACCGGCGAAGGAAGGAACGTTCCCGAGCGTGGTTCGCGGGTCGGTGCGTATACAGACGGGATTCTTCGCGCTCGCGGAGAATTTCGTGGCGCGCGCCATCGCGCTCGCGATTCGCGAAAGCGGATTCTAGAGCCGCAGCATCAAAGCCCGAACACCTTGCGCAGGTAGGCGATGGGCTTGCGGAATACGTAATAGAAGAGCGGAACCGATTCTGCGTACAGCTTCGCCGTTCCCTTGGAGCCTACGCGCGGAATTTCCTGCGCTGCATCGAACGCCGCTTTGATAATGTAGACCGGTTGTCCTTCGGGACTTTGCCCGACCTCGTAGCTCATCTGCGTGATGCGCGCCATGTACGACTCGAGCGGGGCCGCATTGAGGTACATGTGGACTTCGCCGCCCTCTGCGAGCTGTATCGCGTCGTCCGGGGAGAGGAAGATCGTGAGGTTGGCCTCCGCCGGCTCGGCAAGCATCATGATGCGCTCGCCGGTCTGCACCGGTTTTCCGATCCAGTCGTTGGGATCCGAAAAGATAGCCACACCCTTGCGCGGAGCAAGCACGTTGAGCCGCCCCAGCATTTCCTGCAGATATACGATTTCGGCTTCGCGCTCGCGCACCCGCGCCTCGAGCAGGAGCAGTTCGGCCTTGCTCTGGTCGTCGGTGAATGCCTTGGTGGAGGTGCGCTGCCAATCGGCGACCGCAATTTCGCGCGACTTGCGCGCCACCTCCAGGCGATTGCGCGTCGTCGTGTCATCGAGCTTCACCAGCAACTGGCCCGGCTCCACGGGCTGACTCGGCGCAACAAGTATGCGCTCCACGACCCCGTCGACCGGCGCGGTGACGGGCGTCGGCTTGAGCGGCGTCACTTCAGCGGGTGCGAGCACCGAGAGACGTATCGGGATCAGCGAGATTCCGCCCAGCGCCGCGACGATGACGGCCGTGCGGACGGCCGCCATGCGGTGGCTGAAGAGCTTGTTGAGCGTGGCGCGCTTCGGTTGCCATCCCCACAACGCGAAGCTCAGCGCGTCGGTACACCACGTCGCAAGCGCATGCTCGCGCTCGTCGAACGGCGTGTTGCGCGTAAGCCACAAACCGCCGATCACTTCACCTTTGGGCGAGCGCAGTATGCCGTGCAGCGCGTAACCGGGCATCCATTCCGCACCCTCTTCGACCAGCTCTTCCGGCAGCGTTTCCGGCGTGATTTCCTTGAGGCCTGTCGTGCCGTTCTCGCGAACGAGATAGCGGAACACACGCGTGAGCCACTGGATGAAAGGAGTGCTGCCCTCGAGAGCGGCGAGGCCGGATACGGCGACGATCTGCGTCTTGGCGAATGCGTTGCCGACCCACAGCACCGCCTGATCGTACGCGACCAGCGAGTACGGCTCGTTGACACCGACAAAGTAGAGCTCGCGGCGGGACTTGCAGTTCCTGAGTGCGCGCTCGAACTGAAGCAGCGTGCTGCCGTCTGCGAATGTTTCCCTTACGGAGGTCACAGCCCGCGCTTGCTGTCGACCCCCGGAGCCGGCGTGGCGCCACTGCCTCGGCCAGGGAAGGTAGCGGTGCCTATCATGCCGGGGAGTATCTTTGCATCCTTTGCATCGAGCGTGGCTTCGATCTCGATGGACTGGCTCACAGCATCGACGCGGGAGTTGAGCTTGGACACACGTCCCGGGTGCTCGCGGCCGGTTTCGGCGAGCTTCACTTTCACCGGCGTGCCGGGTTTGAGCCAGCTCACCCACGTCGAGGGCACGTGCATCACCGCCTTCAGCTTGGACTGGTCGACGATTTCCATGAGCGGCTGGCCCACGCTGACGTTCTCGAACGCCTTGATCCGCAGCCGCGCGACCTGACCGTGATACGGTGCGTTGATGCGGCAGAAAGCAATCTGCGTCTGCTGCTGCTTCACGGCGGACTTCGCCTTTTCGGCGGCCGCAGCGGCGAGCGTCACTTCGAGCTCGCCCGCGGCGCCGAGGCCCTGCAGCTTGAGCTTCGTCACATGCGTTTCACGCGCGCCGAGGTATTCGGCTTCGGCGCTCTGCAGCTTGGCGAGCTGCTCGTCACAGTCGAACTCGATGAGCACCTCGCCCGGCTTGAACGTCTGGCCGATGCCGAAATTCACCTTCTTCGCCCGTGCAGCCATCTGGCTGGAGAGCGTCGCTTCGCTGTCCGCAGCGATGAGGACAGCGATCTCGCGACCTTCGCCCGGACGCGGCGAGCTGAAGTCGAGGTCGAGCGGCGGCACGGCACGCGGCTTAGACGCCGGTGCCTGCACGGTGACGATGTCCGAGGCCAGCGCGGGCGAAATCCCGCCGGTGACGATGTCACGGTCCACGGTCACGGCCGGAAGGCGGATGCGGCCCGACACGCCGGTCGAACGCGCCGTGGCACCGCCAGGTACGGCTTCGGCGATGTTCGGTTGCCTTATCTTCCCTGAAACCTGTGGCCACGCCGTGACGCTGTAGCAGGCTGCAGCTATCGTTATCGCAAGCTTGAACCTCAAGGCGCGCCACTCCTTGCGGCCATGGCGTTCGCCGTGCCGGATTGCGCGAGCGGCGTGAGCTGTTCGCTGGTCGCGACGTCCCGCATGAGGTTGCGCAGCGGCTCGATCATCTTGTAGGCGGCACTCTCGCCGAGCGCTTCCCACTGCTCCAGCGTAAGCGGCTCGATCAACATGCTCTTCTGCTCGGCATCCGCCACGCGCTTGCCGCTCGCGTCCTCGACGCGCATGCGCAAAACGGAC
>JBLNBW010000057.1:0-13540 GCA_050260255.1 Rhodospirillaceae bacterium | reverse complement strand
AATGGGTTACGTGCTCGCTCCACGCGAGCTGATGGTCGAATTCCGCAAGGTCCATCAGTTCAACGTATTCGTCGCGAACGGACCCATACAGTACGCTCTCGCCGAATACATGCGAAACCGCGACGCCTATCTTTCGCTCGCCGCCTTCTATCAGCGCAAGCGCGATTATTTTCTCGAATGCCTAGAAGGCTCACGCTTCGTGCCGCTGCCGTCGCGCGGCACGTTCTTCCAGAACCTGCGCTACGACGCGATCAGCGACGAGCGCGACACCGATCTCGCCGTACGTCTCACCAAGGATTACGGCGTGGCCTCCATACCCGTCTCCGTGTTCTATCGCGAGCCGCCCGCGCACAGAGTGCTGCGGTTCTGTTTCGCGAAATCCGAGGAAACGCTCGCGCGCGGCGCAGAAATACTCCGTCGCATCTGACGTACCGACAGCGGTCTCGCCTCTATACCGCCCCGGACCGCTGGCCCGGGAATGGCCGTTGCATCGATCATTACAGTGAGCTGTTTGCCGGAGGACCGCATGAAGCCCATGCTGCTCGCCGTAGCCGTCATACTGACGCTCGCCGTGTACGAGATGGATCGGGGCGCGCGCCTGGCGACCGAGTGGCAGACCCAGCTCGAGGTCGAGCGGCTGCTTGACGAGGACGCAGGCGAGCGCGGCCGGATGGCTATAGACGGCGAATCCGGCAGCGAGCGAGCGCGACCCATGCCCCATCGCGGGATCGGCTCGCACGCTGCTACAGGCCGTGTCGAGCGCGAACAGAGCACGAGGCTGTTCGGGCCGGGCGTGAGCCGGCGGCAGCAAATTCGTGTTTGAATCATGAGGAGAGCTACATGACCGTCAGCCGATTGATGCAGGCAACCTTTGCAGCGCTGATCATCGCGCTGTCCGGGTGCGGCAGCAGCCCGTACCAGAGCAGCCCATCGAGCTATCCCGCAGCCAGCAACATCATCTACGGAACAGTGGAATCCATAGAAGTCGCCGATGCGCAAAAGGGCGGCATCGGCCTGGGCAGCGTCGCGGGCGCCGTGGCCGGTGGGGTCTTGGGACATCAGGTAGGCGGAGGGCGCGGCAACACCGCGGCCACGATTGGCGGCGCGGTTGCGGGCGGAGTCGCCGGCCACGAGATCGAGAAACGCAGCGGCGGGAAGGCAGCGGTTTACCGCGTGCGCGTGCGCCTCGACAACGGTACGACGCAGGTGCTGAACCAGGAATCGGCCGGCGATCTGCGCGTCGGCGGGCGCGTGCGCGTCGAGAACGGCCGCGCATATCCGATTTAGCCGTTCGCGCACCGCGCCATTGTCGCAAAGCGCCGCCCGTCCGGGCGGCGCTTTTTTTGCGCCCGTCTCGCACGTGGCGCTGCCATGACAACATGCTCGCCGCGGCTCGCGGACATGTCGAGTCACAAACCGTTACAACTCGGATTTGCCTCTGCCCGCTTAACGCAGTTATAAAGCGCTATGCTCCATTCCAAGCGATGGCCCGCCACGCGAGGCCCGCACACGCAATGAACGATAATCGCACGACCAGCTTCGATCCCCCTGCCCCCTCACGCGCTACGGCAGATACAGCCGATCCTCACCCTCATCGGCGCAGGGCCCGATGGTGGGTGCTCGTCGCTTTGCTGGCCGTGATCGCCGCCGGCGTGGCGGCCTGGTACCATTACGCGCCTGGCCAATCGACCGAGTCACAGCGCACCGCCAAAGGCGGCGCCAATGCTGCGTCGCGTCCGGTATCGGTCGTCACGGCCCCCACTGCGACTGCAGACGTCGGCGTCTACCTCACGGGATTAGGCACCGTCACGCCGCTGCATACGGTGACAGTACGCAGCCGGGTCGACGGGCAGCTGCTGCGTGTGGCCTTCCGCGAAGGCCAGATGGTGAAAGCCGGCGACCTGCTCGCCGAAATCGACCCGCGCCCCTTCCAGGTCCAGTTGACGCAGGCCGAAGGACAAATGGCGCGCGATCAGGCGCTGCTGCGCAACGCGCAGGTCGATCTCGAGCGCTACCGCACGCTGTTTGAACAGGACTCCGTGGCACGCCAGCAGCTCGATACGCAGGCCGCGCTGGTCCGGCAATACGAAGGCGCGGTGAAGTCGGATCAGGGACAGATCGACAACGCCAAGCTGCAGCTCGCTTATGCGCGCATCACTGCGCCGGTCGCCGGCCGTATCGGCTTGCGCCAGGTGGATCCGGGCAACATCGTACGCGCGTCCGATCCGAACGGCATCGTGGTCATCACCCAGCTTCAGCCGATCAGCGTGATCTTCACCGTGCCGGAAGATCAGGTGTCGACGGTGATGAAGCGCATTCGCGCCGGCGAGAAACTGCAAGTCGAAGCATGGGACCGCGCCGAGAAAAACAAGCTTGCGACCGGAACGCTGGTCACTGTCGACAACCAGATCGATCCGACCACCGGCACGGTCAAGTTGCGCGCGCAATTCAGCAACGAAGACTATCTGCTCTTCCCGAACCAGTTCGTCAATGCTCGGTTGCTCGTCGACGTGTTGAGCAATGCGACCGTCATTCCCGGCGCCGCGGTGCAGCGTGGTGCGCAAGGTACCTTCGTTTACGTCGTGCAGCCGGACCGCACGGTATCTGTACGGCCGGTGAAGCTCGGTCCTGTGCAGGGCGAGCGTGTCGCGGTAAGCGAAGGCGTGAAGCCCGGCGAAGTATTGGTCGTCGACGGTGCCGACAAGCTGCGCGAAGGCGCACGCGTGCAGCTGCCGGGAGAAGGGCCGCCTGCCGGCGAGCCGCGAGAAAAAGGGGCCGGCAAGGGCAAGGGAAAAGGTAAAGGCAAGGAACGTCCCGAGGCCGGCGCTGAAGCGGGCGGCGCCAGCACGAACGCCGGCGCACTGCGGGCCGGGTCTGACGCAACTGCCGGTCCACGCAAAGCGGCCGAGGGCAAGGGACGACCGCAGCAATAACCGTGAACCCTTCCCGTCCGTTCATACTGCGCCCCGTCGCGACCTCGCTGCTGATGGTCGCGATCCTTCTCGTCGGCATCGTCGCGTACCGCATACTTCCGCTCTCCGCCTTGCCCGAGGTCGACTACCCGACCATACAGGTCGTGACGCTGTACCCCGGCGCGAGTCCCGACGTTGCCGCATCATCCATCACCGCACCGCTCGAACGACAGTTCGGCCAGATGCCGGGCCTTATCCAGATGTCGTCGTCCAGCTCGGGCGGCGCATCGGTCATCACGCTGCAGTTCAGCCTCGACATCGGCCTCGACGTCGCCGAGCAGGAAGTACAGGCGGCCATCAATGCTGCGAACTCGCTGCTGCCGCAGGATCTGCCCATGCCGCCGGTGTACAGCAAGGTCAACCCTGCCGATGCGCCGATACTCACGCTGGGCATAACGTCGACGACTATGCCCTTGCCGAAAGTGCAGAATCTGGTGGACACGCGGCTTGCGCAGAAGATCTCCCAGCTGCCCGGCGTCGGCCTGGTATCGATCAGTGGCGGCCAGCGACCGGCGGTGCGCATACAAGTCAATCCGCGTGCGCTCGCGGCGTACGGTCTCAATCTCGAAGACGTGCGCACGGCGATCAACAACGCGAATACGAACCAGGCCAAAGGCAGCTTCGACGGGCCGGCACGCGCGTCGACGATAGACGCGAACAGTCAGTTGCGCTCCGCCGACGAATATCGCGACCTCATTCTCGCTTACCGCAACAATGCGCCAGTCCGGTTGAGCGATGTCGCAGCCGCGGTGGACGACGCCGAGAACGTGCGCCTCGCGGCCTGGGCGGATACGCGTGCCGCCGTACTGCTCAACATCCAGCGCCAACCCGGTGCGAACGTCATCGAAGTGGTGGATCGCGTAAAGCAGATCCTGCCCGAGCTGCAGGCGACCTTGCCCGGCAACGTGGAGATGTCGCTGCTTACCGACCGGACGACGACCATACGCGCGTCCGTACACGACGTACAGTTCGAGCTCATGCTTTCGGTCGCCCTGGTCGTGATGGTGATCTTTCTCTTTCTGCGCAGCGCCTCGGCAACGACGATACCGAGCGTTGCGGTGCCGCTGTCCCTGGTCGGCACGTTCGCGGTCATGTATCTCGCTGGCTTCAGCATCAACAACCTCACGCTCATGGCGCTCACGATCGCGACGGGCTTCGTCGTGGACGACGCGATCGTGATGATCGAGAACATCGCCCGCTACGTCGAGGCCGGCGAACCGCCGCTCAAAGCGGCGCTGAAGGGCGCGGAACAGATCGGGTTCACGATCATATCGCTCACCTTTTCGCTGATCGCAGTGCTGATCCCGCTGTTGTTCATGGGCGACGTCGTGGGCCGCCTGTTCCGCGAGTTCTCCATCACGCTCGCCGTCGCCATTCTCATCTCCGCCGTGGTGTCGCTCACGCTCACGCCCATGATGTGCGCGAAATTCCTCCGTCACACGCCGCAGGAGCGGCAGGGACGTTTCTATCGCGCCAGCGGTCGCTTCTTCGAGCGCGTCATCGCCCGCTATGGCCGCATGCTCGAATGGGTGCTCGACCGTCAGGGGGCGACCCTCATCGTAGCCGTTGCGACGCTTCTCCTCACCGTGGTGCTGTACATCTTCGTCCCGAAGGGGTTCTTTCCGGTGCAGGACACGGGGCTCATTCAGGGTGTGACCGAGGCGCCGCAGTCGATCTCGTTCGCCGCCATGGCGGACCGGCAGCGGGCGGTGGCAAGCGCGGTGCTCGAAGATCCCGCCGTGCAGAGCGTGTCGTCCTATATCGGTGTGGATGGCACCAATCCGACGCTGAACAGCGGTCGCATGCTGATCAATCTCAAGCCGCTCGCACAGCGTAAAGCGAAGGCGACGGAAGTGATTCGGCGGCTGCAGGACCGCTTGCACGATGTCCAAGGCATCACGCTCTACATGCAGCCCGTGCAGGATCTGACGATCGAAAGCCGGGTGAGCCGCACCCAGTATCAGTTCACGGTCGAAGACGCCGACGCGGAGGAGCTCGGCGTTTGGGTGCCGCGGCTCGTGGAACGCTTGCGGCAGCTGCGTGAGCTCGCCGACGTCGCAGCCGATCTGCAGGACCAGGGTCTGCAGACGCATATCGAAATCGACCGGGCGACCGCAAGCCGCCTGGGCGTGACGACCGCAGCCATCGACACCGCGCTCTACAACGCGTTCGGGCAGCGCCTCGTTTCGACGATATTCACGCAGTCCAGCCAGTACCGCGTCGTGCTGGAAGTCGCGCCCGAATTCCGCCGCGGCCCCGGTGCGCTGGAGGAGATCTTCGTGGCCTCCTCGTCCGGCCAGCCCGTGCGTCTCACCACGATAGCGCGCATCAGCGAGCGCAACGGTCCGCTCGTGCTCAATCGCCTCGGGCAATTTCCCGCCGCCACCGTGTCGTTCAATCTCGCGCCCGGCGTCTCCCTGGGCCATGCCATGGACGCCATACACGCCGTCGAGCGCGAACTCCAGATGCCGCCGAGTGTCGTGATCCGTCCGCAGGGCGCGGCACTTGCGTTCCAGGCGTCGCTGGACAACACACTGCTCTTGATCCTCGCCGCGATCGTGACGATGTACATCGTGCTCGGCGTGCTGTATGAAAGCTACATACATCCGATCACGATACTCTCCACCCTGCCCTCCGCCGGAGTCGGCGCACTGCTCGCTTTGATGCTGACCGGCAGCGATCTCGGCATCATCGCCGTGATCGGTATCATCCTGCTGATCGGCATAGTCAAGAAGAACGCGATCATGATGATCGACTTCGCCCTCGATGCCGAGCGCAACGAAGGCAAGACGCCGCGCGAAGCGATATACCAGGCCTCGCTGCTGCGCTTCCGACCCATTCTCATGACGACGCTGGCGGCGCTGCTCGGCGCGCTGCCGCTGATGCTCGGCACGGGCGTCGGCTCGGAACTGCGTCATCCGCTCGGCATCACCATGGTGGGCGGTCTGCTGGTAAGCCAGATGCTCACCCTGTTCACCACGCCCGTGATCTATCTCGCATTCGATCGTCTCGCCCGTCGCACGCGCAGACGTTTCGGCGGCAGCACGGAGCCGCAGGGCAGCGCATCGTGAACCTCTCCGCTCCCTTCATCCACCGGCCGGTCGCGACGACGCTGCTGACGATCGCCATCATGCTTGCGGGCATCGTCGCGTTCCGGCTGCTGCCCGTTTCGCCGCTGCCGCAGGTCGATTTCCCCACGATCTCCGTGCAAGCGTCGCTGCCGGGCGCGAGCCCCGAAACGATGGCGGCAACGGTCGCCACGCCGCTCGAGCGCTCGCTGGGGCGTATTGCCGGCATCACCGAGATGACCTCGTCGAGCACCCTCGGCAGCACGCGCATCACGCTGCAGTTCGATCTCAACCGGGACATCGACGGCGCAGCGCGAGAGGTGCAGGCCGCGATCAACGCCGCACGCAGCCTGCTGCCGACCGGATTGCCGAACAATCCGACGTACCGGAAAGTGAACCCCGCCGAGTCGCCCATCATGATTCTCGCCCTCACGTCGGGCACGATGAGCCGCGGCCAGATGTACGATGCCGCATCCACGATACTCGCGCAGAAGCTCGCACAGGTGAAAGGGATAGGACAGGTCTCGGTCGGCGGCAGCTCGCTTCCCGCTGTGCGCGTCGAGCTTCATCCCGCGTCGCTCTACAAGTACGGCATAGGCCTCGAAGACGTCAGAACCGCAATCGCGGCCACGAACGCCAACCGGCCGAAGGGTGCGCTGGAGGACGGCAATCGCTACTGGCAGATCAGCGCCAACGACCAGGCGAAGCGCGCCGCCGACTACATGCCGCTCGTCATTGCGTATCGCAATGGCGCCGGCGTGCGACTGTCCGATGTCGCGGACGTCGTCGATTCGGTGCAGGATCTGCGCAACGCGGGGTCTTCGAACGGTCAGCCGTCGGTGCTCGTCGTCCTCAACCGCCAGCCGGGCGCGAACATCATAGAAACGGTCGACCGGGTGAATGCGCTGCTGCCGCAGCTGCGTGCGTCGATACCGAGCGCGATCAACCTGGAAACCGTCATGGATCGCACGCCTACCATACGCGCGTCGCTGCACGAAGTGGAGCGGACGCTGGTGATATCGGTCGGCCTCGTGATCCTCGTCGTGTTCCTGTTCCTGCGCAACGCCCGTGCGGCAGCCATACCGAGCATCGTGGTCCCCGTTTCGCTGGTGGGTACGTTCGCCGCGATGTACTTGTGCGGTTACAGCCTGAACAATCTGTCGCTGATGGCGCTGACGATTGCGACCGGCTTCGTCGTCGACGATGCGATCGTCGTGCTCGAGAACATCTCGCGGCGCATCGAGGAAGGTCTGCATCCCATGGAAGCGGCGCTCCACGGGGCACGCGAAGTGGGATTCACCGTGCTGTCCATGAGCCTGTCGCTCATCGCGGTCTTCATCCCCATATTGCTGATGGGCGGCATCGTCGGGCGGCTGTTCCGGGAGTTCGCCGTCGTGCTGTCGGTCGCCATACTCATCTCGCTGGTCGTATCCGTGACGGCAACGCCGATGATGTGCTCGCGCCTGCTGCGGCGCCGCTCGTCCCGCGACGAGAGCAAAGTGACGCAGACGAGCGGCCGCTTGTTCGGATGGCTGCTCGCCGGCTACGAGCGCAGCCTGCGCTGGTCGCTCAAGCATGGACCGCTGATGCTCGTCGTTCTTCTGGCGACGGTATGCCTGAACGTCTACCTGTACATCATCGTGCCCAAAGGCTTCTTCCCGGAGCAGGACACCGGTCGCATGGTCGGCTCGATCCAGGCCGATCAGAGCATATCTTTCCAGGCGATGCAGAAAAAGCTGACCGATTACATCGCGATCGTGCGCACCGACCCGGCCGTCGAGAACGTGGTGGCGTTCACGGGCGGCGGCCAGCGTAACAGCGGTTTCATGTTCGTCACGTTGAAGCCGATACGCGAACGGAAGGTGTCCGTCGGCGAGGTGATCGCGCGATTGCGTCCCAAGCTCGCACGCGAGCCCGGCGCGTCGCTCTTTCTGCGGCCGGTCCAGGACATACGCATCGGCGGCCGCGCAGCGAACGCGCAATATCAGTTCACGCTGCGCGCGGACGATCTCGAGGAGCTGCGCGCATGGGAGCCGCGCGTGCGCCAGGCATTGAGCCAGCTGCCGGAGCTCGCCGACGTCAATACCGATCAGCAGGACAAGGGTCTGCAAACCATGCTCATCGTCGATCGCGACGCGGCCGCACGGCTGGGCGTCACGCAGCGCATGATAGACGCGACGCTCAACGACGCGTTCGGCCAGCGGCTGGTCTCGACGATCTACAACCCGCTCAACCAGTATCGCGTGGTGATGGAAGCGGCCCCGCAATACTGGCAGAGCCCCGAAGCGCTGAACGACGTCTACGTGAGCGCGAAGGACGGCACTCAGGTTCCGCTCTCCGCCATAAGCCATTACGAACCCACCGAGACGCGCCTCGCCGTCAACCATCAGAGCCAGTTCGCCGCATCGACGATCTCGTTCAACTTGTCGCTTGGATACTCCTTGTCCGACGCTCGGCAGGCCGTGCAGACGGCCATGGACCGCCTCGGCGTGCCGACGACGATACACGGCAGCTTCCAGGGCACTGCGCGCGCGTTCGAAGCATCGCTCAAGAGCCAGCCGTGGCTGATTCTCACGGCGCTGCTCACGGTGTACATCGTGCTCGGCATGCTCTACGAGAGCTACGTGCATCCCATCACGATCCTGTCGACGCTGCCGTCTGCCGGCGTAGGCGCCATCCTCGCGCTGCTGCTCTTCAAGACCGAGTTCAGCATCATGGCGCTTATCGGCGTCATATTGCTCATCGGGATCGTGAAGAAGAACGCGATCATGATGATCGATTTCGCGCTCGATGCGGAACGGCGCGACGGGCTTCCGCCGGAAGATGCGATTTATCGCGCCTGCGTGCTTCGCTTCCGGCCGATCATGATGACCACCATGGCCGCTTTGCTTGGTGCGATTCCTCTTGCCCTGGGATTCGGGGAAGGCGCAGAGCTGCGCCGGCCGCTCGGTATCGCAATCGTCGGAGGCCTGATCGTGAGCCAGATGCTCACGCTGTACACGACGCCCGTCGTTTACCTTTATCTCGATCGCTTCCGGTTGTGGTGCAGGCGCTTCGCCCGCCGCGGCCCGGGGCGTACCGCAGCCACTCACCCTGCCGTGTGATATGCCATGAGATTCGTCGTTGCCGCTGCCTTGAGTTGCACCTTGCTCGGCGCCTGCGCCGTAGGGCCGGATTACGTGCGTCCGGCAGTCCATGTACCGGAGAGCTACAAGGAGATGACCGGCTGGAAGGCCGCCGAGCCGCGCGATCATGAATCGAAAGGCGACTGGTGGACGGTCTTCGGCGATCCGGTGCTGAACGACTTGCTGAAGCAGGTGAGCGTATCGAACCAGACGCTGGCTGCCGCGGAAGCGCAATACCGGCAGGCGCGGGCTCTGGCACAGGGAGCGCGGGCGCAGTTCTTCCCTCTCATCACCGCCGACCTGAACGTCGGCCGCTCGCAGGCCGCTCGCACCGGCACGTCCACGACCGCGGGGCGGGGCGCTATCAATACGCACTCGACCAGTCTGGACGCCACGTGGGAGCCCGACATCTGGGGACGCGTGCGCCGCCTCGTGGAAGCGAACGTCGCCGATGCACAGGCGAGTGCCGGAGACGTGGAAGCCGCGAAGCTCTCCCTACAAAGCGAGCTCGCCCAGAACTACTTCCAGCTGCGGGCGCTCGATACACAGCGGCAGTTGTTCGACGACACGGTGAAGGCATTCGAAACCTCGCTCAAGCTCACGCAGAACCGGTACGAAGCCGGGGTCGCGGCGCGTGCGGACGTGGTACAGGCGCTTGCCCAGCTCAAAACCACCCAGGCGCAGGCGCTAGACCTCAACGTGCAGCGCGCGCAGCTCGAGCACGCAATCGCGGTGCTGATCGGACGCGCGCCCTCCGAATTTTCACTCACGCCGGCGCCGCTGGCTGCCGTTCCGCCCCCTATCCCGCCCGGCCTGCCCTCCACCCTGCTCGAGCGCCGCCCCGACATCGCGGCAGCAGAGCGCCGTATCGCCGGCGCGAACGCACGTATCGGCGTCGCGCAATCCGCGTACTTTCCTGCGCTCACGCTCACGGCGTCGGCCGGTTTCCAGAGCACGCACCTCGCGACGTGGTTCAACGCCCCTGCCCGTTTCTGGTCTCTGGGCGCAGGTCTCGCTCAGACGATCTTCGATGCCGGGGCGCGTGCCGCGCAGACGGCGCAGGCCACAGCGGCCTACGACCAGGAGGTGGCGAATTACCGCCAGACGGTGCTCAACGGATTCCGGGAAGTCGAAGACAACCTCGCAGCGCTGCGCATTCTCGAACAGGCAGCGGCGGTGCAGACGGAAGCGGTGGAGGCATCACGGCAATCGGTTGCGCTCGCCATCAACCAGTACAAGGCCGGCACGGTGAGCTATCTCAATGTCGTTACCGCACAGGCCACCGCCTTGGCGAACGAGCGCAGCGCGGCCGATATCTTGAACCGCCGTCTCGCCGCAAACGTGCTTCTCATACGGGCGCTGGGCGGCGGATGGAATGCATCCGATCTGCCGGCACGCGAGCGCGTCTTGCACCCGCCCCTGTCTTCTCGCTGATTCCAGCCACGCATTCTCACGAGGTTGCCGGCGCGGTGCGCATGATATTTGCATAGCGCAGCCCCCCGCTCGGCGCTACCGGTCATTCGTGTACTGCCGAGCCTGGAGATGCCGTGGGAGGTGGCGCGTGTGGCACATGATCGGTGATCGGAACATGGTATGGCGGTTCGTCGCCCTGCCCTCAGGAGCTCGATCCGCCTACGTATGGCATTGGCTATGCGAAGACGAACAGGGCGAAGTCGTGATGCGCTCGGCAAAAGGCTATGCGTATTACTACGAATGCCTGGAGGACGCGCGAAAGCACGGCTACGGCGGCTTAGCGGAGGCGGGTTCGAATACCGCAAGTGACGCCGGCGACGCGGCGCCCGACGGTCCGAAGGCCGACGATGTGCAAAAAAAAGAGCAGGTGTGACCTGCTCTTCCGTGGCCTGCGAGCCGCCGCCGGATCTATTTCGTTCCGGTTGTCCCCGTCGTTCCGGTCGTTCCGGTCTTCGAGTCATCCGATGAGCTCACTGCGACGGCAGCCGCGACTGCCGCGGCAACGGCCGATATAGCGCCTACGCCGATACCGCCCGCGGCGGCAGCGCTCGCCGCGCCAGCGCCCGCCCCTGAACCCGCGCCAGCGCCAGCCCCGGTGCCTGCGCCAGCGCCAGCCGCACCGGCAATCGGCATCGCGCTCAATTGACCGAATGCAGAGCTGATCGAGGCCGGCAGTGCAGACACGGATATGCTCGTAGCGAGGGCCGTCGCCGACGGAACCACTGCCGTAGCGCCCGCCGCGAACGTCGCAGAGCCCGCCGCGTTCGTCACGCCGATCGCCCCTTGGGTGACGCTCAAGTACGCCGGGTTCACGAGGCCAACCATAAAGTCGGTGCCTCGAACGCCTATGGTCGCTTGTGGTATGCGCAGCGCATAGGCGCCCGGATTGCGCTGAGCGAGCGCGCCGGACACCGAACGCATTGCACCTTTCACCAGGTCGAATACGGACCGGTCTTTCTTCGGATCGGTCTGCACGTAGGAGTATTCGGCGATCTTGATCTCGCTGTTTTCGGTGAGAGCGACTGCCTGCCCGTCGTCGAAGCGCAACAGGGCAACGCTTTTCGCGCCGGTAGTGACCACCGCGCCTGTGTCTATGCGCTGGTCCTTGCGTACGGGCGATGCCTGGCTCGCCGCAGGACCGGCACGCACATCACCGGTCACCATCTCGAAGACCGCCGCACAATAACCGGAAACGGCGTACAGCGAGGAGAAAAAGAATCCGAGGAGATAGATAGCGCGACGCATGATTCCCCGTTCAGTCGTTATTGGTCTGAGCTGGCGGCCGAATAAGCTCCCGAACGCCAAGCGGGAGTAAACGTACTGCGACGAGCGCAGCCTTGTCAACACGAAAATGCCTGCGTCATCGCCGGACTGAACTTCTCCTCAGTCTGGAGGATGACGTCAAATTGCTTGCCATTGCCGAGCGTACGGGCGAACACCACGCGCAATGGCGCTTATCGCCAGCAGGCGCACTGTCAGGTCCTTGTCCGGCGGAAGGCAATCTGCCACGACCATCGCTATGTCCACCCGGTCGTGCGCAACGCTTACCGTTCGGCGATGCCGCGCGCGGCATGGGTCGCTATGACAGCAACCTGCCCACCGCCTCTTCGAGACGCTGCAGGCCGAACGAGACATCGCACCGCGCGCCATTCAGGAATATGGCAGGTGTCGACTTGATGTGGCTCGCACGCCCGCTCTCGATGTCGCACTCGATACGTGCACGGTGCACGCCCGCATCCACCTCTCTTTCGAACCGGGGCATATCGAGTCCGGCAGCGCGCGCGCAATACAGCAACCGCTCCCGCCCGAGGTGAAGTTCGTGGCGGAACAGCAGGTCGTGCATCGCCCAAAACCGGCCCTGGGCTGCCGCCGCTTCCGCCGCCTCGGCCGCAAGCATCGCGTGCGGATGGATTTGCGTCAGCGGATAGTGCCGAAATACCAGGCACACGTGCGGTTCGAAACGCTGCAGGATGATCTGCAGCCCATTCGCCGCCTGGGCACAAGACGGACACTCGAAATCGCCGTACTCCACGATCGCAACCCTCGCATCGCGCGGGCCGAGAACATGATCTTCCGTGTGTATGGGCACTGCCAGTTCCGCTTTCTCGATAGTCGACATAGCCGCTTGCCGGTATAGGTAACATATGAGCCGGCGCAACCAGCGTGCCGGCCGACCGGCGCACCGGCGACACAACATTCAAACTAACGTGAAAAGGCCACATCGCAAGGCGGTGCAGCGTGCTAGCATGCCCCACAGAACAATCATGGCACGCAAAAAAGGGGGGTAGCGTGGCAAGCGAAAGCTTCCAGGCAGAATGGATCTCCGCGCGCATCCGGCGCGACGGCAAGGAAATCGAGCTCGACTTCACCGATTTCAACGGCGGCAGCAACGTAGTGCGCATGGCGACCGCCGTGCTGAAAAAACTCATCGGCACGCTGGCACAAGTGTTGTGCTCCGCGAACAACAACGCCGGATTCGCGCTTCCCGACGAGCCGAATCCGAAGGCGTACGAGGACGCACCGGGCTTCGTCATCGCCGACAACGTGGACCTGTATATCTCGGAGGACGGATCGGCCGTCCTGCGCGTCCACACGGTCTCCCGCAAGAAATGGGAGGTCGTCCTCAACGACGAACAGGCGCGGTGGCTGTCTCAAGGCCTTGCAGTCTCGGGTTCCCCCAAGTCGGTGCACTAACCGCCTGCTTCGCGCAGTCAAAGCTCCATATGCAGCGGCGCAGGACTGCGGCGTGCCCTTTGCTCCGAGTCGCGTTATAGTTGGTTTTTTCGCCGGAGCACACGATGTCCAAGTCCCAGTTACTCGCCGCAGCGGGCATTGCCGCGTTGACGCTCTCCTCATCCGCCCTCGCCCAGTTCGGACCGCCGCCCCCGGGCAGCGCACAGGG
>JBLNBW010000056.1:0-11324 GCA_050260255.1 Rhodospirillaceae bacterium | reverse complement strand
CGCAGCGCCCATGCGATTGTCGACGAGCATGGCGTCGATCGCTGCATGCGCCTCGTCTTTGGTCGCGGCGACCACCACGCCTTTGCCGGCTGCGAGTCCGTCCGCTTTTACGACGATAGGCGCGCCGTGCTGCTCGACGTAGGCGTGTGCTTTCCGGGCATCGGTGAACGTCGCATAGCTCGCTGTCGGGATGCGATAGCGGATCATGAAGTCCTTGGCGAACTGCTTGGAGCTTTCGAGCTGCGCCGCGGCTTTGGTGGGGCCGAAAATCTTGAGCCCCGCTCCTTGGAAGGCGTCGACCACGCCCTCGGCGAGGGGTGCTTCCGGGCCCACGACCGTAAGGCCGATATGCTCCTCTTTCGCAAAGGTGAGCAGATCCGGTATCGCGGTGATCGCGACGTTGACGAGTCCTTCTTCACCGGCCGTGCCCGCATTGCCGGGCGCGACGAACACGCGCTGCACTTTCGGCGCCTGCGCGAGCTTCCAAGCAAGCGCATGCTCACGGCCTCCGGAGCCGATGACGAGGATTTTCATAAAGCCATAAGGAGTAAAGAGTGGGGGGTGAGGGGTAACATCATGTCCTGAGCCTTGCGCTTTTTCTCCTTACACCTCACTCCTGACTCCTCGCCGCCAGCTCAGTGGCGAAAATGACGCACGCCGGTGAATACCATGGCGAGCCCGTGCTCGTCAGCCGCCGCGATGACTTCCTCGTCACGCATGCTGCCGCCCGGCTGTATCACCGCCCTGGCCCCGGCCTCGGCCAGCACATCGACGCCGTCGCGGAACGGAAAGAACGCATCCGAAGCGACCACCGAACAGGAAAGGCTCAATCCTGCGTTGGTCGCCTTGATGCTCGCGATGCGCGCCGAATCGACGCGGCTCATCTGCCCGGCGCCTACGCCCAGCGTTTGGCCGTTCGCGCAGTAAACGATGGCGTTCGACTTCACGTACTTCGCGACGCGCCATGCAAACAGCAGGTCCTCCAGCTCGCGATCGCTCGGCGCCCGCTTCGTGACGACTTTGAGCTCCCCGCGCGACACGTTGAGCGTGTCCGGCGTTTGCACGAGCAATCCTCCACCGACACGCTTGTAATCGAGATCGTTCGTGCCGGGCGCGAGCGACACCTCGAGCACACGCACGTTCGTCTTCTGCGCGAGTGCTGCGCGCGCCGCTTCGGTAATTTCCGGTGCGATCACCACTTCGACGAACTGCTGGCTCACGGCAACGGCCGTTTCACCATCCAGCGGACGGTTGAAGGCAATGATGCCGCCGAAGGCCGACGTCGGATCGGTCGCGAAGGCCTTGCGATAGGCCTCGAGTCCGTTGGCGGCAATCGCCACACCACAGGGATTGGCGTGCTTCACGATCACACAAGCGGGACTGTCGAATGTTTTCACGCATTCCCATGCCGCATCCGCATCCGCGATGTTGTTGTACGAGAGCTCCTTGCCCTGCAGCTGGCGGTACGTCGCGATACCGCCGGGGGCAGCCGCCGGCTCACGGTAAAACGCAGCTTCCTGGTGCGGATTCTCGCCGTAGCGCAAGGTCTGCACGCGTTCGTATTGCGCGTTGTAGCGCTCGGGAAACCGTTCGCGCGAGCCACCGGGGGCGAGGCTCGTGAGGTAGTTGCTGATCGCGCCGTCGTACGCCGCGGTGTGCGAATAAGCCTTCTGCGCCAGGCGGAAGCGCGTTTCCGTACCCACGCCGCCCTGCGCTGCAGCCATCTCGCGCAGAACCGCGCCGTAGTCGGCCGGATCGGTAAGAATCACGACGTGCTGATAATTCTTTGCCGCACTGCGCACCATCGCGGGGCCGCCGATGTCGATGTTCTCGATCGCTTCACTGAGCGTGCATTCGGGACGCGCCACGGTCTGGCGAAATGGATAGAGATTCACCGCCACGAGATCGATTGTCGGCAGGTCGCTCGCGCGCATCGCCTGCATGTGCTCCGGCACGTCGCGGCGCGCGAGTATCCCGGCATGGATTTTCGGGTGCAATGTCTTAACGCGGCCGTCGAGCATCTCCGGGAAGCCGGTGTAATCGGCGACTTCCGTCACCTCGAGCCCCGCGTCGCGCAGGAGTTTCGCCGTACCACCGGTGGAAAGCAGACGCACGCCAAAACGCGCGAGACCCTGCGCGAATTCCACGACGCCGGTTTTGTCGGAAACGCTGATGAGGGCTTGTCTGATGGCTGCCATGATTGGTCGGTGAGGAGTAAGGCGTGAAGTGTGAGAGTGCGAAGCCCACGCGCCTCGCTCCTCATCCGTATGCCTGACTAGAACTTGATCCCGTGAGCCTTCATCTTCTTGCGCAGCGTGTTGCGGTTGATGCCGAGCATCTGTGCCGCGTGGGTTTGATTGCCCTGCACGCGGTGCAATACGGATTCGAGCAGCGGTTTCTCGACGCAGTTGATCACCATGTCGTACACGCCGCACGCCCGCTCTTCCCCGAGGTCCTTGAAATAACCATCGATCGCGCGACGTACTACGCGCGCCATTTCGTTTTCGTTCATCATGCCGCCAATTCCTCGATGTATGTCAGGTGCCGCCCGTGGTCCGCGAGTTCGGCAAAAAACGCATCTACGGCGGCAATTTGTTCGGCACAGGTCTGCAATTGATTCATGGCGTGGCGAAACGCCGCTGAGCACGCGAGTCCTTTGGTGTACCAGGAGATGTGCTTGCGTGCGACGCGCACGCCCGTGTGCTCGCCGTAAAACGCGTAGAGATCCTGCAGGTGTTCGCGCAGCACGCGATGTATTTCCGCCACTTCCGGCGGCGGTAGATGCTCGCCGGTTTCGAGATAGTGGTTGATCTCCCTGAACATCCAGGGCCGTCCTTGTGCGGCGCGGCCTATCATCACCGCGTCGGCGCCGGTATGTTGAAGCACGTGACGGACCCGCTCGGGCGTCGTGATATCGCCGTTCGCGATGACCGGAATCCCGATGTTCGCTTTCACCGCGGCAATCGTGTCGTACTCCGCTTCACCGGTGTAGCCACACGCGCGCGTGCGGCCATGAATGGCGAGCGCTTGTATGCCTGCGCTTTCCGCGATGCGCGCGACCGTGAGCGCGTTCTTGTTCTGCGTGTCCCAGCCGGTGCGTATCTTCAGAGTGACCGGCACTTTGACCGCTGCGACGACCGCCTCGAGGATGCGGGCGACGAGCGGCTCGTCTTTGAGCAGCGCCGATCCCGCCATCACGTTACACACCTTCTTGGCAGGACAACCCATGTTGATGTCGATGATCTGCGCGCCCTGGTCGACGTTGTAACGCGCAGCGTCGGCCATCATCGCCGGGTCCGCGCCGGCGATCTGCACCGAGATGGGATCGACTTCACCTTCGTGGTTGGCGCGCCGGCGCGTCTTCTCCGAGCCCCACAGCAATGAATTGCTGGAAACCATTTCGGAGACGGCCATGGCCGCGCCCATGCGTTTGCACAATTGACGAAAAGGGCGATCGGTAACGCCCGCCATCGGTGCAACGATGAGTTTGTTTTTAAGTTGATACGGACCGATGTGCATCCGGCGCCGCTAGCGGTGAAGTAAAGGGCGTCATTGTAATCGGCGCCCTGCGGCAAGAAAAGCGCAATCGCTGCTTTTTTGAACAGCAGCGCGTCTTGTCACACCGTGCAATCGCCGTGCAGCAACGCCACGGCAAGCAAGCGCTTACGGCGAGCAAACGAAGTACGTCGAAGTCACCCGCGCACCCCGAAAGTCATGCGCCGTGCGAGAAAGCTTTTCAACATTGGCAGCTGATCGAGCGCCGCAAGACCGAGGCCCCGGACTACGCGCAACGGCGCGACTTCGTTGGAAAAGACGCGCACCAGCGTATCGGTGAAACGTATGCTCGCGGTCCTGTCGATGCGCCGCCGGCCTTGCACGCGCCGGAGCATGTCAGCCCCGCCAAGCGATTCCGGTTCGCATCCCGCGATCTCCTCCGCAAGCTCCCATGCGTCGCGCAATCCGAGGTTGAAGCCTTGACCCGCGACAGGGTGCAGCGTCTGCGCTGCATTGCCGATCAATACCGTGCGGGGCAGCGTGATACGCCGCGCGTACTTGAGGATCAGCGGGTAGACGCCGCGCGGTGTCGTGCTGGTGAACGTTCCGAGACGTTGTCCGAATTCCTTCTGCAGCGCCGCGAGAAACTCGCGCTCGGGCATCTCAGCGAGCTCCCCTGCATGCTCGGGCGTCGTGGTCCAAATGAGCGCCATGTCGGGCCCCAGCGGCAGCAGCGCTAGCGGGCCGTGGCGCGTAAACCGTTCGTACGCGACGCCGCCGTGCGAACACTCCGCGCTGACCCGCGCCGTGACGGCCGTCTGGCCATAGTCCCGAGTGACGATGTCGGCGCCTGCGACGAGTGCCCCGCCCTCCGCGACGACCGCCAGCGATGCAGTCACGGTGTCGGTCACGCCGCCATCGCGCGCGTAGTCGACGCTCGCGCTTGCGCTGTCGGCCTGCACACTGGTCACGCGCGCGCCCAGTCGGTAACGTGGAACGCGCTGCTGAACGGCTTGCGTCAATGCTCGCAGCAGAGCGCCGTACGGGACGACGTAGCCGTAAGCCGGCAAACCGTCGTCGCGAGCGTCGAGCAGCACGCGGCCGAATCCGCCGGCCTGCGAAACGTGAATGCGCACAATCGGCGTCGCGTTCGCGAGCGAGCTCCACACGCCGAGCCGCTCGAGAATCAGGCGGCTGCCGTGCGAAAGCGCCAGCGGTCTTTCATCGGCGGCCACGAGCGCGGGCGCTTCCGCGGCACGTGCCTCGAGCGACAGCACGTCGAGGCCTTTCGGCTGCAAGGCAAGCGCGAGAGCAGCCCCTACAGGGCCACCGCCGACGATGACGATGTCGGCGGTCTCGGTCATGAGCCGCGCGTGGCGCGGATCACCTCGTCCACCGTCTTGGGCGCGGACGTGATGATTTCGCAGCCGCTCTCCGTTACCAGCACGTCGTCTTCGATGCGCACGCCGATGTTCGCGTAATCGTCCGGCACGTCGGGCGCGGGACGGATGTAGCATCCCGGCTCGACCGTGAGCACCATGCCGGGTTGCAGCGTGCGCCATTCGCCGCCGCGCTTGTAATCGCCGGCGTCGTGCACGTCCAGGCCAAGCCAGTGGCCGGTGCGGTGCATGTAGAACTTCCGATACGCCTGGCTTTCGATGATGCCGTCTACGCTGCCATCGAGCAGCTTGAGATCGATCATGCCCTGCGCGAGCACCCGTACAGCGGTGTCGTGCGGCATGTTCCACGTGTTGCCGGGCTTCACGGCCGCTATGGCGGCGGCCTGCGCGGCGAGCACCAGTTCGTACACCGCCTGTTGCGGCGCCGTGAACTTTCCGTTCACCGGAAACGTGCGCGTAATGTCGGACGCATAACCGTCGAGCTCGCATCCGGCATCGATGAGCAGCAGATCGCCATCCTGCATCTGTGCATCGTTTTGCACGTAGTGCAGCACACACGCATTGGCGCCGCTCGCCACGATGGACGTGTACGCGGGCGACTGCGCGCCGCTGCGGCGGAATTCGTGCAAGAGCTCGGCCTCGATCTCGTACTCGTAGCGCCCGGGTGCTGCGAGCCGCATCGCGCGCGCATGGGCTCCGCTCGAGATGGCTGCGGCGCGGCGCATGATCTGCAGCTCGGTGTCGTCCTTGATCACCCGCATCTCATCGAGCAGCGCATGCACGTCGCGGATTTCGGCAGGCGCGGTGACGCCGGTGCGCACTTGTCCGCGCACGGCGTTGATCCAGCCCAAGAGTCGGGCATCCCAAGTCGCGTCGCTGCCCAAATGGCAGTACACCGCGGGACGGTCGGCGATGAGTTGCGGCAGGAGGGTATCGAGCTCGCGTATCGAATGCGTGGCATCGAAGCCAAACGCAGCCTTCGCGCCCTCGGGCCCGTAGCGGAAGCCGTCCCAGATTTCGCGTTCGACGTCTTTCTCACGACAGAACAGCACACTCCGCGGCTGCTCGTCGCCGACGATCACGACGACCGCTTCGGGCTCCGGAAAACCCGTGAGGTAATGGAAATAGCTGTCGGCGCGGTACGGGTAGTGCGTGTCGCGATTGCGCACGCGCTCGGGAGCGGTCGGCACGATCGCGACGCCGCGGCCGATCTGCGCGGCAAGTCGCGCACGCCTGGCGGCATACACGGCGGCGGTCATGCCGACTCCCGCGCCGGCGCGCCGGCCGCGCCACCGGCGCGCAGCAACGCATCCACCTCCGCCAACCGCGCCGGCGTGCCGACATCGCTCCAGTATCCGCGATGGTGCTCACCGGTCACGGCATTTTCCGCCATCGCCGCACGCAGCAAAGGCGCCAGCTGATGCCGGCTCCCGCGCTCGACCGACGCAAAAAGCCCCCGGTCGTATACGCCGATGCCGGCGAAGGTCAGGCGCGGTTCACCTGCGTCGTGCACCATCCCGTTCACAAGCATGAAATCACCGCGAGGATGGTGCACAGGATTGTCGACGAGCACGAGATGCGCGCGGACGCTGCCGTTCACGCGGCCATGCAGGCGCGAGAAATCGAAATCGGTGCAAATATCCGCATTGACCACGATGAAAGGCTCCTCGCCGAGCAGCGGCAGCGCGAGCGCAATGCCGCCCGCCGTCTCCAGCGCGACCGGTTCGTGCGAATACCGGATGCGCACTCCGTAGGCAGCCCCCGTGCCCAAGGCCTGCTCGATCTTTTCGCCGAGGTGGGAGATGTTGACCACGATGTCCGACACGCCGCTTTTCGCGAGCGCGCGGATGACGCGCACGATCAGCGGCTCACCACCGACCGAAAGAAGCGGCTTGGGCACGTTGTCGGTCAACGGCCGCATGCGCTCGCCGCGGCCCGCGGCCAATATCATCGCTTTCATAGCTCAAAACGTGTAGCCCACGGTGGGCTTGCGATTTTCGACCGCGTCGAACACGCGCAGCAAGCCGGCGAGGTCGTTGTAGCGACCGCAGACGGCACGCGCGTATTTGATGAAACGGGGCGTGTCGGCCAGATAGTCGGGCTTGCCGTCGCGATAGCAGATGCGCGCGAATATGCCCAGCACTTTCAAGTGCCGCTGCAGGCCCATCCATTCGAAATCGCGGTAGAACGCTCCGAAATCCGGATCGACTGGCAAGCCGGCAGTGCGCGCGCGTTCCCAATAGCGCACTGTCCAGTCGATCACGCGCTCTTCGTCCCAGCTCACGAACGCATCGCGGAAGAGCGACACGACGTCGTACGTAATCGGTCCGTACACGGCGTCCTGAAAATCCAGCACGCCGGGATTCGGCGTGCTCAGCATGAGATTGCGCGGCATGTAGTCGCGATGCACATACACCGACGGCTGCGCGAGGTTGGCGCGCACGATACGAGTCATGGCATCGGCAAGCGCTTGCTGCATGTCGGCCTTCAGCGTCACGCCGAGATGACGCTGCACGTACCATTCCGGAAACAAGCTCATCTCCCGGCGCAATAGTACTTCGTCGTACGGCGGCAGCACATCCGGGCGACTCGCAAGCTGCCAGCGGATCAGCGCATCGATCGCATCGGAAAACAGATCATTGGCGTTGTCTTCGTTGATCGCGGCGAGATATGTCGTGCGGCCAAGGTCGGTCAGCAGCAAAAACCCGTGCTCGATGTCCTGCGCGATCACCTGCGGCACATGAAGGCCCGCCTCATGCATGAGCCGCGCGACGTTGACGAACGGCCGGCAATCTTCGCGCGGCGGCGGCGCGTCCATTGCAATGCGGCTGCCTTCCGCCGTCGTTATACGGAAATAGCGGCGGAAACTTGCATCGGCCGATGCCGGCGCGAGCGTATAGGCGCTGCCTACTTGCGCGTCCAACCATGCGCGCAAAGCGTCGAGTCGTGCATCGAAGCCGGACACGAGCGTTGCCTTAACCATTAAATTGTGCGATTTTAGCACCCGTCCGGCGCCTTCCCCCACCCGATGTACAAGTTTCAAAAAAGAAATCTGACCCTTGCCGTGCTGTGCGCTCTGCCCTTGGTCGCGGCGGCGCAGGAAGGCCTGAAGCTGCAGACGCAGCCTTCGCTCACCCTTACGCCGCCGCGCGAGCAGGAGGACACACCGCTATACATCGAGGCGGACAAGTTGTCCGGACGCACCGAGCGCGAGATCGAAGCCGAAGGCAACGCGCGCTTGCGCAAACGCGGCCAGGCGTTCTTCGCCGAATGGATGCGCTATGACCAGATCGCCGACGAAGTGACTGCCGTCGGCAAGGTACGCATCGAACAAGGCACCGACGTCATCGAAGGCGACCGGCTGCGTTACCAGCTCGGCACCGAGACCGGCTCGATGGAGAAGCCGGTTTATACGTTGCATCCCCCGAGACCGCCGCGTGCCGAGCAGGCGCTCCCGCCAGCAGGGATGCTGTCTGCGCCGACGCCGGGCCCGTCGTTCGGTCAACTCGACGCACGCGGGCAAGCGGAACGCATACGTTTCGAAGGTCCCGGGCAATACCACGTCGAGCGCGGCGAGTACACCACGTGCGGCCCGGGCAACGACGACTGGTTCATACGCGCACGTGAGCTCGACATCGATCGCAATCGCGACGTCGGCACCGCGCGCGGCGCGAGCATCGTATTCAAGGGACAAACGATCTTCTATTCGCCGTACTTGTCGTTCTCGCTGCACCAGGAGCGCAAGTCGGGGTTTCTCGCGCCCCATTACGGCAGCTCCAACACGAGCGGCGTGGAGCTCACGGTGCCGTACTATTGGAACATCGCCCCCAACCGCGACGCGACGTTCTATCCGCGCTACATGACCAAGCGCGGGATGCAGCTCGGCGCCGAATTCCGCTATCTCGAGCCGACGTACAGGGGCGAATGGCGCGGCGAGATGCTGCCGAACGATCAGCAGTTCGGCGCAGACCGCTACGCCTACTTCATCAAGCACACGCAGAGCTTCGCCAACGGATGGGGCGGCACGCTGAACGTCAACCGTGTCTCCGACGATACATACTTCCGCGACCTGTCGACTTTGATCGCCGTCACGTCGCAGACCGTGCTGCCTCGCGAAGGCACGCTCGGGCGCGCCGGAACCTGGGGCGACAATGGCAGCTATACGTTCACCGCGCTCGCCCAGAACTGGCAGACGCTGCAGACCGATCCGCTGGCGCCGATCACGCCGCCGTACAATCGGCTGCCGCAGCTCACGCTGAGCGCATACAAATCGGATGTGCTACGCAGCGATCTCGATCTGCTGAGCAGCTTCGTCGCATTCCAACATCCGACGCTCGTGAACGGCCGGCGTGCGCTCGCTTATCCGAGCCTTAGCATGCCGCTGCAGACCTCGTATGCGTATCTCACGCCCAAGATCGGCATGCACGTCACGCGCTACATGATCGATCCGAACACGAGCAACCTGCAGGACCAGACGCGCGCGCTGCCCATCCTCACCACCGAAAGCGGGCTTGTATTCGAACGCGAGACGCGCTTTGGCAACCTGCCGTTCATCAACACGCTGGAGCCCAAGCTCTATTACGTGTACATTCCGTTCCGCGATCAGAGCCGGCTGCCTAACTTCGAAAGCGGCCTGCAGGACGTCAATTTCGCGACGATATTTTCCGAGAACCAGTTCAGCGGCCAGGATCGCATCAACGACGCTAACCAACTCACGCTCGGTGTCACGTCCCGCTTCATACACGCGGACTCCGGCGTAGAGCGGCTGCGTGTCGGGGTCGCGCAGCGCTATTATTTCCAGTCGCAGCGGGTGACGCTGCCCGGTGTGCCGGCGCGGTCGAATCAGACCACCAGCTCCGATCTCCTTGCCGTGATCAGCGGAACGGTTGCTCCGCACTGGACGGCAGACGGAGGATGGCAGTTCAACACGGACACCAACCAGAGCCGCAAGCTCAACGTCGGCGTGCGCTACCAGCCGGAGGCCGGCAAGGTATTGAATCTCGCGTATCGTTATACCGCCGATCTCGTGAAGCAAACCGACGTCTCGGCGCAGTGGCCGGTGTACTCGGGCTGGACGGTGGTCGGCCGGTGGAACTATTCGCTGCAAGACCAGCGCATGCTCGAAGGCCTTGCCGGATTCGAGTACGACGGCGGTTGCTGGGTTTTCAGAGTGGTCGCACATCGATTTGCACTCGCCACGCAGGCCGCGAGCACGTCGATTTTTGTGCAGCTCGAGTTGAACGGTGTATCCCGAATAGGCTCTAATCCGCTGGAAATCCTGCGGCGGAGCATCGGCGGCTACACCCGTTTCGACCCGCGCTCGCCGCGGCCGCAGGACGTTTACATGCAGTGATGCCGGATCGATCCGACTCCCAGATGAAGAAAAGTATTGCAGCAGCCTTCCTTGGCTTGTTCGCCGCCTGCGGCGCGGTCCATACCGCCGCGCATGCCGCCCAAGCTCCGCGCAGCCCGGTCGTCCTCGACCGCATCGTCGCCGTGGTGAACGACGAAGTGATCACGCGCGTGGAGCTCGAAGATCGCATGAAGGTCGCGGTGCGTCAGTTAACGCAGCAGGGCACGCCCTTGCCGCCCGAAGACGTGATCCGCCGCCAGCTCCTCGAGCGCATCATCACCGATCGCGTGCAGCTGCAGTTCGCGAAGGAGACAGGGCTGCGTGTCGACGACAACGAGCTCGATCGCGCCATCGCCCGCATCGCGCAAGACAACAAGCTGACCGTGGAGGGCTTGCAAGCGGTGCTCACCCGGGACGGGGTTCCGTACGCCAAGTTCCGCGACGACGTCCGTACCGAGATAACGCTGGCGCGTTTGCGCGAGCGCGAGGTGGAAAACAAGATCGTCGTGGCGGAGAGCGAGGTGGACAACTTTCTCACGACCCAGCATGACAAAACCGGCAAGCCGGAGGAGTACAACATTTCGCACGTGCTCGTCGTGGTGCCCGAACAGGCGAGCCCCGAGCAAATCCAGGCGCGGCGGCAGCGTGCCGAGCAGGCACTGGCGCAATTGCAGGGCGGTGCGGACTTCCGGCAGGTGGCCGCAGCTTACTCGGATGCGCCGGACGCGCTGCAAGGCGGCAGTCTCGGCTGGCGGGAAGGCGAACGCCTGCCCTCCATGTACTACGATGCGGTCAAAGCGCTCAAGGCCGGCGAAGTGAGTCCCATCCTGCGCAGCTCGAATGGCTTTCACATTCTCAAGCTGAATGACAAGCGCAACACCGAGGCGCCGCTCATGGTGCAGCAGACGCACGCGCGCCATATCCTCATCAAGACGAACGAGCTTGTGTCGGAGTCGGAAGCGCGCAGCCGTTTGCGTACGCTCAAGGAGCGTCTCGATAACAAAGCCGACTTCGTGGAGCTTGCGCGCGTGCATTCGGACGACGCGAGCGCCGCACGCGGCGGCGACTTGGGATGG
>JBLNBW010000055.1:0-4811 GCA_050260255.1 Rhodospirillaceae bacterium | reverse complement strand
GTGTCGATCAGAGCGAGCCCGCGCCGCACGCGCGCCATGAATTCCTGCGGCGGCTCGGCACCCGGCGGCGTAGTGCCGGGTACGCGGGTCGCGCGCGGCTGGCCCTCGAGCTCGCCCCAGTTGCGCTCGTTGAGCTCCGCGATGGCCGTTACCGGCAACGCGAGCTCCTGGGCGATGATGCGCGCCGTCTCCCGGGAGCGCTGCAAGGTGCTCGAGTAGATGCCGGTCACTCCGGCCCCGCGCAATTTGAGTGCCGCCTGCCCCGCCTGGGCGAGTCCTTTGCGCGTGAGCGCCACGTCCCATTGTCCAGCGACGAGCGCCGCCGCGTTGCTTTCCGTCTCGCCGTGACGCACGTAGATGAAAGGCCGGGTGAAGAGCGGCAGATCGGTATCGAAAGTCATCAAAGCGCTACAGTTTCCTCTATGGCGATGCGCGCCGGCGCGAACGCTTGCTGCCACGCCGCGCGATGTTTGCGGTCGCCGAAAGCCGGCAGGACCGTACGGGCGCCGGTTGCGCGTACCAGCGCAACGTTATCGCGTAAGCGCGGGTGCACATTCCAGCGCATGTAGCGCGCGCGTCCGCTATCGGTGAGCTGCTGCGCCGGGGTGCCGGGCGGCAGATAGCCGGTGAATACGATCGCGCCGCGGCCGGCGTTCCCCCATCGCGCAATCACGGCCGCGGCTTCTCCGCTGCTGCCATCCGCAGCACCGGCGAGGATGATGCCCGTCGGGTCATCGATAGCCGGCGCTTCCGTCGCGATGCGCTTCAGCGTATGGACCGCCGCGAGGCGCACACCGTTCGCTTCCGGTGCCGCCGCCATGGTGTGCAGCGCTGCGCGCAAATCTTTGCCGAGGCGCGGGAGCTCGGCCCGTTCGCCGGCGAGATAGTAGGCGATGTCCGGCCCGCGTCCCATGACGGGCACCGGGAGCAGCGTTGCCGGTGCATCGACCACGCGCGCGAGCGTCGCGATGCACGAGGCGAGCGGCTCGTCGTAGATCCCATAGGACGCGTCGAGTATCACAGTCCCCGCTTCGGGCGGTGCGTCGTGTTCGTAGATCAGCGATTCGACGCTGTAGTCGCCGGTGTAGAGCAGCCCGCCGCCGATGTCGGCATGGAGCCAGACACCGCCGGGCGCGTGTCCGTTCCGTCCCGTACGGATGGTGATTCCGCAGACCGTCGTCGTGCCGCGCACGGGCAACTCGCGCGTTGCGAGATCGGTCTTGAGCGTCGCGACGACTGCACCCGTTGCATGGACCGGCGGACGGCCGAGCTGAGCGGCCAGCTGCAACCCGCCCGCATGATCGTTGTGGCCGTGGCTCAACACGATTGCATCGACGTGGCCCAGGCCGCTCACGTCGGGCCACCGGCCCGGCTGCGGACCATAACCGAGATCGAACAGTACGCGCGCTTCCGCTGTTTCCACGAGAAAGCACGCCGGGCCTTTGCCGCCCGCGCCGGAGATCGCCCGTACCGTCGCCACGCCGTGCGCTACTCCGGCTTCGCGCCGGAAGCGCGTATCACTTTGCCCCATTTCGCGACTTCGCTCCGCAGATAAGTACCCAGCTCTGCTGGCGTCGAAGGCGTGGGTTCCAGGCCTTGCGCTGCGAACTGCTCCTTGACCGCCGGCGACTGCAGCACCTGCGCAAGCTCGCTGTTCAACCTGCGCACGATGTCCGCCGGTGTCCCGCGCGGCGCGACGATCGCGTACCAGGTGCTGAATTCGTAGCCTTTCACGCCGGCTTCGTTCATGGTCGGCAGCTCGGGGAAGAACGGAGAACGGCGTGCAGTGGTCACCGCCAGCGGCCGCATGCGTTCGGCTTTCACGTACGGCAGCGCCGAAGCGAGCGTCGAGATGATGAGCTGCAGCCGTCCCCCCATGAGATCGGTCAACGCGGGGCCGAGGCCTTTGTACGGCACATGAACGAGGTTTACGCCGGTCATGAGCTTCAAAAGCTCGGTCGCGAGATGGGAAGCCGTGCCTATGCCGCCGGACCCGTAGGCGAGCTCTCCGGGCTTCGCGCGCGCCATGGCGAGCAGCTCCTGCACCGAGCGTGCCGCCACGCCGGGATATACCACCAGAATATTCGGTTGCCTCCCGACCAAGCTCACCGGTTCCAGATCCTTGAGCGTGTCATAGGGCAGCTTGGGGATGAGCGTCGCATTCACTGCGAGGCTCACGTTGTTGATGAGCAGCGTGTGGCCGTCGGGCGGCGCCTTGGCGAGGAGATCGGTGCCTATCGTGCCCCCGGCGCCGCCACGGTTGTCGACGACGATCTGCTGCCCGAGGCGCTCTGACAGCCTGGTCGCAACGATGCGGCCGACGATGTCGTTGCCGCCGCCCGGTGGAAACGGGACGATGAAGCGTATCGGTCTTGCAGGGTACGTTTGGGCATGACCGGCTGCCGGCACCGCGAGCGCTGCAGCACAGGTGGCCTTGACCAGCACGCCCGCAAGCCGCCGCAACAATCCCGGCGGCCGCGCACCGTCTCCGCCCCCAAAGCAACCGCTTCGCCGAGAGCCGGTGCGCCCGCCTTGCAGCAACGGGACGATGAAGCGGATGGGCCGGGTTGGATAATCTGCTGCGGTTGCATAAGCCGGCGCAAGCAGTGTGGCCAAGGTAAACGCCATTGCACGCAGCCCGGCGGCGAGGAGTAAGGAGTGCGGAATAAGCAGTGAGCCTAACGACTGCCCCCGGCTGAGGGCGAACGGGCCTGGTCGCTTAAAGAGCGACCGATCCCGACCCGTTCCGCCTCGTGCGCCTGCATGCATGATTTTCACTTCACGGCTCACACCTTGCTCACCGCCGGCGCAGCCTATACGACGCCCCGCTTCTGCATGTCGTTGATTGCCGCATCATCGTAGCCTAGCTCGCGCAGCACCTCCGCCGTGTGCACGCCGCGATCGGGCGCGGCAGAGCGTATCGTGGCTTTGGCTTTGCCGAGATTCACGCCTTGGCCGACGATGCGGATGTCGCCGAGCTGCGGATGCTGGACCGGCTGCGCGATGCCGATGTGCTGGACTTGTGGATCGGCGAACACCTTGTCCATCGTATTGATCGGACCGCACGGCACGCCGGCCTTGTTGAGCGCCTCGATCCATTCGGCCGAGGTGCGTTTCACGGTGCGCGCCTCGATCTCGCGGTTCAGCGCATCGCGGTTCTTGGAGCGGAGCTTGAAGTCGATGTAGTCGGGATGCGTGATGAGATCCGGCGCATCGATCGCCTTGCAGAGCCGCTCGTACAGCGCGCCCGAGGCCGCGATGTTGATGTAGCCGTCGGCCGTCTTGAAGACGCCGGTCGGTATTGCGGTCGGATGGTTGTTGCCCGCCTGTGGCGGCACTTCGCCGCTCACCAGCCAGCGCGCCGCCTGGAAATCTTCCATCGCAATCAGCGCCTGCAGCAACGAAGTGTGTACCCACTGACCTTCGCCGGTGCGCTCCCGGTCAAGCAGCGCCAGCACGATGCCGAATGAGAGATAGATGCCGGCACTGCTGTCGGAGATTGCAATGCCCGCGCGCACCGGGCCCTGACCGGGCAGGCCGGTGATCGACATGAGACCGGCCATCCCCTGCACGACGTGATCGAGACCGGGGCGATTTGCGTACGGACCGTCCTGTCCGAAGCCCGAAATGCTGCCGTACACCAGCCGCGGGTTGATCTTGCGCAGCGACTCGTAATCGATGCCGAGGCGATGCTTCACACCGGGGCGATAGTTCTCGATCACGACGTCGGCTTTCTCCGCGAGGCGCTTGAAGACTGCAAGACCTTCGGGCGACTTCAGATTGAGCGTCATGCTGCGCTTGTTGCGGTGCAGGTTCTGAAAGTCCGCCGCATGACGCTTGTCGAACGGTCCGCCGTCACCGTCCTGGTCGCCCGGCTCTTCGATCTTGATGACGTTGGCGCCCCAATCGGCCAGTTGGCGTGCAGCGGTCGGTCCCGAGCGCGCGCGGGTGAGATCGAGGACCGTGAAGCCATTGAGCGGAAGGCGGGATGTGGACATAGCGAACTCCAGTGAACGTTTGTTGTGTGAGCTTTAGCCCGCGCGCATCCCGGTCGCCTTCACGACCGTGGACCAGCGCGCGATCTCGCGTTTGACGTACGCGGCGAATTCGGCAGGCGAGTTGCCGACCGGCTCTCCGCCCTCGGTGGCGAGACGCTCGCGCACGTCGGGCGATTGCACGGCACGAGCCGCTTCGCGGTTGAGTGCTTGCACGATAGCGGCGGGCGTGCGCGCCGGCGCGAACAATCCCTGCCATGCCGCCGTCTCGAAGTCGCGCACGCCGGCCTCCGCGACCGTCGGCAGATCCGGTACAGCGGCCGAGCGCTTGGTGCTCGTCACGGCGATGCCGCGCAGCTTGCCGCTGCGCACCTGGCCGATGGCGGACGGCATGCTCGCAAAGGACAGCTGTATGTTGCCCGCGACGAGATCGACGATCGCCGGGGCGGCGCCCTTGTACGGCACGTGCACCATTTCGACCTTGGTAAGGTACTTGAAGAGCTCGCCGGCGAGATGCGGCGAGCCGCCGCTGCCTGACGACCCGAAATTGAGTTGCCCCGGTTTGGCGCGCGCGAGCTCGATGAGGTCCTTTACCGTGCGAACGGGCAGGGAAGGATTCACGACCAGGATGTTCGGGGCCGTGGCGAGCAGCGTGATCGGGCTGAAGCCGTGTATGGGATCGTAGGGCAGACTTTTCTGCAGACTGGGATTCACGCCGAAAGCGCTCGAGGCGAGCAGTATGGTGTAGCCGTCCGGTGCTGCGCGCGCGACCGTTTCGGCACCGATCACGCCCGCGCCGCCGGGCCGGTTGTCGAC
>JBLNBW010000054.1:0-13967 GCA_050260255.1 Rhodospirillaceae bacterium | reverse complement strand
ATCCTGCATGTCAGTGTCGAAGTGGTAACCCGCCGCGATGGCATCGGCCGCCTTCGGTCCGGTCGCAAGCACGTCGATGCCTTGGACCTGCCTCACGCGGCTGTTGAAGCGCACTTCGACGCCGAGCTCGATCGCGTGTGCAAGCAGCGCATGATCGAAGCTGCCGGCGCGCGGCCCGCGCTCGACGAGATAAAAGATCGGCTTGCGGCTCCGCACCCGATATGCGACGCCCCACGCGTCGTATGCGCTGCCTTCGGTGCAGGGTATTGCCGGAAAGCGAGTCGTGATGCCGAGTTCGCGCAGCGTCTGCAACGCGTCCTGCGCGCTCGTCCAATTCTCTATCCCTTGCAAATCGCGCTGGAAGCGGTAACCGACAGTGCGTTGCGCTTCGTGCACCACGACGCGCCGGCCGGCGCGTGCAAGCGTGATCGCTGCCGCGAGTCCCGCCGGCCCGGCCCCTGCGACCTGAATCGTGTCCTCCGCCGTCATGCGATTCACCGACACGTCGCCCATGGCCGACCAAGCGAAAGCAAGCGTCGTGCGCCGTCTGGTGAGCGAGTCTATCGAGCTCAACCTTTTTTCGCTGCTCGTGTTCCTCTCTTGTTTGTTCTCCGCTCTTCCGCCGGCGGCAGCAGCATCACAAGCTTCAGATCGCTGCGAACGGCAGCGCGCAGCGTCAGCTGTTCGAATGCAAGCTCGCCCCGCCGAGGGTGATGAAACCGTCGCTCGCCGCCCTCCCGATCCAGTACGTCGTGCGTTTGCCAGCAGCGCACGAACTCCGGGCTCGTTGCAGTGAGCTCCTCGATGAGCGAGCGAATCGGCGGCGTATCGGCGAGCCGCCCGCAGTCTGCACGAAACTCCGCCACGAGCCGCCACGCGCGGTTGGACCAGTCCTGTATCAGCGTTCGCGATTCCGGTACAAGAAACAGAAAGCGCAGCAGATTCGGCACAGCCGCGTCGCGGCGCTCGCCCCAGCCTAGAAACAGATCGTGCGCGGGGTCATTCCAGGCAAGCACATCCCACTTGCGGTCGATCACGTACGCCGGGCAGTCCATCGCGTGCACGCTGCGCAGCACCGAATGCGGCGGCTGCGCGCGTTCCCGCTGGCCTTCGATCGGATCGCGGCGATGCGCGAGGTCGAAGAGATAACTGCGCTCGGCGAGCGTGAGGTGCAGTGCTTCTGCAAGGCGGGCCAGTACGCCGGCAGAGGCGGAGACCATGCGTCCCTGCTCGAGCCAGGTAATCCAGGTTGAGCTGACGCCGCACAGCGTTGCCAGTTCCTCGCGCCGCAGGCCAGGCGTGCGGCGTCGCCCTCCCTTCGGCAGTCCGGCAGCGTCCGGTTGCATGCGTTGGCGGTGTAGCCGGATGAAAGCGCCAAGGTGCCGGCGCTGCTCGGTATCGGGCGATGTATCGAGTGTCGGCATGGGTGACTGCTGGTTTTTATACCAGGATAAACGGTCATCTTGTAACAGGATACGCACCGTTCTACCGTGATGTCGAGCCGCGCGGCGATGCTCCAGAGCGCGGGATCACGAACCGATGAGGAGGCTTACTGATGAAGCAAACCAGTCTCGCCGCCGAGCAATTCGGCGCTACCGCACACCGTTATCTTACGAGCGCCGTACATGCGCATGGCGCGGACCTGGAGCGTCTCACTGCGCTTGCGAGGCAGCGTCATCGTCCCAGTGTGCTGGATCTCGGTTGCGGAGCGGGTCATGCGGCCTTCGCAATGGCGAGGGGCGGAGCGCGGGTGACCGCCTATGACCTGTCGCCCGATATGCTGCGTGTGGTTGAAGAGGAGGCGGGGCGCCGCGGTATCGCCGGGCTGCATACACGCCAAGGCCCCGCGGAGCACCTGCCATTCGCCGACGCCAGCTTCGATGTCGTCGCCACGCGCTTCTCTGCGCATCACTGGGCTGATGTCGGCCGCGCGCTGGACGAAGTACGACGCGTGCTGCGCGCCGGCGGATCGTTGGTCGTGATCGATGTCGTTGCGCCGGAGACGCCGCTGTTGGACACCGTGCTGCAAACGGTGGAGTTGCTCCGCGATGCCTCCCACGTGCGCGATTACCGCGCTTCGGAGTGGACCGTCATGCTGCGGGAGGCGGGCTTCGGGATACCTCAATGCGAGACGTGGAAGTTGCGCATGGAGTTCGAGACGTGGGTAACGCGAATGCGCACGCCGGACGTGCGCGTGCACGCAATCCGGGACGTCCTCGCTCATGCTGTCGACGAAGTGAAACGGTATTTCAGCGTCGGTAACGACGGCTCGTTCGATATCGATATTGCGTGGATGGAGACGGGCGCGCCGACGAGTTACTCGTGACGCAGACATCGCCGAACCCATGCCGGCCGGTCAGCCCTTGGCGGCTGTCCGGTCGAGAGGCTTCAATTCACCGAGGACGGTAGGCAGAAGCTCCGACACCGTCGGGTGAATATGCATGGCGCGCTGAACGACCGTATAAGGTGCGCCGGCGTACATTGCATCGAGGATCGCGTGCACCACTTCGTCGCCCCCCACGCCGAGGATTGCGGCGCCGAGGATCGCTTTGCTGTCGGCGTCCACCATGATTTTCATGAAGCCCTGCGTTTCGCCCTTCTCGACCGCGCGCCCTACCCGGGTCATGGGCCGCTTGCCGATCAGGACTTTGTGCCCCTTGCGCAGCACTTCCGCTTCCGTCATTCCCGCCCGCCCCAGCGGCGGATCGACATACAGCGCGTACGCCATGATGCGATCCGTCACTTTGCGCTGCTCGCCATCGAGCAGGTTGGCGGCCACGATCTCGTGATCGTTGTATGCCGTGTGGGTGAACGCACCCTTGCCGTTGCAGTCTCCCAATGCCCAGATACCGGGTGTCGACGTCTCGAGCCGGTCGTTGACCACGATGTTTCCGCGCTCGTCGGTCCTGACGCCGGCCGTTTCCAGTCCGAGATCGTCGGTGTTCGGCGTGCGGCCTGTCGCCAGCAGCACGTGGGTTCCGGCAATGTCGGGTGCCCCTTCGGTACAGTCGACATGCACCGATACGCCGCGCGAGTGGGGCGCAAGGGAGAGACACTTCGCCTCGAGCCGCACTTCGATGCCTTCACGCTCCAGGATGGTCTTCACTTCCTGCGACACGTCCTCGTCTTCCCGTCCGATCAGCCGCGGCCCCATTTCCACTATGGTCACGCGGCTGCCGAACCGGCGGTACATCTGGCCGAATTCCAGTCCGATATAGCTGCCGCCCACGATGAGGAGATGCTCCGGGACGAAATCCACGTCCATCATGCTCGAGCTGGTGAGGTAGGGTACGCGGTCAGTGCCTTCGATGCCGCGCGTGCTCGGCCGGCCGCCGACGTTGATGAAGATGCGCTCTGCCTCCAGTGCCTGTTCACCCACCACTACGCGCCGCGGACTTACGAAGCGCGCATGTCCCTGATAGATGGAAATGTTGGGCGTCGAGCGCATCCACTTCTCCACGCCCTCGCGTGATTGCCCCGACACCTCGTCCATGCGGGCTTTCACACGCTTCATGTCGATGGTCACCGGGCCGGTGCCGACACCGTACTCCTCCGCACGGCGCGCCAGATGCGCTGCGTACGCGCTCGCGACCAGGGTCTTCGTCGGAATGCAGCCGGTGTTGACGCAGGTTCCGCCGAAGCGGCCGCGCTCCATAATGGCAACGCGCTGCCCGGCGGCCGCAAGCCGCGCAGCCAAGGACGGTCCCGCCTGCCCGGTGCCGATGATGATCGCGTCGAACTTCGCAGTCGCCACGTCGGACCTCCTCGAATAACGATACGGACATCAGTGTTGGATGGCGAGACGCCGTGTCGTAACACTACACGCATTAGAGAAAGAGGAACACGGCAGCGAGCTCGCGTGCGATGCAATCCACGTGCTTGGCAGCCAACGAAGTAGAGGTGTTCGGCATGATTTATGCAGCCTGAATAGCAGGTCGGTCACCTCAAAGAGGTTTCGCTATGCTGTATTACGCGCTGGTGTTTCTGGTCGTCGGATTGGTTGCAGGCGCGCTGGGGTTATTCGGAGTAGCTGCGGTCGCAAGTCAGATCGCATGGGTGCTTTTCCTCATCGGAGTGGTTTTATTGGTGATTCATCTGGTCAGTGGACGAACTCCGCGGGTCTAGCAATCGCTCGTCAGCTGCGCGCCTGAGCGCATGCTGTGCCGGGCGGGAGGCAACGCCGCGCGCCAAGGCGGAATGTCCCTGTCGCGCGCATCGGTTTGGCCCATTGAAGGAGCCATCACATGAACTGGGATCGAATCGCAGGCAACTGGAAGCAGATCAAGGGCAAGGTCAAAGAGCAATGGGGCGAGCTCACAGACGATCACCTGGATCAGATTGCTGGGAATCGCGATCAGCTCGTCGGCAAAATCCAGGAGCGTTACGGCATTGCCAAGGACGAGGCCGAACGTCAGGTGACGGAGTGGGAGAACACCAACAGGAGCATGTTCGAAGAACATCCCGTGTAGCGAGCTCTTGCGCCTGGATGGCGGCGAGCCATTCAGGCGCCCTTCGCTGATCACTTCTTCAGTGCATCACCTACCGCTTTCAAGACTGTCATAGGACCAACCTGCCGCACACGGTCGAACTGCCGTCGCTCTTCACGAAAAGCGAGCCGGCATAGCCCAAGGCATTGATCGAGATACCGTCGAAGTCTCCGCGCGTCCTTGCAACGAGCAGCATCCAACCTTGCGTGACGAGCACGTTGTACGGCGCGCACTGGTGAGGCACGCCGTCAAGCAGCCTAGTGTGGATGCCGACTGCAGCGAGCAGGCCGCGATAGCTCTCGGACAGACGCTCGGCGGCGCCGGGCAGAAGCGCCTCGCATCGGCAAAATGCATGGCGAAAGGGCAAGCCGGGCACCGTGGTGACGGTGCTCGATCGGGGCATGTGATCCAGCAACGACTCTATCGGCACCGTACGATCGCAACCGAGCGGCAGCGGCACCAGCTGCAAATGCTTGTGCGGGTGGCTCGCTCCGGCAGTCGCTCCGCCATTGTAGAAACCCAATGCCTCGTACTCGGATAGACAGCAGGCCAGCGCGGCGAAGTCGGCGTGGTCCAGCAGTGCTTCCTGTGGGACGTACTGCTGCGTGACGAGCACCACATGGTGTGGAATGACGGGGAACTTGTTGAGCAAGGCCATGTGCGTATCGGACACCTTCGCCAGGAACAGCTCGGATTCCACCGGAAACGTATGTGCGATGGAGCATGCGTCGTCGCGCTTTGCCGGGCGCTGTGCCGCCTTGTGAGCGAGCGTCGACACCCGGCGCACCATGAAGCGAACACCGCTATCGTCGATCGTTTTCTGCTGGGTCTCGATCGGCAACAGCGCGCCGCGGGCGAGGGCGTCACGCGAGCGATCAACGATTGCACGCCAGAGCATGCCGCACTGGAGACGTACTCCGTTCTGCGGCAGGGTCGGCATGCGCGTTCGGCCCTCGTCAACTGGCGCACGTGATGCGGCTGGATTGCAGCCCGCCTTCCAGCGCGCCGGTATGTTGCCGGTCGATCACCACGAAAATCGCAGCTCCATCAGGAATGGCTTCAATGAAATGCGTCCGTTGCGAGCGTCAACCCCCTGTGGTGATCGCTTTTCGTCCTGGCGACGGCTGCAGCGCGCGTCGCGCTGCGGTTGTTTCACGCCATCATCGGCTGACGCGAGAGCTCGACGATCTTCGGCATCACGAGTCGTTCCCAATCCTGATACGGCATCCGAATCACTTCCGTGTGTGTGCCGGCGTTGAAGGCGATCTCGTGCTTGGCAAGATGCGGTGAGGCATAAACGTCCATGCCGTACAGATTGCCGAACGGCGGCATCGCGCCGATATCGCACTCGGGAAACCGATCCTGGAACTCACGTTCGGTGGCGAGCTCGACTGTCGCCGCGCCGGTTGCTTCCTTCAGCATGTCGACGCTCACTTTTTCCGTCCCCGGCAGAACCGCCATGGCCATTTTGCCGTCGACCTTTACCACGACCGTTTTCGCCAGCTTGTTTCCCGGGATATGCACGGACTGCGCGATCTCCTGCGAGGTGTAGGCAAGCGAGTGCGTGATCGCGACGTACTTCACCTGATTGCTGTCCAGAAAATCCTTCAGTCGTTTGGCGGGCATGGGAGCCTCCTGTCGCTTTGCGCAAAAGGACGGGCTTCGCGAGATGGGCGAGTCGCAACGCGAGAAATGCCGCGCTGATCGTCTTTCCCGGCGGGCTGCCGTCCGGTGAACGAACGTTGCGCGTCATGCGGCGCGGGTGCGCGCGTGTGAGGAAACGGTCCGCCGCGCGCATTGCGCCGGTGGCGCGCGGAGCAACGATCAACATACTCCTGCGGAGCCAAAAGTGACAGGCCCATCGCGGACTACAGGGCGCGCGCCGTCTTCGGTACGGGATTGGACTGCGGGGAACTACTCTTCCGGGTCCCGTCTCGCTCGCTCCGCCTGGTCCGAAGCGTGCTGCCCGTCCGCGTGCGCCGAAGGGCTGCCCTCGAAGTGGCGCGCCTTGCGTCTGTCCCTGGCCACCGGTTGCTGCGTCTTGCGGCGTTCCGACTCGCCGGACATGTCGGTATCGTGCTGCTCCAATACGCGTATTGATTCGGCGAGCTGCCTCTGCAGCATGCGGGCGATCGGCAGCGTGAGCGCGAAATGCTGCGCCGGTATTTCGGCCTGTCCCGGCTTACCCACCCACGGCTGTAGGACGATCTGCTGTCCATCGGCCGACAGCGAAATCTGCCAGGAAGAAACGAATTCCACAGGCGTGTTCATGGCGGTCCCCATTGGTATATAAATAACTCCCCTTGCAAATATAGGGCCGTCGACATCCGCACTTCGATGATGTTCATAGCCCGAGGCTTTGTTGTGCGGCACTCCCGTGTAACTTCCAGTCGTGAAAATGCCACGCGAGCTCCAGGATCGTGCGGGGCGTAGTGATCTCGCCGCAGGTGGAGGAGGAGTGGCCCATGATGCCGGGGCTTTCGCAGCCTGGCCGCTCCGCTTCGCCGGGGATATTGCGGAGCTCCGGTAAACGCAGGAAACACCGTGAGATCATACGCGTTCATTGCCGCGCTCTTGGTCAGCACATCCGCCCTCGGTGCGCTTCCCGGCGTCGTGGAGATTCGCAAGGCGCCTGAAGCGATAACCGATGCCGAGCTATCAGCCTCGCTCCAGGTGCCGGTTGATGCATCGGACGTCGTTGCCATAGGGGAATCGATCCACGGTTCTTCCGTCTTCCTGCGTATCCAGGCGCGGCTTATTCGATATCTGGTGGAGCGCCATGGATTCAGGTTGATTGTGTGGGAGAACCCGACATTGCGCAGCGTCCAACTCGGTCGCTGGCTGTCCGCATGCACAGCGACGAAGACCGCTGTTCCCGTCGACGTGCTTTACATGCCGACGGCGGCTGACGTGCCGTTGTGGGAATGGCTTTGCGATTACAACCGTGAGCACCCGTCCGACCCGGTCGTCTTTCGGGGTATGGATGTATGGGACCGTCCCTGGGAGCACTACGCCAGGATTGAATCGTTGAGCGGAGCCGTCGGCATTGCTTCTTCGCTTGTGGACAGCATCAAGCGTTACTGTCCGGTGTATGGGACTGCTTCGTGGAGGGAAATCGCTCCGATTTATGAGCGTCTGCAGCGCGATGGGCGATTTCTGCCGCAAGCCGACTACGAGCGATGTCGTGCCGCCCTCACCGACGTCTTCGACAGATCGAGAGCGATCGGCATTGAACAGAACAAAACCACGATGCGCAGCGGCGACGACGCCTTCGAGCTCGCGCTTTCGGCGTCGACATTGCTCGGGTGGCTGGGTTTCTACAACTACAATTGGTCGGACGACATCCTGAGCTGGAACGAGCGGGACCGTGCGCAGGGCAGAAATCTTGTCCTGCTGATGGAGAAGCACCGTGCGTCACGAGCCGTGTTGTCGGCTCATACCAGCCACGTTTCGCACAACCGCTCGCAAGCCGACTGGTGGGGTTATGGCGATCTCAAGTCAGGCGTTTTCTTTTTCGCCGCAATGACGGGCAAGCGAGTATTCAACATTGCGCTCACGGCCTACGAAGCGAGCGGCACACAGGGCGACTGGCTGACTCCCACCGCGGCCAATTCACTCGACAAGAAGCTGCACGATGCCGGTCATGTGTTTTCGTTTTTTCTTTCCAATGCGCCTTTTTTGACCGAGCACCCGACGTGGTGGATGCAGAACGGCAACGCCGCCGGCATGGAGAACGGCATCGAGCTCGTGCCCCGCGATCACTTCGATGCCTTTTACTTCATCGATCGCTCGCCACTCGATAAGGCGCTTCCGGCACGGTCCATGTGGGAGCCTTAAGGCTGCCAGTTCCAATTGAGGCTCATGTCGGCAACGGCGCAGATGATGAGGCCATCAGCATTTTTTATGAGGCAGGCGGCCGCCGCGGCGGTTGCGTCACGCCGGAACGGCGTAATATTCAAACAAGACATCCCGTCGAAGGAGGAGTTTATTGTGAGCTTGCATCTCGTTGCGTCGCTCGCGCGTGTGCGTTGCGGCGTACGGCCTACCCGGAGCGCGCAACCATGGCGCTAGTCCACCCGCACGGCAAGTTGGACCTGAAGCCTCTCATGCTGATCGGCGAGGCGCTCGCGGCGGAACGCGCGCGTGCCCGGACGTTGCCGAAGCTCAAGGTGAGCTCGCGCGAAAAAGGCGATCTCATCATGTTGGGCATCGGCGGATTCACCCCGCTCGACGGCTTCATGACTCACGCAGATTGGCAGGGCGTATGCGATGGCTACCGCACCGCGAGCGGGTTGTTTTGGCCCATCCCCATCACGCTGTCCGCAGACGAAGTGGCGGCGGCGCGCATCCAGGTCGGCGACGATATCGCATTGATCGACCCGGATGGCGGCGACGTGCTCGCGACGATGAAGGTGACGGAGAAATACCGCATCGACAAGGCGCACGAATGCGCCTCGGTGTTCCGCACGACGGATCTCGAGCACCCGGGCGTGGCGATGGTGATGGCGCAAGGCGACGTGAACCTCGCGGGGCCCGTGAAAGTGCTCTCCGATGGGGGCTTCAAGGCGAAGTACGGGGCGCTTTTCATGACGCCGGCGGAGACGCGCGCCGAATTCGAGCGCCTCGGATGGTCGCGCGTTGCGGCGTTCCAGACACGCAATCCCATGCACCGGTCGCACGAATATCTCGCCAAGGTCGCGATCGAGACCTGCGACGGAGTGCTCGTGCATTCACTGCTCGGCAACGTGAAGCCGGGCGACATTCCCGCCGAGGTGCGCACGCGCGCGATCGCGGTGCTCGCGGAGAAGTATTTCGTGAAGGGTACGGTGCTGCAGGCCGGCTATCCGCTCGACATGCGTTACGCCGGCCCGCGCGAAGCGCTGCTGCACGCGCTGTTCCGCCAGAACTACGGCTGCTCGCACCTCATCGTCGGGCGCGATCACGCCGGCGTCGGCAGCTATTACGGCCCGTTCGACGCGCATCACATCTTCGACGAGATTCCGCCCGATGCCCTCGAGACCAAGCCGCTCAAGATCGATTGGACGTTCTGGTGCTACGCCTGCGGCGGCATGGCCTCGGCACGTACCTGTCCGCACGAGGAGCAGCACCGGCTGCTGGTCTCGGGGACGAAGCTGCGCAAGTGGCTTTCGGAAGGCGCGGACGTGCCGGCCGAGTTCAGTCGTCCGGAAGTGCTCGCGATACTGCGTGAGTACTACGCGGGGCTGGACGCCGCGCAGAACGTCGAAGTGAAGCTCACGGGACATTCGGCGCGGTAGAAGAGCCGCGAGAGCCGAAAAGCTTTACCACGGAGGACGCCAAGGACGCAAAGGAAGTCAAAAGCCTAACCGCTAAGGACGCGAAGGACTCAAAGGTATCGAAGTAAACCAATCGGTTTCTTCGCGCCTCGACATTCATCCAAGCCGCATCTGTTAGCCAGCTTTTACTCTAGATCCTTTGAGTCCTTCGTGTTGAAGCTGTCCTTAGCGTCCTTTGCGTCCTTGGCGGTGTAGCTTTCCAGGTCCATCACGCCTACGGCTTCTTCGGCGTCTTGTATTCGACTTGCTTCTGGAACGGTTTCCAGACGGTCTCGTAACCGACAAATCCCTTTTCGGTTGGCGCCTTCTGACGAGTCGTATAAAAACGCGTATGGCCGTCAGGAACTTTGGTGATGGGTTTTTGCTCGCTCATAAGTCACCTTTTTCCGTAAGTCGGATTGCAAAGCAAGGAATGAAGCTCAGATTTGTCGGATGCCCTTCGACACCGCTGCTCAAACGGGTCTCATGAGCGATGGGTCGATATTCGCGGCCGCAGCGATCGCACCGCCCGCTCGTGTTTCTTCATCGGTGGCCTCGCGCACGGTCAGTATCTCGAGCTTAAACACCACCTCTCTGCCGCAAAGCGGATTGTTGCCATCGACGGTCAATGTCTCGTCGTCCATCCGCGTCACGATGAAGCTGCGCGTCTGGCCCTTGTCGTTTTCCATGAGGATGGAGGTGCCGATTTGCCGATACTCCTCGGGCACGTTCTCGATGTGATCGGTAAAAACCAGCGACTCGTCTCTCGGGCCGAAGATGCGATTGCCGTCGATCGGCACTTCGATGACGTCCCCGGCGGACTTGCCTTCCAGCTCTTTGTGGACCGATGGAGCCAGAATTTCGTTGTGTCCGTGCACATAGCCCAACGGGAATTCGACGCCGGTGAGGACGTGCCCTGATTTTTTGTCGGTTACCTTGTAGGTGAGCTCGACAAACTTGCCGTTCTGAATGGTTTCAATCATGTCGAATCCGAACTGACTGCTCAGAAGATCGAGGCCGCAAAAATCCTGACCTCGTCATTCTCATAACCGAGGACAAGCCGGCCCAGCCATTCGCCCGGCTTCTTGCTGCTCCGCTGCCGGTACAGAACCGTCACATGTTCGCCCCGGCGGATGATGCCGAGATAGTCGAAATCGTCCGACAGGTTTCTGGCGAGCTCGCTGTTCGCGAACTGGTGATTCACCACGACTTGATTCATCGCAAGCGCGAGGGATCGCGCGAACTTCTTGACGAATTCTCCGTACTTGCCTTCGTTCGAGTATTTGAGGAGGTCGCGCCACAGGGGGTCTGCTATGGCGCGGATCTCGTCATCGGTTTTCTCAATGATGTTCACGCGGTCGCTTGCTACTCGTCGTCACCCACCAGGTGATAGCAGGGCGCCTTCTCCATGGTGTATTCGCCGGTTTCCGGATCGCGGCGCGAAACGGTCAGCACGTGCCAGTTTTCGTCGTCTACCTTCATGACGTCGCCCCGGTAGTAGTACCCCGGCCAGCGGGTTTCCTTGCGGAACAGCGTGTGCTGCGCGACGCACTCTGCGGCCCGATGCCGGTGCTTCAGCTCCCACGCACGCAGCAGCTCGTGAATGTCCTTCGCGGCGAGGCTCTCCAGATCTTCCTCCATGATCTTGAGCTTCTTCAAGCAGATATTGAGTAGCTTCTCGTTGGTCATGTAGCCGACGGTATAGCCGCCGCAATACTCGTCCATGAGCTTCTGCAGACGGTCCAGGCCCTGCTGAGGATTGATGTAGTGCGGGTTGACAGTGCCCGCCACCACCGCATTGCGGTAGATCCTGTAATGCTCCAGGGGCTTGTAGATCTCTTTCCTGCGGCGCTCGATCTGCTCATCGGATACGACGATGCCTTCGCCCTTGCCATCGTCGATGTATTTGCACGCGGCTTTCGCGGCGAGACGACCTTCGGTGAACGAGCCGGATGAAAAGGCGTGCGGCGTGCCGCCGACCGCATCGCCGGCGCCGAACAGACCTTCGACCGTCGTCATGCGGTTGTAGCCCCAGAAATACTCGGGCGGGGACACATCCTCGGGACCCGAACACCACGCACCCGAGCAGGTCGCGTGCGACCCCATGACGTAGGGCTCGGATGTGGTGAGCTCGGGATTCTCGTTCTTGGGATCCACGTCGGTGGCGGCCCACAGCACCGCCTGGCCCACCGTCATGCCGAGGAAGTTCTCCCAACCGACCTCTTCGAGGTGCGGATCCTGGAAGGCATGCATCGTCACCATGTGGATGGGGCCGCGGCCCGCATTGACTTCGCTGATCAGTGCATGGTTACGCAAACACGTCGGGATCGGCCGATGGGTCAAGTGCGACGCTTCCGGATCGAGATACGCCTTGCCGACCATTTTCTGCAGCTCGGGGAACCATTTCGATTCGTACTCTTCGCCCAGAGCGTTTTGCGTATAAGTCTTGAGATGCAGGAAGTAGGCGCCGACCGGGCCGTAACCATCCTTGAAGCGCGCCAGCACGATGCGATTTTCCATCTGCGTCATTTTGGCGCCGGCGTTGATCATGAGCCCGTAGGCAGACGCGGACGACCAGGGCGCATACCAGGTGCGGCCGGCACCTTCGCCCGTAGAACGCGGTTTGAAGATATTGGAGGCGCCGCCCGCACCGCAGATCACCGTCTTCGACTTGAAGACGTGGTAGTTGCCTGTGCGGACGTTGAAGCCAACCGCACCGGCCACCCGGTTCTCCTTGCTTTCATCCATCAGCAGGTGAGTGACGCAGATGCGGTTGAAGACCTTGTCCGCCGACTTCTTGGCGGCCTCGGCCACGATCGGCTTGTAGGACTCGCCGTGAATCATGATCTGCCATCGGCCTTCACGCAGATAGTGCCCGGTCTTCGGGTTCTTCATGATGGGCAGGCCCCACTCTTCGAACTGATGCACCGTCGAATCCACGTGACGGGCCATATCGAACAGCAGGTCTTCCCGCACCAGCCCCATCAGGTCGATGCGCGCGTAGCGGACATGATCCTCCGGATTGTTTTCGCCCCAGCGCGTGCCCATGTAGCAGTTGATGGCGTACAAACCCTGCGCGACCGCGCCGGAGCGATCGATGTTCGCCTTCTCGGCAATGACGATCTTCTTGTTCTGTCCCCAGAATCTCGCTTCCCATGCGGCACCCGTGCCGCCAAGGCCTGCACCGACGACCAGGATGTCGATGCCGTCTTCGATGATCGTTTGGTAAGCCATGTTAGTAGTACACGCCTTTCTTCATCTTGAGACCGGCGGATTGAAGCGTACGCAAACCGCCGTCGTCGAAGCGGATATATTTCGGCTCGTTGTACAGGAGCTGGCTGCCTCGCATTTCCGGGCTCGGCGCGGGAACCTCCGCGAGCTTGGGGATCGCCGTGCCCCAGGGCTTGGTGGTGATGGGCGACAGGAAGTTCTTCTCTGTACCGTCCCGGAACTTGATCCTCCACGCGATCGTGCCTTTCCGCTCGTCGCGGTCGACGCGAACGCTGTGGCCGAGCGGCGCGAAGTCGGCGTATCCGCGCACGTCGATCGCATGCTGCGGACAAGCCTTGACGCAGGAGTAGCACTCCCAGCACATGTTCGGCTCGATGTTGTAGGCACGCCGATAGGTCTCATCGATGTGCATGATGTCCGAGGGACAGATGTCGACGCAGTGTCCGCATCCGTCGCACCTCGTCATATAGACGAAGGTAGGCATAAGTCGGCTCCTTGCTCTTTTTCGATTGAACTTGCGGGCTGTTTTCTAATAATGGCGGGGCGCATCGCGCTTGATGCCAAGTCCCATGTCCATCGGAGCATCTCGCAACAGTTCCATGGAGTGTCTTTTTTGTTGTTCCGGATCGTCACGGGTCTGCGTCGGCAGATTCTCGGCTGTGCCATTGGCCCTCGATACTCTTTTCTCGAAGGCGGCCGCCGGCTTGAAGAACATGTGAGCGAACTTGGACCAGGGCACCGATCCGAACAGCACCGTCGTCGCGATGATGTGCAGGCCGAACAGCACGAGGGCCGCGGGGCCGCCCGTCGCCTGCAGATAGGCCCACACGAGGCCTAGCGTTACGCTGGCGAGCAACGACAAAATGAACAGGTCCGCGCGCATGATGCGCAGCGGGCTGTTGCCTTCCGCGGCGACGTCGACCCGGATGAAGAACCAGAACCAGTAGCCGCCGAC
>JBLNBW010000053.1:0-10313 GCA_050260255.1 Rhodospirillaceae bacterium | reverse complement strand
CGGTGCCGAGCACGACGCCGTGATGTCGTTCGAAGGCGGCGGCGGACCGGAGACCGATCAGGTGCGCCTTGCGACAAGCGGTATCGGCGCTGCCACCCTGGTCGTGAAGGGCCAGGCCTCCCATGCCGGCTCTGCGCCGGAGCGCGGCGTGAACGCGCTCTACGAGCTGGCGCATCAGGTTCTGCAGGCGCGGGACCTTTCCGATCCGTCGGTCGGCCGCCAGGTCAACTGGACACTCGCGCGCGCCGGGGTCGTGCGCAACATGATCCCGCCGGAAGCGACCGCACAGGCCGACATACGCGTCGATCGCGTGTCCGATCTCGACGGCATCGAGCAGACCTTGCGCGAGCGCGTCAAGAATCAACTGCTGCCGAAAGCGAAAGTGGAGCTCTCCTTCGAGCGGCGACGCCCGCCGCTGCAGGCAACCGAGGCTTCCCGCGCGCTCGGCGCTCACGCGCGCTCGATCTACGAAGAAATCGGACAGAAGCTCACTGTGCGTGATCGACCGACGGGGGGCGGCACCGATGCGGCATTCGCTGCACTGGAGACCAAAGCGCCGGTCGTCGAGGGTTTCGGCCTGCGCGGTTTTGGCTCGCACTCGACCAACGCCGAGTACGTCATCAGCGCCTCGATAGAGCCTCGCCTCTATCTGGCGGCCCGCATGATCATGGACCTCTCGACGGGCAAGGCACCTGTCGGCAAGTGATCGACCGAGGCGTGCGCGGCTCGCGTACGCCTCACTACGCTTGAAAAGCCCGCCGCCCGCCCGTACCTTCGCGTTGACTCGAAACCGCAAGGCAGGGGCGCGTGAAATCACCGTACGTACTGGATGTCACCTCGGCCACGTTCGAGCGGGAAGTGCTCGAAACTTCGCGGCAGATCCCCGTTCTCGTCGATTTCTGGGCGCCATGGTGCGCTCCGTGCCGCACGCTCGGTCCCATGCTGGAGAGGCTCGCCGTCGAATACGATGGCCGCTTCCGGCTCGCGAAAGTCAATTCCGACGAGAACCCCGAGCTGTCGCAGGTTTTCGGCATACGCTCTATTCCCGATGTTCGCGCATTCCGCGACGCTGAGCACGTCGATCAGTTCGTCGGCGTTCTGCCGGAGCGCGAGCTGCGCGCCTTCATCGAAAAAATCGCGCCGGCACCGGCCGAGGCGGCCCGTGTGCGCGCAATCGGCTTGCGTGCCGCTCGCGACACTGCGGGCGCCGAAGCTGCGCTGCGGCAAGCGGTATCGCTCGACGCATCGAATGAACTGGCTCGCATAGATCTTGCCGAGCTCCTCCTCGAAACCGGGAATCCGGACGAAGCGTCGCAACTTCTGGAAGGCATACGGCCCAACATCGATTGGGATGCGCGCGTCGCCGCGGTGAAGCAGGGCATCGGTTACGCGCGGTCGCGTGGCAACGAAACCGATCTTCGAGCACGCGTCGCGGCAGATCCGTCCGATGTGGACAGCCGCCTCGCCCTTGCCGGCGCCTTGGCGGGACGGAAGGCGTGGCGCGAGGCAATGGAGCAGCTGCTGGAAATCGTCCGACGGGACAAGGCCTGGCGCGACGGCGAGGCCCGCAAGCAGATGCTCGCGATGTTCACTCTCGCCGCTGCGCACCCGGACCTCGTGTCCGAGTACCGTAAGAAGCTCGCCAGCGCCCTGAACTGACAGAGCGCTCGGCGCGCCGCCAGCGGCGGCGGGCTTGCGCGCGCTTTATCGCGAGCGGCGGCGTTTGGCTGCGACGATGCCGAGGCCGGTGGCAACAAGCATGAATAGCACCGACGACCATAAGACAGCCGTCATCGTGGCGCCACCGGCGAGCGCGTAGCCATAGAGTGACGGCGCCACGGCGCTCGCAACGATCCCCGCCGCGCCGAGCACGCTGCGCGCCCTGCCTAGTTGCTCGCGTCGCACACGCTCGGCGACGACCGTCGACTGTACGACCGCCCCTATTCCGCCCGTGATGCCGGCGCACAACCAAAAAAACGGCACGACCCAGCGCGTATCGACGAGGATCAGCGCCGCCGTGCCGAGGACGAACGGCAATAGATGCAGGCAAAATAATATGTCCGACCCGATTCGATCCACGATGCGTCCGGTGACGATCGACACGGGCGCGCGCACGATCGCGAATGCGACGAACGACACCGCGAACCACTGGAACGTAAAGCCTTTCGCCTCGGCTATGAGCGCCTGGTGAAAGATGGCCGCGGTCGTGCAGAGCCACATCCCGGCAAAAAGGGGCGCTGCGAATAGGAAATAGCTCCGATCGGCAGGGACACTGGACGCACTGTCCGGCGCGGCACTCGCCGGCATGGCGGCCACGCGCGGATGTGCTGTCCGAAAAGCGATATCCCGCCTGATGACAAGCGCGCCGACGAGTGTCAGCAGAAAGCCGAAACACCCGAGCGCGACGAGCGTCCAGCGCCATCCCCATGCCGCAATAAGCGGCAGCAACACGGCCGGCAGCAGGCCTTCGGCGATCGACGTACCGAGGAGCACGATGGACAACGCCTGCCCACGCTCGGCGGAGAAGTGCCGTGCCGTCGCGGTGATCGCCACGTGATTGAGCAAGCCGTTGCCCGCCAGGCGCAAGCAAAACATGGCGGCGAAGAACACGGCGGGAACGGGTGACGCCGCCACGAGCGCGCAGGATAAGAGGAGCAATGTGGCGGACGAGAGCGCATAGCGCATGAGGTCCGTCGTGTCGATCCAAGTGCCGACCTGCCACAGCGCAGCCGCGCTCGCAAGCGTAGCGACCGTGAAGATGACAGCCACGTCCGCATCGCCCAGACCGAGGCTCGCCTTGATGCCGGGAAGAAAAAGCGAGATGAGCATGGTCTGTCCCACGGCCGCCGCAGTCGTATACAGCATGCCGAACGCGATGGGTCGCGGTGCAACGCGGAACAAGGTCCAAAAAGTCATCGGGTGAGTAGCGTGCCTCAACGCGGTCGGCGCGGGGCTTCGAATAAGATTTAGTATCCCGGCGCGAGACAACTTATCAGCTGCTGCGGCGCATCATTTACCGTCGGACCGGCTTATACTGTAACCGAAGTGATTGATGCATAGACGGCTACCAGCAGATCCCGTAAGCCGAAGTTGAAAGGAAAAGGCCATGAGAACCGCAGCCAGTGTCAAAAACGACTCATCCATCTACGGCAAAATCGAAGCGTCTCACCTGTCCGAGCACGAGCGTCAGCTGTCGCTCGATGCGATGCACCACGCCGATCTTTTCGCGGACGGGTTGCTGTGGACGCTGCATAAGCTTGAAGACCTGACCGAGCAGCTCTTCGGCAAGTCCACGGTGAAACACTAGCGCCATCTCTCCGGGGCTCCTCCTCCCCCGGGGGTACTCCAGTGGCCGCGAGCTGCTGGAGGCGACGCGGCAGCGATCCTGCCGCGTCTTCTTTAGATGCACCGCCTGCGTTGCCTGCCTCAAGCTCGAGCTGTGCAGCACATGAACTGCCAGGGCCAACCGATCGCATGGCCGTTACGCCTGCATCCCCAAGAATAATTGATTCGGCTGCTGACAATATATCAGCCGCTGCAATGCAACAAACGGTGCTCCTTCACGTCTACAGGTGCAACCGAAGTCGTTGAGGCCTAGGGAAATACTGGAGTCGCGGTTTCACAGCACATGAAGGAGAACAACATGAGCAGGAATAACGAGCTTTTAATCGGCCCGATCATTTACAACAAGATCATGGCGGCGCGCCTGTCGGAGCACGAACGGCGTGTCGCGCTGAACGCGATGCGCAACGCCGAGGCCATCGTCCGGGGACTGGCGTGGGTGAACCGCGCCGGCGAGCATGTCCGCTCACTCTTCTTCAAGCCCAGCCTGAAAGACCGCGTGCGGGCCTGAGGCGCCGCGCCGCTGCTCGTCTGTGGGCAGCGGGCGGCATCGCCTTTGCAGCACCGAAATCCTGCCACATCACAACCAGGAGCAAGCGCATGGGCATTTTCGGTGCCATCCTCGACAAGCTACGCCACCATGGCTCCGCTGCCGCGGCACAAGGCGCGGGGCCGCTTTCCGGTTCTTCGCAGCAGCAAACGCAGCCCCCGGCACAATCGGCGGGACAGGCGCCCGGGGGAGTCCAGAACACCAGCGCCGGCACGCCACAGACACAGCCGCCGAGCGGCATGCAGGGCTCCAGCGGGTCGCAGGCGTCGCTGCAGAACGTCGATGTCGATGCGGTGCTGTCGCAGCTCGCTTCACAGAAGGGCGGCGGCGGCAATTACCGGGAATCGATCGTCGATCTCCTGAAACTGCTTGACCTCGACTCGAGCTTGAGCGCACGCAAGGCGCTGGCGCAGGAGCTCAACGTGCACGCCGGTGCCGACGGCAGTGCCGAGCAGAACATCGCGCTACACAAGGCGGTGATGCGCAAGATCGAGGAAAACGGCGGCAAAGTGCCGGACAGCATGCGGCACTGAACCATCGCCCCACCGTGCATTGAAAGAGCGCCGCGGCGCTCTTTTTACGTACGGACCTGTTCCGTCACCAGCCGCCTCATCGCGTACAAGCCGAACACCGGGCCGGCGGCGAGCGGCAAATAGAGGTATGCCGCATCGATGTGCGCAGCGAGGCGACCAAGGAGCTGCAGCGTCACGATGGTGATCGCAAAGCCGATGCAGTTCGCGATGGTGAGCGCGGAGCCGACCAGCTCCCTGGGCGCGTTACGCGCATTGAGCGCGGAAAATTGCGGCGAATCGCCCACGACGACGACGCCCCAAAAAACGAGGAACGCCAGAAACAGCGGTGCGGGCGCATGAAACATGAGTGGGGACAGCGCACAGCAGGCACCGGACGCGAGCAGCTGCGCATAAGCGACACGCGCGCTGCCCACACGCAACGACACCAGCCCGCCGGCGATGCACCCGACGCTGCCTGCAGCGATGATCACGAACGCCCACGTTGACAGGCTGCTCCCCGATGCAACGCTTCCATGCGCCGCAAGCACAACCGGCACGAACGCCCAGAACGCATAGAGCTCCCACATGTGCCCGAAGTAGCCGAAGGACGACGCACGAAAGTCGCGCGAGCGAAACACGACGGCCAGCGCGCGGGGATCGAAGCGCGCGCCCTTCGCGAGGTAGGGACCGTCCGGCACCAGCGCCAGCATCAAGAGCCCGCCCGCCGCGGCGAGGCCGGACACGCCCCAGGCGACCAGCTCCCACGACATCCCATGCCCGGCTGCGCGCAAGCCGTGCGGGAACGCCGTGCCGAACACCAGCGCACCGACCAGCCAGCCGATTGCGTTGCCCAGACTCCGCTGGTACCAACCGGCAGCGATCTTCATGCCGACGGGATAAATGCCTGCGAGAAAGAACCCGGTGAGAAAACGCGATGCGAGAAGCACTGCAACGTCGCGCGCCACCCCGTAAAAGGCAACGTTGGCCACGGCGCCGAGCAGCGAGCACACGAAGAACACCCGCCGCGGCGAGTAGCGGTCCGAAATGGTGAAGAAGGCAAACACCAGGGTGCCGGCGATGAAACCCAGCTGCACTGCCGATGTGAGATCGCCCAGCGCATGCTCGGACAATCCCCAATCGCGCTGGAGGTCCGCCATTACCGCATTGCCCGCGAACCACAGCGACGTGCCGGCGAATTGCGACAGCACGATGACCGGCAATATCCAGGCACGCGGCCGGGCATCGCTCTCAGTCTGCGCCAGTTCTTCTGCCATGCAACGTCCTCCTCCGCATCGGCGCGCGGCACCGCGGCACGCTGGCGCCCGATGCGCTACGCCGCACTCACCGTTCGATGAGCGCTCAGCACCTCGGCCAGCGCCTCGGAGTCAAGCGGCTTGCTGAAGTGATAGCCCTGGATCTCGTCGCAATCGTGATCGCGCAGGAAAGCGAGCTGCTCTTCGTTCTCCACGCCTTCGGCAATCATACCCAGCCCCATGTTCCGGGCGAGCGCGATGACAGCGAGCGTGATGGAGCGGTTGCTCACGTCCCGCGGCACGTCCTTGAGGAAGGAACCGTCGATCTTGAGGCGATCCACGGGCAGACGCTTGAGATAATTCAAGCTAGAGTATCCGGTACCGAAATCGTCGATAGCGAGACGCACGCCCATGCGGCGGATGTCGGCCAGCGTGCGCACGACGTCATCTGTCTGCAGCATGAGCAGGCTTTCGGTGACTTCGAGCTCCAGATAGTGCGGCGCCAGTCCCGACCGGTGAAGTGTGTTCGCGACAGTTTGTGCGAAGCCGCGCTGCCGTATCTGCACCGCCGAAAGATTCACCGATATGCGTATGTGCGCAAGGCCGGCGTCATGCCAGGCTTTGCACTGCGTGCACGCCGCCTGCAGTATCCACTCGCCGATCGGCATGATGAGCGCGCTGTCCTCGGCGACCGGAATGAACCGCGCCGGCATAATGGTCCCCTGGGCCGGATGCCGCCACCGCGCGAGCGCTTCGGCGCCGACGATCGCGCCGCTGCGCAAATCCACCTGCGGCTGAAAGTGCAGGAAGAACTGTCCCTGCTCCAGTCCGGTGCGCAGATCGCGCGCCAACCACAGACGCTCGTGCACGCGGCGGCTCATTTCCGGCTCGAAGAATTCGAAGTTGTTGCGGCCGTTTTCCTTGGCGCGATACAGCGCAAGGTCGGCGTGCCGCAGCAATGTTGCGGCGTCCGTGCCGTCGTCGGGATAGATGCTGATTCCCATGCTGCATGTCACGCACAACCGGGTCTCCGCGATGGTCAACGGCTCGGCAAGGGCCGTCAGCACGCGGGACATCAGCGACGCGACGCTCTCCCCGTCGGCGCAGTCGCTGACGACGAGCACGAATTCGTCGCCGGCATAACGCGCAACTGTATCGTGCTCGCGCAGGGTGTCACGCAGCCTCGCGGCGGTCTGGACGAGCAGCGCATCGCCGGCGTGATGGCCCAGACTGTCGTTGACGAACTTGAAGTTGTCGAGATCCAGCATGACGACCGCGAGCCGCTCGTGCGCGCGCCGGGCATGAGCGAGCATCTCGCCGAGCCGGTCGCCTAGGAGATTGCGGTTCGACAGCCCGGTCAGCGCATCGAAATTCGCCTCGCGCTGCAACGCTTCCTCGTGACACACCCTTTCCGTCACATCGTTCACGATGCCGATGTGGTGCGTAATGACGTCATCCTCGTCGCGTACCGGCGCGATGGTGAGATCGTTCCAGAACTTGCGGCCATCCTTGCGGTAGTTGTGCAGCACGACGTTGCACGACCGCCCTTCCTTCAGCGCGAGCCGTATGTCGGCGACGCCCGGCTGCTCGGTCTCCTTCCCTTGGAGTATGCGGCAGTTGCGGCCCAGGAGCTCGGACGGCGCGTAGCCCGTGATCTGCTCGATGACCGGATTCGCGTACTCGATGAGGCTGCCCTTTCCCGGGGCGCCGGTGATGAAAATCCCGTTCACGCTGGAATCGAGCGCTTTGCCGCGTATGGCGAGCAGCCGCTCTGCGGTCTTGCGGGCGGTGATGTCCTCGTATGCGCCCAGGATGCCGATGACGCGCCCCTTCGCATCGTGCAGCGGCACTTTGGTTTTCTTAAGCCAGGTTTCCCTGCCGCGCAGCGCTACGGCCGCCTCGTAGTCGGCGAGCGATACGCCGTCGTTGAAGATACGCGCGTCGGTCGCCGAAAACCGCGCCGCCGCTTCGTCGCCGTAGAGCTGCGCGTCGGTTTTGCCGACGACTTCGGCGGGGGTTTCACGACCGGCATCCCGGGCGAAGGCGGTATTGCAGCCGAGATACCGACCGTCCGGACCCTTCCAGAAAATGCGCTGCGGAATGGTATCGATGACGAGCCGCAACATTTGCGCCGTGTCGAAGGCGGTTTCGGCGCTGCGTTCACGCAACCGTATCTCGCGCCGCGTCCGCACGGCGACGACGACGAGCAGCATGGCGCTCACCAGGGTCAACGTCACCAATCCGGACAGGGTGGTGAACAGATCGCGCGCCGCGCGCGCCGCCGCGTCGGAGAGTGTCGCTTTACTGCGTCCCTCCATATCGGCCATGGCGTCCCGCAATTCGCCCATCAGAACCACGCCGCGACCCGTCGCCACGATGTTGAGGACCGCTTCCGTGCCCTCGTTCTGGTAAACGGTGAGGACACGATGCAGCAGCTCCAGCCTCTGGTCCATCGCGCGCTTGAGCCTGCCGTAGCGCTCGGCCTGCTGGGGGCCGTGCACGCGCGTGCGCAACGAGGACATGAGTCCGTCGTTGCGATCGAGCGCTCTTCGGTAGTCGTCGAGATAGCCGGCACCGCCGCCGCTCAGCACGTAGCTGCGTACGGCCATTTCCGCTTCGACGACTGCGCCCAGCACCGCAGCAAGAGTGCGCTTCAACTCCGCGGCCTGAGCCACGGACTGACGCTCGTCGTCGAGCCGGCGCAGATTGTGGTATGTCAGCGCCGCATTAAGCAGCACGCTCGTGCATATGGCCGCCACACCGAGCGTGAGCCAGCGCAGCGTGAGCTTGGGTCTCGTCAAGTAATTCCCCGTCGTTCTGGTGCCGGAAACTTCCCCGCCGCCATTCTACTGGCTGGTCACGCCGCCGTGGTCACGCCGTATCCCGGGTATCGCATCAAGCGCTTGCTATACTCGCCGCATCATTGTGCGCGCGCAGTCGAGGAGATGTGTATGAGTGAATTGGCCGGCAAAGTGGCCGTCGTCACCGGTGCCACGCGTAAGCGAGGGCTGGGACGGGCGATAGCGATCGCACTCGCGCGGGCCGGAGCCGATGTCCTCGTCACAGGCAGCGACCGTCAGCCGCCCACGCTCACCACCGACGAACGCAAGGAGGGTTGGCGCGGCGTGCATGACGTGGCGGCTGAAATCACTGCGCTGGGCGTGCGCTCGCACGCCGTCTCGCTCGACGTCCGCAACGGCGGTGCCGTTCAGCAGCTCATGCGCACGGCTGTGGAGCGTATGGGGCGCATCGACATTCTCGTCAACAATGCGACGTATCCGCGCGCGGCAGACCGGGTGCCGGTGCAGGAGCTCGACGAGGCCTTATGGCGCGAGATCCTCGATGTGAACCTCACCGGGGCGATGCTGTGCGCCAAGTACGCCGCAAGACAGATGATCGCGCAGGGACAAGGGGGCAGTATCGTGAGCATCTCGTCCGGTGCGGCGATCAAGGCGCAGGCGACCTTCTCCGCGTATGCCGCCTCCAAGGCGGGGTTACACGCGCTCAATTCGTCGCTCGCGGACGAGCTCGGGCCGCACGGCATCACCTGTAACGTCGTTGCACCGGGATTCCTCGATACCGCGCGTATCGACGTGCTGCGCGATCCGAAGCGCTGGGAGCAGCGGCTGTCGACCATTCCGATCAAGCGTCCGGGTACGGTGGAGGAAGTAGCCGATCTCGTGCGCTACCTGTGCGGACCGAGCGCTCGCTGGATCAGCGGCGACGTGCTGCTGATCAACGGCGGCGAAGTGCGGCGGGCGGCCGACTGACTTCACCGACTTGCTCGTGCGCCCGGCGGGACCACGATAGTGTCCGGCACGCGCAACTGCAGAGAGGAGCCATCATGATCGTAGCCATCGTCACGTTTCAATTGCCGCGGACATGGACCGTCGGGGAGGCTGCCGCGGTGTTCAAATCGACCGCTCCGAAGTATCTCGGCAAAGCCGGCCTCGTGCGCAAGCATTACTTCCTCACCGAGCGGGGCGACAAGGCGGGCGGCATTTATTTCTGGAAGACCAAGGCGGATGCCGAGGCGTGCTACACGAGCGAGTGGATTGCCATGGTCACCGAAAAGTACGGCACCGCGCCCGACATACGCTACGCACACGTGCCGCTGACGGTGGACAACGTGAGCCAGCGCATCGAAGCGGACTAGGTCTCATTGGCGGCCGGCGACTTCGCGGCGCCATGTCGCCGGCGGGAGCCCGGTGTGCCGCTTGAAGGCGCGCGTGAATGCCGCTTCCGATTCGTAACCAGCTTCGAACGCAACGGACGCGATCGGCGTGTCGCCCTGTCTTAGGAGATTGGCCGCGACCTGCATCCGCCAGTTGGCGAGATACTGCATCGGCGGCTGCCCGAGGAATTGCACGAAGCGATCGTACAGCGCCGAACGTGACAGCGCGACTTCCTTCGCGAGCCGATCGACGTTCCATTCGCGCGCCGGCTCCGCGTGCATGAGACCGAGCGCCTTGCCGACGTAGCGATCGCGCAATCCGCCCAGCCATCCGGTCGCTTCCTCGGGCAGACGCTCGACGTGCCGCCGCACCGCGTCGACGAACATCATCTCGCTCATGCGCTCGAGCAGTGCCTCGCTGCCCGGGTGACGATGCTGCGACGCCTGCACCGCCTGTTGCGCGAGCTGCTCCACCCACGCGT
>JBLNBW010000052.1:0-42721 GCA_050260255.1 Rhodospirillaceae bacterium | reverse complement strand
ACAGATCACCAGGCTCGCACCACTGGCCGCATATTGGCGCGCAATCTCATAACCGAGACCCTGATTGGCACCAGTAATCAGGGCCACTTTGTTCTGGAGAAGCATAGTGACCTAAGCCGATTCTTGTTGAGGACTACCAACTGCAACGTAGTTGATGCCGGGGACGTTCGCCAAGCGCGCAAGGTATCTACTTGCGTCGAATACGGCAATCCGTGGAGCGACTGCGGTGATCTGTTCGCCCTCGATCTCCCGGTAGATAGGCCATTCCGTTGCGACGACCAGCGCTTGGCAGTCGCATAGGGCAGCGAGCGGCGAATCCACACGCTCGACCTTCCCCGCCCATCGTGCTGGAATTTCGCGCGCGACAGGATCGTGCACGACGACATATGCGCCCATGTCTAGCAACCAATCACACAATTCGACGGCAACCGAACGCCTCAACGTATCCGTGCCTGGCTTGTACGTTAGGCCCCAGACTGCGACCTTGCTTTCGTGAAGCTTCGGCAGCAGCGAACGCAGCTTCCGCCTAGCCCAATTCTTGTGCTCGTCATTGCTGAATTTCACTGATGATAGCAGCGGGGTCGTCAAGCGTTCCTCCCTGCCAAGACTCGTGAGAAAAGCGATGTCTCGCGCCAGCGTGCCGCCAGCGAACGCCGCGCCTGGAGAGAGGTAAGCCCCGGGGCCGATCCTGCTCTCCGTCTTCAAGCCGCGCTCGACTTCCTTCGCATCGGCGCCCACGAGTTCACATATCGCCGCAAGCTCGTTGGCGAAAGTAACCGACGTAGCAAGAAAGCCGTTGATGGCGTGCTTTGTCATCTCCGCTGATTCGACCGACATCCACTCGATTGGTGCATTGAGCGCCGATAGCATCACTCGCAATCGCTCTCTGTCCGCCTCCGAACGTGCGCCGATGATGATTCGGTCCCGTTTCATGAAAACCTCTAGCGCCTTACCGAGGCGCAGGTTCTCCGGAGAGCACGCAAATGTTAGGTACTTCTCGGGAAAGTCATGCGCTGCGGCGTGTTCCAAGCGCTTTACCGATCCGACAGGCAACTGAGAAGAGAGCAGCACGAGCGCACCGACCTGCAGATGCGGCAACACGCGCCTTACTTCCGCGATGACGTAATCGACGTCAGCCCTATCATCCTCGTCGACCGGCGTGTCGTACGCCACCCACAAGACCTCAGCGTCACTCAACGCCAATCGTGTATCACACGTAAACCTCAGCCGTCCCGAATCGAGTCCAGCCTGAATCAACTGATCGAGCCCCGGCTCGGATATCGGCGCCGTACCGCGCGATAGTTTTTCAATCGTGACTGCGTCCGGATCCAGGCCAAAGACGTGGTGACCAATTGAAGCCATGCATGCAGCGGTGACGCTACCGAGATGCCAGAGTCCCTGCACGCAAATTTTCATTAGCGCGCCTCCAACACCCACTCGTTCCCGCGGAGGAACTCGACGGTCCTTACGATACCTTCCCGTATAGTCAGTCCTGGCGCCCAGCCCAGTGATCGAATCGCATCAGTTTTTAGGAAAATGAAAGGGTTGTCGCCGATCCATCCCCGATCGCCACCAGCGTATTCGATCTGCGGGTTGACGCCAAGCGTCTCGCATATCCAGCGGATTGAATCGTTCACTTCGCAGTAGTCGTCAACGCCAAGGTTGAAAATATTGACCTTATTCTCTGCCTTGGATATTGCGGCCAGGATCGCATCCACGCAATCCTGCACGTACAGATAAGACTTACGTTGCTTTCCGTTGCCTAGCACACGGAGCACGGTTGGATCGGCGCGCAACTGCTTGTAGAAATCGAACACATGTCCATGGGTGTACCGCTCCCCAAGTATCGACACGAACCGGAAAATCCATGATTGAAAGCCGAAACCTTCACAGTACGCCGCAATTAGTCCTTCACAAGCGACTTTAGAAGCGCCGTAAAGCGATGTTTGCACCGGAAACGGAGCGTTTTCTGGGGTTGGAATCACGGCCGCCTCGCCGTATACCGATCCGGTCGATGAAAACGCGATGCGTCTCACTCCGGATAACCGCATAGCTTCCAGAACGTTATACGTAGCAATAGTATTTTGCTCGAGATCCTTACGGGGATGCTGCGTCCCAAACCGGACGTCCGCATTTGCGGCAAGATGAACAACCAGGTCACATCCAAGCATTGCATGGCACAGAGCGTCAAAATCCAATAAGTCGGCTCGCACAAGATGGAAAGCAGCCTTTCTCGATGCGCGAACTAAAAATCTCTCTTGCCCCGTGGAGAAATTGTCAAACCCAACGACCTCGTGGCCCAACTCCAAAAGTCGGTCGACCATATTGCTACCGATAAACCCCGCACAGCCCGTTACTAACGCTCTCATGCAGGAGTCCGGATCAACGGGTTAGCAAAATATTTACAGAGCATCAAGCGTAATCTCCTTACCGAGGAATCAACGATGTAGCTAAGATAAAAACACGCCGCTGCGATGCGCGAAAGCCCGAGTTCTTTCCTATACATCTCCCACACCGATCTAAGTGTGTAAAAAACGTTTTTCGACAGAGAACCGGATGTATCACGATATCGCGCCAAGTCTTCGTTCAGAAGATATGCTTTAGCCCCCTTTTTTAGTATCAGCAGCCACCATAACAATTCCTCGCCACCTGCTCTACGCCAAATCGATATTACATCTTCGGTAAGCAAGTCACGTCGCAGCATAACAGTAAGAGTGCCTATACCTCGCGAGGCCAGTGCTGAATGGTATCCATAACGCGCCGACATTGGGACCAAACACCCGGCTACCTTGCCATCGTCAGAGATTCTTCTATATTTTGAATAGCAAAAGTTGATTTCCCTTTCCACCATATATCCTATTTGCCGCTCAAGCTTTCTCGGTAGCCAGTAGTCGTCCGCATCAAGAAACGCAATCCACGCGCCACAAGCGCTTCGAATACCAACTGCGCGCGCATGCGCAGGACCACCGTCATTGTCGTTTTCAATTAAGCGGACGCGGTCGTCAGTATCAGCGAACGCTTTTACTATATTCCGCGTTCCATCGCTTGAGCCCCCATCAATCACCAGCAACTCTAAATGTCCGTATGATTGGCTCAGCACAGATTGTATCGCCTGAGTTATATGTCGCGCCGAGTTATAACTCGGCATAACAATGCTCACTAAGGTTTCGTTGCTCACCAACTGACCTTCATTTATCTTTGGAGGTGTGGATCGAGTGGTCGCAATTGACGCCCCTCGTTCAATGCCGTTGTGGCGCCAGCATATCGAAGGCCTCTACTCTGCCGACCCGTATAACCCGCAAGCGAGAGAAGCACTGGATATATTATTTCGACGTAACGAAAGTGGTAAAACGGCGAGGTCAATGCCAGCAAAACACAGAATGGGAGCGAATACCACAGAAAGCCGTTTAAAAGGCCAGAGCGAACTAGAATCCAAAGTAGAGTCGTCAAGCACGCACCTTCAAATAGCACATATGTACCCGCGCTACCAGCGACAACGGCTTTCGCTAATGCAAGGAGCGGCTGAAAGATGATCGAAGCATAATATAGGGCAAATTTTAAGATGATTGCCGGCGCCGCATAGCCAAATGTAAGCTCGCGCATCAGTCGAACATACTGACCTGAATCTTCCTGCTGCACCGTCTCACCCAAGAGGTCAAGCATGAACGGAAAGTCACCCGTTAGATAAAGTGCAGCACCTGCAACTACTGAAATCCCCCCCCCCAGTATCACGCCACGCCGCACAACGACGAACAAAACGACAAGCACCGGCAGCAGAGATGGGCGCAAAAACACCGCCAGCATTACTATTAACCCGCAAAGGATCAAGTAAGTCCAACTAGTAAATCTCCGTAGAGCAATAGCAAAACAGGAGAGCGCAAGGATAGTGATCCAGTCCTTTCCGGTTTGCGCAAAAAAATAGAACGAAATAGGGGAAAGTAGCGCAACAGCTAGATGACGATCTCGATTGCTCCACAAAACAAGCACCAATAGCGCCGCAGCAAATATTACGTACCCCCAATAAAACGGCAGTGCTTCGTAAATAGTCTGTAGCAAAAGCACAACTCGATATGACGACGAAAGAAGCAGCTCGGAAGGCAATCCCTCTCGCGCGTAATATTCATATCGCAGCGGGTCAAATCCATCAGGAGACGAAATGATCCCCCAGTTCGATGACCACCATACAATTGGCGAAGCCAGAACAAAGGCAATCGTCAACAAAATTCGGCGACTGATAACCATCTGGTATACCGTGTAATGTGAAACGCAGCGATCGCGCTACTACACTACGCATACCTTTCGAATTCAAAGCATCCGCACGCGTAGTCCATGCCTGCGGTGTCCGGGACATCAACGTTGTCATTGAAAGCCCCGTTATCGTCGATGTAAGAGAACGACCGTAACGCCAACCCCTTACTCTCACATTCTTTCACGAACGACCGGGCGTCGAAGATTCGATTGGCATCGAATTCTATTCTTTGGCGACCAATCGGAACCGCAACCAGTAACGCCCCCCCCACTCGAAGCATACGCACCAAACCGTCGAGCCCCTTTCTCCATCCGTCCAAGTCAATATTGTCACCGTATCTTCCTAACCCGAAGTGCTCTAGGGCATGCAAGCAGGAAACGCAATCCGCATCGTTCGTAGGGGTTGGCCCGTTTAAGACATCGTGCTTTCGAAAGATCAATGCCTTGTCTGGCGAGCGCAATTCGCGCACATCTAGTACTTCGATTGACCGAAACGTAAGCACATGGGCGATATAGCCATCTACTCTCGATCCCACGTCAATGACGCGCGCGTAGCCGCCTCTGAAAACCTTCCTCGCCGCCCATAGATCCATGTGAAAATAGTGACGCACGATCGATCCCGCCGGCATGTACCGGTCTCCTAACGCTGGTGACAGCTCGATAGGCCACTCGGAACTCGATGTTCGCAGTACTCTTAAGTACCCTTTTAAATAAGGCGCGACACTTTTTATCGCGGGAAAGATTCGCAGCGGGTTGAATCCAATGGTCGTGAGAAAGAGCCCCAGTCTGCGCCTCATTCTCAAACTCCTTTACTACCCATACCGGGCTCCGTTAATCGGCCAGCTGCAATTGTTCGATATATAAGAACTCCAAATATGGTGACCAAAACCATGGACGCGCTGTACCTTATAAGCCCCTGTTTGTCCGCTGCGCACAAGACGGTGACAACCGCAAGATGAACGGACACCTGCAGAATAGCGATTCGCGCAGCAGCGTCAGTCCCGTACAGCCGAGCCACTATGCGATAGAGCGATGGAATCACGGTCAGCACCGATAAGGTCAACAATTGAGGGATAAGGAACGGTTCAATCGACATCCATGTCGACTGATGTGCGATAGGTATCGCTCCGGCACCGAAGATACGAAACACAATCAGCATGAGGTAGCCGGCAATACCAGCACTGAGAAACAGCGTCGCCACATAACTAGCAACTTTATTAGATAACCGTCCTTGGCTGGGTTGTTCGCTGTGAAGGTAAACCGATAGCACGAAGTTAGGACCGCGCGCCAGGACGTTCGCGATCCCGAGGGTGATGGCCCAGGCATAAGACACCGCTGCGGTATCTGCCACATCGTTAAATGTTTGCGCATACCGATCAACCGCGGAAATTATCGGTAACGAAGCCGCGACAACGAGCACACGGAAATCTTGCAAAGTCACAGATTGCATGAAATCAGAGATTGATAATCGTTTTAGTGCACTCGTCCAAACGTGCCCGGCACAGCGAAAAAACAGTAGCAGGGCGAGAACTTGCACCAGCGCAGCAACGACAAACGAAACGGCAACGCACGTCAACGATGATGTCATCAAAGCCACAATGCAGATAATCGGAACTGGGATCAAGTGAACAAAAGTGGGCTTCACTAGTATCCCGACAGCTTGAAGTGAAACGAGTACCGTTGCAGCCCACATGCTCAGCAGGTGCGACACTAAGAAGAGCGCGCTGTAGCAAAAATACTCACCCCACGCGAAGCGATCTCCACCGACGATCATGCCCCAAGCGCCGCTGAAAATCGCTGCTGCCCCTATTAACAACATCGACCTATTAAGAGCAGACCGAATTGCATGCACACGCGCGTTTACGTCCACTGCATTCAAAAGTTTGGGCAGTAATGCATACTGCAGCGACTCCCCGAATACCAACGCGGTCAACGACGGAGATACCATCGCCAGAAAGAAAACGCCGGCCTGCATTGTGACGCCGAACACGGCTCCGAAGGCCAGTTGTTGCATCATTCCAAGCGCAATCGCGACCGCGTGGATTGATGATATCGTTATGGCAGCTTTTGGGTTCAACTGCTACGGTACGTCTAGATTAAGATCCAAGAGCTTGGAACAATATCCTTGGCGTCGACGTGACCTGTGCCACTCCATATGCGAGGAGCATATACAATCTTTCCAGGTCGCGTGCTGAGCCAAGCCGCCCACCAGGCAAATGTGCTATTAGGAATGATGAAGTACTTGCATTGCGACATTAAGTGAAGATAGGCTGAAAACTTCCAGCCAGCGTAATCATGCGCAACGATATTTTGGTTGATATGGAGATTGAGGTTTTTTGCACACCACTCCACGTCGTCGGAGAAGATAAACAGTTCGAAACGGCTGCCGATCGCCTTTCTTAATGCCACCATCGCTTGCTGGTAGTAGTCAGTCGTCACGACGTCGTGATTAGCGTGCCCAACGAAATCGGTACGGCGCACGTTGACACACACCGCCTCTTGACATCTAATGCGATCTGCAAGTTGGCGTACCGAGTCATTACGTTCAACTCCGGCCAGAGAAAATCGTTCGCGAATTTGACGTTCCACGGATCGAAAATATTTTTCGCTTTGCCAATACCCATCCAAGTACAATACGCCGCTTCGCGCCAACACGCGCTCTTCGAAGCGGGGGACCCGCTCACATACAACGCGGAAACCAACGCGATCCAAGATCTTCGCTAGAACGAATCTCGTTCTAAAATCGCCCCATGCCATCCCCACGCTGGCCAATTCCGGCCAATTTGCTTGATTCGCGGGAATGCCGAAAACGTCTAAATCATACTGCCTGTCAACATAGCCTCGGCTGCCGCGACGTTCACTCAAATAGCGGAGGTCCACCTTCACATGGCTACGCGTTTTATGGGCTAAGGTGTACGCCAAGGCGTACTGGAACATTTGATTCCCCAAGCCGCCCTTCAGATTAGCAATAATCATTCAGCCTTGCGCCTAGCCGCCGCTTCCACAATTTCAGCTATCGTTTCTTTAACGCTCGTAGTGATTTGCCATTCAGGGTAATGAGAGACCATCTTTCTGAGATCACTGTAGTAGCAAATGTGATCCCCAATTCGCGCCTGGTCCGAGTATTCATATTCCATGTCGATTCCGGAGATTCCAGAAACGACATTGAACGCCTCCAAAATGGAGATTGAGTTTTCCTTTCCCCCGCCAATGTTATAAACCTCGCCGACGCGCGGCTTGGCGAGAAAATGTCTGATGAAGTTCGCAACGTCCCTTGAATGGATATTGTCTCTGACCTGCTTACCCTTATAACCAAAAACGATATATTTTCTGCGCTCGATGTTGGCCTTTACGAGGTAATTAAGAAATCCATGTAACTGCACGCCAGAATGATTCGGCCCCGTGAGACATCCCCCGCGCAAGCAACACGTATTTATGCCGAAATATCTACCGTACTCTTGAACGATAACATCCGCTGCTACCTTTGATGCACCAAACAATGAATGGAGACATTGATCAATAGAAAACGTCTCTGGTATGCCATATGCAAAGGCCGCGTCTGCGTAATCGTACCGTGTGTCTAATTCCCTCAGCTTTATTGCATTGGGGCCATCACCATATACTTTGTTCGTTGAAAGGTAGACGAAACTGCCCTTACTCGCGCGACGTCGGAATGCCTCGAGGAGGTTTAGTGTACCGACGGCGTTAACATCAAAGTCATCGAAGGGAATTTTTGCCGCGAGATCATGACTGGGCTGCGCTGCGCAGTGGACGATGTCCGTAGGCATAACATCTTGGATTAGATCCAAGACTGCACTGCGGTCTCTAATATCCAGAGATACGTGCCTATAATTCGGCACCAGGTTTTCGACTTCCGCTCGCCGCCATGTTGTATCTCCGGCAGAGCCAAAGAAAACCTTCCGCTGATTGTTATCAATACCGACAACAACGTCGTAATCTCCGGCTAGTGCAACCGCTACTTCGGATCCAATTAATCCACCGGCGCCCGTTATTATTAATACCCGCTTATTCATGCATCATCACCCTAACTTAATGACTCTTTAAAATATGCGATCGTCCTACGCAGTCCCTCAATGAGAGATACGCGGGGATGCCACTCTAATTGGCGCGTTGCGAAGGAAATGTCGGGTTTCCGCTGAGCAGGATCATCCGCTGGCAGCCGCCGATAGACGACTTTTGATTTACCCCCCGTCAAATCGATCACGATTTCCGCCAATTGCCGAATGGTAAATTCGTCTGGATTACCGAGATTCATAGGACCGACAACGTCGTCAGGCGTCTCCATTAAACCTATAAGACCATCAACCAGATCATCTACGTAACAGAACGATCTAGTTTGAGCGCCATCGCCATAGACGGTAATGGGCTCGCCTTTCAACGCTTGTACAATAAAATTCGAAACAACTCGCCCATCATTGGGGTGCATTCGTGGCCCGTAGGTGTTAAAAATCCGCGCAACCTTGATGCGCAAGTTTGCCTGCCGGTGATAATCAAAAAAAAGCGTTTCGGCGCAACGCTTTCCTTCATCGTAGCAAGACCGTATGCCTATGGGATTTACGTGCCCCCAATACGCTTCGCTTTGCGGATGGACCTTCGGATCCCCGTAGACTTCGCTCGTTGACGCTTGCAAGATCTTTGCGCCTAGACGCTTCGCGAGACCGAGCATATTTATAGCTCCGTGCACACTCGTTTTCGTCGTCTGCACGGGATCATGTTGGTAATGTATCGGCGCGGCCGGACACGCAAGGTTATAAATTTCATCCACTTCAACATATAACGGAAACGTTACATCATGCCTCATCAACTCAAAACGCGGGTTCGTGTGCAAATGGACAATGTTGTCTTTGGTTCCGGTGAAGAAATTGTCCAGGCACAGTACCTCATGCCCCTTGTCCAACAACCTTTCGCAAAGGTGCGAACCAAGGAACCCAGCTCCGCCAGTGACAAGCACTCTCTTTCGTAAGCTATAACTTCTCACTTTGTTTCCTTCCCCGTAGCAGAGGGCGAGTCAATTAACGCCATTGTCTTAAGTAATCAAGAAACTGTTTCAGTTTGTCGCCTCTTATAGGATCACTCTTTATCCGAGAGATATGCTCGAGGAGCATCGCTAAAACTAAAGCGACAATCATGGTAACGACGCTCGATACGGTTACGATTAGCAATCGTCTAGGTTTCGAATATTGATCCGGCTCAATGGCGCGGTCTAACACCTGAATTATGGCGGTGTCCTTCGCCTCGTCTATTCTCGCAACCTCATATTGCCTGCCGAGTAATTCAAACAAAAATTCAAAATACCTGACGTTACGCAGCAGCTCGAGGTTTTTAATTCCTCTGGGATTGCTGTTTGAGCCAGAAGGCAGACGAGCTGGTGTAGCGCCTTCAAGCTTCCCTATCTCATCGCGAAGAGCCGCGAGTTCTCCTTTTACCCGATCTATATCGGGATGCCGCTCAGTGGCAAACGCGCGCATTGCTTTTAGCTCGACTTCTTTCGCAGCTGCACGTGCACGTAACTGAGCGCTCGTTTCAACGAGAGACTTACCACGCGCATCTATTACCGTAACGCCAGAGTCGAGACCGTCACGAGCGGCAAGTTCTGCTTTCAGAAGATTGTTCTTCGCTTGCTCTAGCTGTTGCTCAAAAAAAAGCCGCCGTTGAGCAGCCTCCGTTACCGCCAGTACGGTTGTAAGCTTTGTTAGTTCTTCGATATAGCCGTTTGCGATGTCCGCCGCACGTTTAGGATCGCGATCATCCACCTCAATAGTGATGATTCCATCCTTACCGGCTGAGATTTTTGATGAATCAGCTAGATGCTTTCGGGCAGTCGATGCTAAGTCGGCTTTGTAGTATGCGCGAAGATCAAACCGCGCGATCAGCGCATCAGCCACTGTACGACTCTTTAGCATGCCAATATAAAGCTCGGCAGGGCTTTTTATTCCAAGCGCGTTTGCCGCGCCACCCGCCAAGCTACCAAGTTGTCCGAGCATCGCGGCAGCTGATGACGATGTTTGTTGGGGTGGCAGAATTCTACCCGTCGCTGTATATAGCTTCGGGAGCAATAAGACAATGATAAGGGCGACAAGACCGCCGATAACCGGCAGTGCCAGTATTAAGCCCTTGCGCTTCGCCAAGGTAATAGCAACTGCCCAGGGCTCAATTCGAACACTATCCGAGCCTGCGCTTGTTTCGTCCACGTCCTGATCGTTGTTCTTTTGCATAGGAGATTTCAAAGATCTTTCAATACTTTTAATCCCGCCACGCCGAGAGCGAATTGGTAGAATATTTGAGACCAGTCTCTGAGTTCCTTGGTAAATCGAAACTTTTCAAGATTCTCTGGCACAACCACCGTATCGCCTGGCATCAACCGTTCACCCTCGAAGCTGCTCGTCAACCAACCTCCACTTTGCCGCTTGCTGATAACCGTTCCGTCTGCGCGAATAACGTAGACACTATTTGCATCAGCATCCTTCGTCGGACCACCAGCCTGGGCCAGATAGTCACCAACCTTCTTCTCCGGCCTGTAAATGAATGCGTTTTCGTTATACACAGTGCCCACTACGGCTACTGTAGATGGTTGCGCTGGGACATTAAATGTATCGCCGTCCTCTAGGAGCAAATCAGGCAACTGAGCAATTACCGCGTGCCCAGGCTGCATCTCCAGAACGATACGTCCCGTTGCTTGAACCCTGCGCAATCGGGCAATAAGCGCGAGCTGCCCCTGGCTTGCTGCCTGACGACTCTCCGCCTCTTCTTTTGAGACCGAGGTCTGTGACATGTTCCGCGTCACTTCCTGTTCAAAGCGATCCACGAACTCGGTCAATCGCTTTTGCTGCATTTCGCGGGTCGACTCTCGGGTGAACGTGCTACCGAAAAGGTAAGCATTGGGTGTAAATCCGCCGACACGGGCGATCAGTTGACGCAGCGTTTCACCAGGAAGCACCTGGTACACACCAGGATTCGCAACTTCCCCTTCAAGGCGGACGAAGCGATTTTGCTTCGCCACAGGAACTTGGATGTCATCTTTTGAAAAAATCGTGATGACATCGCCAGGCTGCAGAACCAAATTGTTTTGGAGATCGCCTTGGAGAATTGCCTTCCCAAGGTTGAATGGGATCAATTGAGTCGTTATGTCGGTGCGGTTCAACCGCTCCACCACGGCGTAATCCCAGTTCACTTCCGGCAGCGTTCGCTTCAGCTCGGCGCGAAGCCGTTCTTGACTTGTGACGTCAGTGCGCTGGACAGCGAGCACGTCCTGACGTGAATCAGATGCGCCGCCCCCGCGGTTTTGTGCCTGCCCTCGAGGAAGCCCAGCTACATCGTCTCCGGTGCGGTACGCAAAGCGGTCGCGCCCAGTGACGTCCCCCCTGGTAAGCAAATTCCGCTTAAACCAGTAGTCAGGCACGATCAACGACTCTTTGTCGGGAATGACATCCTTCACAGTAATGCCCGGCCGCCAGGGATGACGGGCAGGGACAGCAACATTGCCCTTCACAGTAATCGCGTTATCGAAGCGCGGCGACAAGGGTAGCACTTGAACGAGGTCGCCATCGCGCAGGCCGTGAGCAAGGCCATCCTTGTCCAGACGGTACTCTTCGACATGTCGCGACTTACGATCGATAATTCGCTCCACCGTTACTTTTTGGCCGTCCGCCGTTGCCGCTAAACCACCAGCCAAGTCAATCAAGCCGCCGAGTTCGGTGTTTCCTTTCAGCTCGTAGATGGCCGGATTATTGACACTGCCCGAGATAGCGGCGAGCTTGCCGATGGGCGGTATATATATGACATCTCCCGGAAGCAGCTGAGCGTCCTTCGACTTGTTTCCGCGGAGCAACAGGTCGTACATGTCGAACTCGGTAACGAGCTTGTCGCCACGCTTGAGCTGGATGCTGCGCATGCTTCCCTTGGTCGTCGGTCCGCCGGAAGCGAACAATGCGTTCACTAGTGTGCTGAGCGAACTCACCGTGTAAGCGCCCGGACGCGCCGCGTGCCCGACGACGAAAATCTGAATCGAGCGCAGCTGACCCATCGACACATTGAGATCGAAATTCCGGAACACCCTGCCAATCGCAGTCTTGAAATAGCCTTGAAGATCTTGAAACCGGACGCCAGCGACATTGACATTCCCGACCTTCGGAATGCTTATCGTGCCATCGCGATCAACGACGGCACGATAGTCGATGTCGACTTGGCCCCAGGCACGAATCAAGATCTCATCACCGGGGCCAACAACGTACTCGGGGGTAACCGGTACGCGATCGACCGGAGCAAAAGTAGACGGCGCATTGTGGAAAAGGTTATAGCCAAACAGCGGAAGGTCGCGGCCGATGGACTGCGCGACGAAATCCTGGAATTCATTGCGTTCTGCCAGGACGGTCCTTATTTGCTGAACTTGACTTGCGTCTTGTCCACCGAACACCGGTTGCGGAATTGCCGAGGGAGGCCGATTGGTAATGGTAGGTATCCCAGTGCCAAGGCCGCCAGACTGCTGGAGAGCCGGCATGCCCGCAAGGGCCGCTGAATTTGGGGTAGCTGGCTGCTGTGTCGCAACACAAGGGATGCCTGTCGGCGTCAATCCTTGCGGGCCACAAAATTGTTGAGCGCTTTGCCCGAAGACCGACGTCGAGGCGAACGCGGCAATAAGCGAAATGTAGCGAAGCGAGCGCAATGCGATTGAGGGCACTTCGTACCTTCTTTTTGTCAGAACGTTGAGGGCGAGACGATCCACCACCGATCCCTTCGGTCAGTGACTAGCAACAACAAAATCCGAAAGTTCGAGCGGGGCGAACCGTGATGTCGAGTCGACCGCAGACCGGAATGGAATGAACGCGCGAGCGGACAAGCGCACCGCGGCCGACTACTGGTATGTGGCTGTTCTTATGCAAGGCGCCCCCCAAGGTGCCGTAGCGCCGGTGGCATTCTTGGTTCTTACCGGCGCTCAGTATTCTTTATTCGCGGCGATTATAGTATGCAAGTCATGAGAAGTGTGCGCTTTCTGTCACGCGGCGAGAGCCGAAGATTCGATGTCGGGCAGGTAAGAATTACGGAGCGGGTTAGGCGAATACTCTAAACAGAGGAACCGTACACCTCCTGAACGGCTATGGCCAGAGATCAATACTTGATATACAGACGCAAGCCAAGCCCGAGTGTGAAGAGATGTAGGCGGGAGAATGGAAACGCCCCCCTTATCCGGGGACGCTAGAACCGATTACGGTATGCCAGCTCGGCTGGCGCAACGAAATCATGGCGCCCCCGTCTACTATCTACAGTGCCGAGCGTGGATCGATATCACGACATTCGCGACTGAAATCGGCGTAGGCGCGTCGGATACCCTCGACCAGGGACACTTCCGGCCTCCACCCCACGGCTTTCAGACGGCTGACGTCAAGCAACTTGCGGTACGTGCCATCGGGCTTGCTCGTATCCCACGCCACCTCTCCTCGGTAGCCGACAACCTGAGCAACCATTTCCGCGAGTTCGCGTATCGTTTGGTCTTCGCCACAGCCGACATTCACGAGGGGCGGCTGCGATTCCTCGCCCGCGATGCGACGGAAATCGGATTCCGGGAGAACCATTAAATAAACACAGGCATTTGCAAGGTCGTCACTGTAGAGAAACTCGCGCCGGGGATTTCCGGTGCCCCACAACGTTACCTGATGTGAGGAGTGAGGGGTGAGGGGGGAGGCGGATTTCGCTTCATGAAATTTGCGAATAAGAGCCGGAAGGACATGCGAGGTCTGGAGGTCGTAGTTGTCGCCCGGACCGTAAAGATTCGTCGGCATCGCGGCGAGATACTGCGTTCCGTACTGGCGGTTGTAGGACCAGCACATTTCGATGCCCGCGATCTTTGCTAACGCATAAGGTCTGTTCGTCGGCTCGAGCGGTCCGGTCAGGAGGTATTCCTCTTTGATGGGTTGCGGACAGTCGCGGGGGTAGATGCAAGACGAACCAAGAAACAGCAGCCGCCGGACACCTGAGCGCCACGCCTCATGAATAACGTTAGTCTGGATCGCTAAATTGTCATGGATGAATTCGGCGGGATAGCTGTTATTGGCCAGTATCCCACCGACCTTGGCGGCGGCAAGAAAAACGTATTCCGGCCGCTCCTTCTCGAAAAACTCCCTAACCGCTGCCTGGTTCGTAAGATCAAGCTCGGCGTGCGTACGCAGAATGAGGTTAGTGTACCCACCGCTGCGCAACTCGCGGACGATGGCAGACCCGACCAGGCCGCGATGGCCGGCGACGTAAATTCGGCTGTCACGCTGCATGGACACACCATGCGACAGTGAGGAGTGAGGGGCTAGGAGTAAGGAGCGAAAACATGTGACTGGAACCACAGATGAACACGTATGAACATAGATGTTTAGAAGTCATCGCGAAATCAATGAAAGAAACCGCCGATGAACGCGGATAGAGGAACCGCTTCCAAACGCCGGTTCTTTTCGCCCCCCTCCCCCCTGGCTCCTCACTCCTCACTGCCAGCGTTCAGCTGGCTATTCGTTGTAGTCATAAGGGCGATGGCCATGGCGCTTGACGAGCTCGTCGCGCTCGGCAGAGCGCAAATCTTCGCGCACCATCTCCTCAACCAACTGCTTGAACGAAATCTTCGGACTCCATCCAAGCTTCGCTCTGGCCTTTGTTGGGTCACCGAGCAGCGTTTCTACTTCTGTAGGACGAAAGTAATGAGGGTCCACCGCGACGATGCAGTTGCCTTTGTCGTCATACCCCTTCTCGTCCGCACCGGCGCCCCGCCAAGTAATGGGAATATCAAGCTCGCCGCATACGACTTCGACGAATTCGCGCACGCTATGCTGCTCGCCGGTGGCGATGACGAAATCCTCGGGTTTTTCCTGCTGCAGAATGAGCCATTGCGCTTCCACATAATCCTTCGCGTGTCCCCAATCGCGGAGCGCGTTCAAATTGCCGAGATACAAGCAGGATTGAAGGCCGAGCTTGATGCGAGCGAGCGCGCGGGTGATCTTGCGCGTAACAAACGTCTCACCGCGCACCGGCGATTCGTGATTGAAGAGTATGCCGTTACAGGCATACATGCCGTACGCTTCGCGGTAATTCACCGTGATCCAGTAGCCGTAAAGTTTTGCCACGGCGTACGGCGATCGCGGATAAAAGGGCGTCGTTTCCTTCTGCGGCACTTCCTGTACCAGGCCGTACAGCTCGGATGTGGAAGCTTGATAGAATCGAGTCTTGTGCTGGAGACCGACGATGCGTATAGCTTCCAGCATTCGCAGCGTGCCTAGTGCGTCGGAGTTTGCAGTGTACTCCGGCTCCTCGAACGAAACGGCAACGTGGCTTTGCGCGGCAAGGTTATACACTTCGTCCGGTTGGACTTGCTGAACGATTCGAACGAGACTGCTGGAATCCGTCATATCCCCATAGTGGAGGATAAACCGGCGATCCTTGACATGTGGATCTTGATACAGGTGATCGATGCGGTCAGTATTGAACAGTGAGCTGCGGCGCTTGATGCCATGCACCTCGTAACCCTTGTTCAATAGAAATTCAGCGAGGTAGGCACCATCCTGCCCGGTGACCCCCGTGATAAGCGCCTTCTTTTGCATACTTCCCGATTCCCTAACCGCGTGTTTTCGCTGATTATATAGCAGCGAGAACGAGTTAATCAGAAGCAAAGTGCCGATCGCGGCGCTGCTTCCCACAATAAAAGCCACCATTCATGCTCATACCCGTTATTCTTTCTGGCGGCGCCGGCTCACGTCTTTGGCCCGTGTCAAGAGAAGCGCTCCCTAAACCGTTTATCCGGCCGCGTGGAGACAAGTCGCTTCTACAGCTTACGCTCGAACGCGCAGCTGGTCTTGCTGGGGTCAAATCATTTATCACCGTCACCAATCGGGAGTATTTCTTCCTGACGGAAAACGAATATGCGGGAAACGATAGCGGACTGGATCACACGTACATATTGGAGCCGCACGGCCGAAACACGGGACCAGCAATCGCAATGGCGGCATTCCGCGCATCAGCGGAGCACGGAAAAGAATGCGTATTACTCGTCCTCCCTGCCGACCACCTTATCGAAGACATGGAGAAATTCTGCTCGGCGGTAAAGAAAGCAACCGCGCTCGCGAGCACTGGCGCACTCGCGACGTTCGGCATGAAGCCGACTCGCCCGGAAACCGGATACGGCTACATCGAATGCGGAGGTACGATTGCAGACGGATGTTATCGCGTTGCGCGCTTCGTGGAGAAGCCGGCGCTGGAGAAGGCAACCGAATTTCTGAAGTCCAAGCGGTTCCTGTGGAATTCCGGAATGTTTTGCTTTCAGGCGGGCGCGTTCCTCGACGCCTTGCGTCAGTGCGCGCCGGAGCTCTATGAAGGCGCCGCGGAATGCTGGGCCGCCTCCAAGCAAGATGGCGACAAGGTCGAACTCGATTCAAAAACGTTCGCCAAGCTCGCCGACATTTCGGTCGACTACGCGGTGATGGAACGGCACGATAACGTCGCCGTCGTCGAAGGCGATTTTCCCTGGAACGACATCGGATCGTGGAACGCCCTAGCGGAACTCACGCCCGCCGATGTGAACGATAACCGGTGTGTGGGCGAGACCATCACTGTCGACAGTCGCGACTGTTTTATCCAAAGCGACTCACGAATGGTCGCCGCGATCGGGGTGCAGGGCTTGCTGGTCGTCGATACGCCGGACGCCTTGCTTATCGCCGACAAGTCAAAAGCGCAAGACGTCAAGCAGGTCTATTCACAGCTCAAACTCGCGAAGCACGCGACGCACGAGTATCACCAGACCGTTCATAGGCCTTGGGGCACTTACACGGTTCTCGAGGAAGGTTCGGGATTCAAGCTGAAGCGCATTGTCGTCAAACCGGGCGCTTCCCTGAGTCTGCAGGTGCATAAGCATCGCAGCGAGCACTGGGTGGTTCTGAGCGGCACGGCCAAAGTCGTGAACGGGGAAAGGACGTTACTCGTGCACCCGAACGAATCTACGTTCATTCCGGCCGGCCATAAGCACAGACTGGAAAATCCGGGAACTCAAGATCTGGCGATCATCGAAGTTCAGGTTGGGGATTACGTCGGTGAGGACGATATCGTCCGGTTCGACGATGTTTACGGACGCGCGTAACTCGCGCTCCGTGGGAAGTCAAAAACCATCGACCAGGATTGACAGGATAAATACGATGAACAGGATGGAGGTAGGGAAGGTCTAAAACCATTGAAACCATTCACACGAATATGAGGATCAACAAAAGTGAGCGGGATTGATTCAGCTCTTATCTGCTTTTCATCCTGTTGATCCCAAGAATCCTGTTCATCCTGTCTTGTGGTCTTGCTTTATCGTCTCAATCGTGAAAGTCGTGTTCATCCTGTCTGATCATTCGCTTTTCACACGCTAGCAATACCGCGCAGCGTGCGTTCGAGATACGGTTGCCAGTCGGGCATGACGAGCGCGAAACGCTGCTCAAGTCGCGCGCAGCTCATGCGAGAGTTCTTCGGACGCTTGGCAGGCAACGGATATGCTTCGGTCGGTATCGGTTCGATGGCCGCCGGGGTAAGCCTCAGATCAACTCCAAGCTCGCGCGCCATGGTCACGATGGACACAGCAAACGCGTGCCAAGTCACGGGGTTTGCCGCGGTCAGATGGTAGATGTCCGCACGAGATTGTTCCGGCCATCGTTCGATGTTCAGTCTCGCGATCACGTATGCGGTCACGTCCGCGATCAGGGCCGCCGGCGTCGGTGCGCCGACTTGATCCGCGACGACGCGCAGCGCATCGCGCTCCTTCGCCAGTCGCAGTATCGTGCGAACGAAGTTTCCACCCTGTTCGCCAAACACCCAACTCGTACGGAAAACGATAGCGCGCGCGCCTGCTCGCGCAATCGCCTGCTCGCCCGCGAGCTTGCTCGTGCCATAAACGGATTGTGGATTCGTCGGGTCGGTCTCGATATACGGCTCGGCCTTCTCGCCATCGAAGACGTAGTCGGTCGAATAATGAATCAGCGGAGCACCGAGCGTTCGCGCCTCTTCGGCGATGACGCCGGGCGCCTCGCCATTTACGCGCATGGCGAGCTCCGGCTCCTGCTCGGCGCGGTCGACTGCGGTATACGCGGCCGCATTGATGACGAGCCGTGGCTGCACCTCACTGATTACCCTTTTCAGGCGCGAGAGGTCGGCAAGATTGCATTCCTTCCGGCCGTACGCGACAAGCGGGCCAAGCGCCGCCAACGAGCGTTGCAGTTCCCAGCCGACCTGGCCGTCTTTGCCGAGCAAAAGTATTGGTCTCATCTGTGTCACAACGAACCTTGGACAGGATCGACCCAATAAAAAGGATTTGCACTATAAGGCAACTGCATCATGCGCGCGAATGCCGGCATTCAGGAATGACAGGCGCGCCTGTCTTATAAACCTTTGACAGGATGAACAGGATAAAAGCAGGATTTACAGGATAAAGCAAAACATATGTTGGCAAGGGAGGACGGATATGAATTGGGGAGATTCACCGACGGACCGCGGCATTCAAGACCCACTGACGGAGCAAATCATCGTCTCCTGTTTCGATGTCCACAACGTTCTAGGCGGCGGCTTTCTGGAGGCGGTCTACCGTAACGCGTTAATCATAGAATTGCGCAAACGCGGCCTCGACGCACACGCCGAAGTACCAATAGTGGTGAAATACGCGGGCGAGCCGGTTGGACACTACGTTGCAGACATCGTCGTTCACGGCCGCATTATTTGCGAGCTGAAAGCAACCGAGCGATTGATAACTCAACAGGAGGCGCAGCTTGTGAACTACCTCACTGCGACGGGCATTGATGTCGGGCTCCTCGTAAATTTCGGGCAACGGGTGACCGTCAAACGCAAATTCCGGCTGCGACGAAGTGATGTCGCGTAGGGAAATTGGGCTGTATCCGCGGTGCACGACAGCCTCCCCCTTCTCATCGTAAAATCCTGTTCATCCTGTAAATCCTGTACATCCTGTCCAAGGTCCGCGAGGTAGTGCCCAAAAGCACCTTGCGCGGGAAGGTAGACCGCAATCCATGAACCCCCTACGCCAACTCCAATCCTTCGGCCAGAGCATCTGGCTGGACAATCTTTCCAGAACGCTCCTGCGCGACGGGGGCCTCAAGCGCCTCGTCGAGCAGGACGGCGTGAGCGGCATCACGTCGAACCCGACGATCTTCTTCAAAGCCATCAGCGAAAGTCCTTACTACAAAACCGACTTCGAGCGCCTGAAGACTGATAAGTCACTGAACGCGGAGCAGCGCTACGAAGCGCTCGCCATTCCGGATATCAAGGAAGCCTGTGACCTGCTCCGTCCGATATACGATCAGACGGCCGGGGATGATGGCTACGTCAGTCTTGAGGTATCGCCGGCGCTTGCGCACGATGCACCGGGTACGGTGGCAGCCGGTTTAAGGCTGAAAGCAGCCATTGCGCGGCCTAACCTGCTCATCAAGGTACCGGCGACTCAGGCCGGCTTGAAGGCGATCGAAGAGTTGATCGGCCAAGGGTGCTCGGTCAACGTGACGCTGATGTTTTCTCTCAATCATGTCCGCGATGTTGCCGGCGCGTACATTCGCGGCTTGGAACGCTGGGTGAAATCCGGTGGTGCGCCGCGTGCAGTGAAGTCCGTCGCCAGCTTGTTCTTGAGCCGCGTAGACACGCTCGTCGACAAGCGCCTCGATGCGATGGGCGGCCAAGCGGCTGCACTCAAGGGCCGTTCCGGCGTCTCGCTGGCGAAGCTCGCTTACCAGGAATACAAGACGATATTCCGGGGACCGCTGTTCGCCGCGCTCGCCGCGAAAGGTGCGCGCCCGCAGTATCTGCTGTGGGCCAGCACGGGCACAAAAAATCCTGCGTATAGCGACGTCATGTATGTCGAGCCGCTGATCGGCCGGGAGACGATCAACACCGTCCCCGATGGGACTCTCGCCGCTTTCCGCGACCATGGACGAGCCGCTTCGACGCTGGAAAGCGATATTGATGCCGCCCGCGCGCAGTTCGCCGATCTCGCGCGTCTCGAGATCGAGATGGGCCAAGTCGGCAGTCAGTTGCAGGAGGAAGGACTGAAGCTTTTCGAGCAGTCCTTCACCCAATTGCTCGAATTGTGCGCGGCGCCGTGAGCGTGACGCCCGGCGCTGCTACAAGAACCTCTCCTCGGAAAATTTACACGGTCGCGCACGTCGGCGTGTAAGGGTTAGAGCCCCTAACATAATGAAGCGCATGCTGCGCTGTCACGATTTTCGCTCAGGGCGCGAAGCGCGCCGCAGCCAATATCGCGAATATTGGCAAGGTGCGCGACAAAGCCATGGGCGAAAACTCGTGCCAGCCCTTCGGGTTACGGTCAGGATCGCGCCTAACTTTGTCGGCCGGCTTGTCGATATTCACGATATCGACTGCGCCGTCCTTCGCGTCATCCACAATCCTGCCGTAACGCACACGTGCCTCATTATGTGAGGGGCTCTTAAATGCGTTCGAGCACCGGATACTATTCCGAGCGGCTGGACCACCTTCGTGGGCTGGCCGCCTTCCTCGTGTTCATGTGGCATTTCCTGCATCAGACGGGAGTGCCGTACGCCTACGTTCCCAGCTTCGCGCCCCTGTCGCTGCTCGAGGAAGGCCACATCGGCGTTGCGTTGTTCATGGTCTTGAGCGGCTATCTGTTCCAGCGCCTGTGCGCGGGGCACGATGTCTCATGGCGGCACTTCTATGCCAACCGCGTCCTGCGGCTGGCCCCGCTCATGATATGCGTGTGGATCTTTTACGGTGTGGCCGATCACCGGCAGGAACTGGCCGCGTATGCGCAAGTACTTATCCGCGGCTTTATCACCAAGGATTGGCCCGGCGGCGGCTGGTCCATTACCGCGGAGATGCACTTCTACCTGCTCTTCCCGCTGCTGTTTGCATTCTCCCGATCCAGCATCCGGCCGCTGCTCGCAGTACTCATTGCTGCAATCGTGCTGCGCGCCGGGCTTTACGCCAGCACCGGCGAGGTGCAGACGTCGGCTTATTGGACGATCATCGGCCGCATCGACCAGTTTCTGCTTGGCATGGTGTTCGCGCGGGTTTCCATCAATCGATGGCTACTCGCCGGCGGCTTCGTGCTCTTCGTCGTCGCGGTTCACGCGTTCAATCTGCAGGGCGGCTACTACGATGCGCCTTCGTACCCGTCCCCTCGTCCGTATTGGATTATCTGGCCCACCATCGAGGGCCTGGGTTTCGCGTGCTTGATCTCGCTCTACGAGCGGGCGCCGATCAAGATCGCTTCCCGGCTCTCCAAGCCGCTGCGGCTGGCCGGTGAAACCTCATACTCGATCTATCTTCTGCACTTTATCTATATCCGGTACGTGCCGTTCGACCGCATGCTTGCGCAGCTTGGCGTGCCGGCAACGCCGGGGGCTTTGTATGCCGCCGGCTTCGCCGCTTTCGTTTTGATGCTGCCTATCGCCTGGCTGTCGTACCAGCTGATCGAAAAACCGCCGCTTCGCCTGCGTATGCCCTACATTCGGGGACACCAGGTCGATCACGGTGCGGTCAACACATCGCTCTCACCGCCCGAGCTGCAGTCGTCCCGTGCGCGGTGACGCGTCCCCGCTGACCGCGAAAAAATGAAAAAGGGCGCCCCGGATTGCGGGCGCCCTTCATGGCGGTGGTCTTTCACCAACAACGGTCGGTCAATATTGCGCTATGCGGTGAGGACCCAATCGGTCGTCATATGGGGCGAAACGATCGGCGAGGACAGCACCGTCGATCCGTCCATGTTCCATACCGACAGGTCGCCGTTCGTATGACGCCACATGATGTCGGCACGTCCGTCGCCGCCGACATCCTGCGCACCCACCAGGCTCCAGCTCGTACCGAGGTTGGCGACAATCGGTGTGGCCGTCGGCGTCGTTCCATTCATCAGCCACATGGCCGTCATGCCCGAGCCGTTCGTCCACAGCAGGTCTGACTTCCCATCCGCGTTGAAGTCGGCTGCCTTGGCGACGTTCCAGGCGTTGCCAAAGTTCGCGATGATGGGCGTGGACGTCGGTGTCGCGCCGTCCATAGTCCAGATAGCCACCGATCCGTTCGTGTGCTGCCACAGAATGTCGGCCTTGCCGTCCCCGTTGAAGTCGCCATTGTCGACAATCCGCCAGTCGTTGCTGACTGCCGCGACGATGGGCGCGGAAACCGGCGTCGTGCCGTCCATCTTCCAGATGGCAACGGTGCCGCCGTTGTGACGCCACAGAATATCGGACTTGTTGTCGCCATCGAAATCGGCCGCGGCCACCGGGCGCCAATCGCTCAGATTGGCGATCACCGGCGTCGACGAGGGCGTTGCTCCGTTCATGGTCCAGATCGCCACATGGCCGTCGCTTTGGCGCCACAGCAGGTCCGCCTTGCCGTCAGCGTTGAAGTCGCCGGTATCCGTGACCTGCCAGGAGCTCGTAAGATTCGAGACGACAGTGTTACGCGCAACCGGGGTTCCGCCGTCCATCTGCCATATCTGGAAGTCGCCCGTAGACGTATTGCGCCAGAGAATGTCTTCCTTGCCGTCTCCGCCAACATCCCGCGTAGGCGCAGTCTGAACCTTTATCGTGGTATCGCTGAACTGCAGCCACTCTATACCCCGCAGCGTGTCCGTGCCATCAGCACCGGAGACGGTATAGCCGCCCGAGTTTTGACTGACGGTATATGAAGCGCGGGTACTGGAAAAGACAGCGGTGTCGGTCCCGCCGTCGCCCGTCATGATGTCGTTACCAGCGCCGCCCGTGATGGTGTCGTTGCCGGCGAGGCCCTGTATCGTGTCGTTGCCACCGCCGCCGGACATCGTGTCGCCGCCGTCGAAGCCCAGGATCGTGTCATTGCTGCCGGAGCCGGTGAATGTATCGGCCCCGTTGAAAAGCACGCTCTGGAACGCGAACACGCTGGAATTGAGCGCGGTAAACGCCTGAACGGCATCCGCATTAAGACCGGTTGCGCCCCAGGTCTGGGAATATGCGTCGCTCGCCGTCGCTCGGGTGAACTCGGCAAAGCCTGTTATCGTTCCACCAATAAGGGTCGTGCCGCTGAACTGAAAGCTGCCGGTGTAGTCCTGCCGCAACGTCGCGGCGTTGGTGTCGGCGTTATTCTCGATGCGCAGTAGACTCGGGTCCGTAACGGTAGTGAACCCGGTCTGCGTGGTCTCATCCGCCATGTTGGTGGCGCTAAATAGGGTAACGGTAGCCAAGGCATTCCTCCTTTCTAAGGACGCCGCACAGTAAGCAAATGGCGTGCCGCCCTTTTTAAGAGGCTACGTAATCACCCAATCGTCTGGGACTGCTGCAATGATCGGAGACGACAAGACCTGGGTGCCGTCCATCAACCAAGCGGCCACAGCACCCCCCGTGTGACGCCAGAGAATGTCCGCCCGGCCATCGCCTTGGACGTCTTCCGCACCGGCGAGCGCCCATTCCAAGCCCGGGTCCGGGAGCATGGGCGTACTGGTGGGGCTGGCTCCGTCCATGAGCCAGACGGCAACCGGCCCGCTGTCATGCCGCCACAGCAGGTCCGATCCACCGTCGCCATTGAAGTCGGCTATTTCGGCAATGCTCCAGTCGCGCCCAACGCTCGCAACGATCGGACTCGCGGTAACGGTAGCGCCATCCATCGACCAGATTGCGACCGCGCCCGTGTCATGGCGCCACACTATGTCCGATTTACCGTCCCGGTTGAAGTCGCCGGTCCCTGCGATCGCCCAGTCGCGGCCGACGGACGCGACGATCGGCGTCGATACGGGTGTCGCCCCGTCCATTTTCCAGATCGCCACGGCGCCACTGTCGTGCCGCCACAGGATGTCGGCCTTGTAGTCACCGTCGAAATCCGCAGCGGCAGCGATGCTCCAGTCCCGGGGAATGGCCGCTACGATGGGCGTTGCGACGGCGCTGCCACCGTCCATCGTCCACATTGCGACGGTCCCGCTGTCCTCGCGCCACAGGAGATCCGCCTGGCCCGCGCCGTCGAAATCCGCCACGGCATTGATCCGCCAACTGGTCGGAACAGTGGCGACCAAGGGCGTGCCGAGTACCGTACTTCCATCCAATTCCCAGATGGCCACGGCGCCGCTCGCGTGGCGCCAGACGATATCGCCTTTGCCGTCACCGTCGAGATCGTTGGTCGGCGCGCTTTCTACTTTGACGAGCAGATCGCTGAATTTGAGCCATTCGACACCGTTCACCGTGTCGGTGCCTTCGGCACCGGAAATCGAATAGCCCGTCGCTGTTTTTGTTACCGCGTATGCAGCGGCGGCTCCGGAATAGAAAGCCGTGTCGATCCCGCCACCGCCATACAGACCATCGTTTCCATCACCGCCATTGAGCGTGTCGGCACCCGCCGCACCGCGCAGCGTGTCCGCCCCGAAGAGTCCGGTGAGCACATTGGCTGCCGCGTTGCCCGTGATGACGTTGTCCTGCGTGTCGCCCGTGGCGCCAATATCACCGCTTCCCGTCAGCGTGATGTTTTCGACGTTGGACAAGGCAAGTGTGTACGTAAACGGCACCGCGATGGTGTCGGATCCTTCGCCTGGATTTTCGACGATCGTGTCGTTGAGGCTGTCCACGACGTAGGTGTCGTCACCCGCGCCGCCGGTCAGCGTGTTCACACCGCTGTTGCCAGTCAGCACGTTGTTCAGTGCGTTGCCGCTGCCGTTGATGCTGTCCGTGCCGGTCAGGACAAGGTTCTCGACATTGTCGGGGAGCGTGTAGGTGATCGAGCTCTTGACGGTGTCTAGGCCTTCATTAGCGCGCTCGATGACGGTTTCGGGAGCGACTGCTGAGTTATGGTAGTTGTAATTAAACGTGCCGTAAGAAGCTGTAACTGCTCCTTCCGAGTGTTGCTCGAAAGTGACTGAAAAGCTCAACAGGCGCGGTGTGCTGCCCGAGTAATCGACTTCGACGTGCGTTACCGTAAACGTCCCAGTCAATGAGTTGGAGCCTCGACCATTCAACTCGAAGTCCAATCCCGGATGTCCGTTGGTCTCGAACGGGTAACGCAAAGCGTTCGGATAGGTGCCAGGCAATAAAGCGCCCGTGACATTACGCGCCGAGAAAGCCAGATTGGAAAAATTTGATCCGGTACCCAGGAAACGAGCCGAGACGGTATCCACCACGCCGTCCCCGCTGAAATCGAACGCCTCGACGCTGAACGTACCATCGGTCTGGTCATAGTTGTATGACTGGCCGCCGGTGATGTAATCGCCGGCGTCGCCGTAGGCGACGATTCCGGTAGAAGGCATGGCCGGCGCAAGATCAGTAACGACGTAGACATCATTGCCCGAGCCTCCCGCCATGACATCCCCGTCCGCTCCACCGTCGACAATATCGTCACCGGAACCGCCCACGAGGTAATCAACACCCCGGCCCCCGACGATGATGTCGTTTCCCGCGCCACCAGCGAGCGAGTTGTCCCCGTCGTTGCCGGTCAGCGTGTTGTCCAGATCGTTGCCCGTTCCGCGTGCATTTCCCGATCCGGCGAACGTGAGATTCTCGATGTTCGGACCGAGCGCGTAGCTGCCCGAACCGAAAGCCGACGTCACTTGCACGGTATCCACACCGTGATCGCGATCTTCCACCACAGCGTCAAACGCATTGGTTACGATATAGGTATCGTTGCCCTCGCCCCCACGCAGCTGATTGAAGGAAGCGCCTAGCGATCCGCTCTCGTCCAGCACGTTATCTGCTTCGTTTCCGTAGATCGTGTCGCCGCGCCCCGTGCCAATTGCATTTTCGATCGTGGTCCCATAGGCCACCCACATGCCCAGGCCACCGTTAGACGTCGCGTGACCTTGGCGTAGATCGATCGTGATGCCGGAGGTCAGGCCCGATGCATCGATCGTATCGACACCGCCTGCGTCCCAGATCGTTCTTCCGGCCGCTTCGCTTACGACACGATAGGTATCGTTCCCGGTGTGGTAAGTAAGGTTCGCGCCGTAGATCTTTTGAATCGCCAGCACGTCGAGCAACATCGGCGTCGCGGGATACGCGGTTGCGCTGAGCGGGGCGTTGTCGTCGTTGCCGCTCATCACGGTGTATCGAACGTGATCGAACCCGGCGATGCCAAGTTCCGCAAACGTCGGGCGACCGTTGGCTCCGTCGTCGTAAGGATGTTTCAACGCGAGCGCATGGCCGATCTCGTGCAAGATCGTGCTGAACCCGTAGCCGCCCTCGGAGAGATACTGGAATCCGGCATAGGCATTGTCGAAGAAGACATCGCCCTCCGGCCGCGGATATTCCGCCCGCGTGTAGCCGAGTTCAGGAACAATGGCATCGATGAAGGCCGGCGAAGGGAAAAGACCGAAGGCGATAGCCCCCGCACCGGTCTGCAAATCGTTGCCCGTCAGCGTCAGTGCGACATCGGCTTTGCTTTGCGTGAATAGCGTGCCGGAGTCGTACTCGACGAACGTCACGTTCGCGACGGCACTCCACGCCGCCAGCACGTTGACCACGGCTTCGCGCTGAGCGGCGGACCACGCCGGCTGATTCCCGAGCGTGTCGTTGATGCTGAACGAGTACGTGATCTGCCGGGTGCTGCCGGTTTGCCAGGCTGCGCCCTGGATCAACCCGTCCGCATAGCGGTCGCCGGTAAGTGGAACTGCATTATCAACGGGAGTAGCCATGTCGCCCCTTAACGCTCATCGAAAGCCCCGATAATCCTCTAGCACACCGCGCGGCACATTGATATTTCTCACGCGATGGACTACGCCGCTACAAGCCATCTCAAAAACGACTGCGGCCGCAACCGCCGATGAACATACAGATAGAGCGGCGATCCCGTCCTCAGATCGGCGTCTATCGGCGTCTATTGGCGGTTACAGGGATTTTCGAGACGGCTTGTAATAAGTGCAATTCTTACATCGCTCCATCACACACGACTGCCCAGTAATTATGCCGGGGTGCTACGCAATGTTTCGAGCGAAGCGGTCGATGCGACGAGCTATGCTGCGGCGCTTGCCTGTTCGGACGCGATCCACAAACACTTTCCACCGCTCGCCTTCTGCAACTCCTCGACCTGTGCCTGGTGCGCGGCAAGTTCTTCGTCGGTCGCCTTCAATACAAAAAGCGAGACCTCCGAGCGCTCGATCTCGACCACCGAAATATCGAGTTGCACCGTCTCGACTTCCATGACCAGGCTTTCCTGGCCGCGGGTCATGGAGAGATACACCTCGGCCAGCAGCTGCGCGTCGAGCAACGCACCGTGCAGTGTGCGCGCTGAATTGTCGATTTGATAGCGGTCGCACAGGGCGTCAAGGCTGTTGCGCTTGCCGGGATGGATTTCCTTTGCGAGGCGCAGCGTGTCCAGCACGGCCGCGCAGTAATCCGTAACGGGCTTGAGCTTCAGCCGCGCGAATTCCGCGTTGAGAAAGGCGATATCGAACGGTGCGTTGTGGATCACGAGCTCCGCGCCACTGATGTAGTCGAGGAGCTCAGTCGCGATTTCCTTGAACTTGGGCTTGTCCTTCAGGAATTCGGTCGTCAGGCCGTGCACCTGCAGCGCAGCGTCCTCGCTGTCGCGCTCGGGATTGATGTAGCGGTGGAAGTGATTACCGGTGAGCCGGCGGTTCACCAGCTCGACGCCTGCAATTTCGATAATGCGATGGCCGAGATTGGGATCGAGACCAGTCGTCTCCGTATCGAGGATGATTTGCCTCATGCTGGGCACCGGCGTGACTCGTGACTCGTGACTCGTGACTCGTTGTTCTTAATTTTCACCGTTACCCTTACTTGACAGATCTGCGTAGCGCGATAAGTAGCTGACCAACGCGACTCAACTGAGAAAAGATATCGCTCGCCGCCGGCAAAAAACCGAGGCGCTTGGAGATTTCTATCTGCGTTTCTAATTCTGCCAGCGATCCGCATGCGATGCCAAGGAAGTGCCCTAACTCCCCGGGTGAATTTCGTGCCGAGCCTTCAGCGATGTTGGATGGAATGGAGACTGCCGCCCTTCTCATCTGCGTTGTGAGTCCGAACAACTCGACCTTTGGAAACCCAGTAGTGTCGCGATAAAGCATTTCGACAAGCTTCATTGATTCTTGCCACGCACGAAGCTCGCGATGCGTCGATGCACTGATCATAATGCCTCCGCGGAACACTCGTTGTCGAAAATAACGTCGGGGACCGAAAAAGGTTACGCGAAGCGGGTAACGGGTCACAAGTCACGGGTCACGAGTCACGCTGTCCAACGGCAGCGCAGCCGCGATTCGCCAGCTCATCCGCGCGCTCGTTGCCATCGTGCCCTGCATGACCGCGAACCCACAGCCACTCGATGTGATGTTTGCCAGCAAGCTCATCGAGCTCTCGCCACAAGTCTTCGTTCTTGACCGGCTTCTTGTCCACGGTGCGCCAGCCGCGCTTTTTCCATTGGTGGATCCAGCTGCTGATGCCCTGTTGCACGTACTTCGAATCGGTGTGCAAACGCACGCGCGACGGTCGCTTCAGCGCTTCCAAGGCGCGAATGACCGCCATCAATTCCATGCGGTTGTTTGTCGTAAGCGGCTCGCCGCCGAATATTTCCTTCGTGTGCTCGCCTGATTTGAGCAGGGCGCCCCAGCCGCCGACGCCGGGATTCCCCTTGCATGCGCCGTCGGTGTAAATGTCGATCACTTCGTTCAAGGCGTGACTCGTAAGTGTTAGTCGTGACTCGTAATTAAAAGCAGGCGCACGAATGCAGAACCGGCAGGATTAAATTAAACGACCGTTCATTGAGCCGTTCGAGTGGATCGTGTGAATCCTGTAAAGCGTGCTCACCTGCCAATGGTTTTAGGCCTTGAGTCTCAGCATCTTGTGTCGCTGAGCGCTCAGATCTCACCGATTTTCTGGCGTGCGGCAACCGGCTCGCGATCGCGCACTTTCTTGGGGGCCGCGACCAGCGACTTGGCAGGCGCCAGGCGATCGGTCCATCTCGGCATGATGAGCCGCAGGCCACGCACTCGCTTCACGGCTTGCAGGAAGTAAACACCGCCGGCGATCGGCCACCAGCGATCCCCCGCTGCCTCCATGAATTCAAAGCGCCTCAGCCATTTTTCCTGGCGGCAAGGGGGCGCATAGCAGCTCATCTGTCCGGCGATGACCTCGAGTCCGAGCAGTGCGAGCCAGTCCTTCATCCGCGGGAGATTGATGAAGCGTCCGTCCCACGGAAAACCATGCTTGCGATGGAACAGGCGACCGAATCCCCACAGGCTCCAGGGATTGAAGCACGAGATGAGCACATGCCCTTCCGGCATCAGTACGCGGTGCACCTCGCGCAAGATCTGGTGCGGATTTTCGGTGAACTCCAGCACATGAGGTAAAAGGACGAGATCGATGCTGGACGTTGCGATCGGCAAGTCCCTCGGGTCGGCGAACAGATCGACGTTCCCGCTGGTTCCCACACGGCAACGAAGCGGTATCCGGCTCGCGCGCAGGAACTCGAACTCCTGCATGCCGAGCTGCAGCGCGTTGTAGCCAAAGCGGTCGGCAACGATGCGGTCGAAATACTCCCACTCGCGTGCCAGAAGGTAGGCGCCGAGTGGCGTATCGGACCAGGAGGCAACGTCTACGGGCGGTGGTGGGATAACCATGGGGGCGAGTGTAACAAAACCGGGAAACCCGGGCGGCGCAACGCGGCAAGCGCCCGCCGGCCTACCGGTCAGAGAATTGCTACACTTGTTCCTCGTCGTTCAGCCGGATCGGAAAGCCAGAGAGCAACATGATGCCCCACCGCGTAATCGCCATTCCCGCCTTCTCCGACAACTACATCTGGACGATCAGGGACGAAAGCCACGCGGTCGTCGTCGATCCAGGCGATGCGACGCCCGTGTTGGACTACCTGGCGCGGGAAGGCCTGCAGCTCGCCGCGATCCTGAACACCCACCACCATGCCGATCATGTGGGAGGCAACAGCACCTTGCTCGCTTATCAGCGCGTGCCGGTATTCGGGCCGCGAGACGAGCGCATCCCGGAAGTCACCCAGCGCGTGGGCAACGGCGATTCGATAACTTTGCCCCATTTCGGCATAGAGCTGCACGTCACGGAAATTCCCGGGCACACCCGCTCTCACATTGCCTTCCATGGATCGGGGATGCTGTTTTGCGGCGACACGCTGTTTGCGGCAGGCTGCGGTCGTCTCTTCGAAGGCACGCCGGCGCAGATGTACGATTCCTTGAACCGACTCGCGGCCCTGCCCGACGATACGCGCGTCTACTGCGGCCACGAGTACACGGTATCGAACATCAAATTCGCGCGGGCTGCCGACCCGGACAACGCAGCCCTGGCCGAATGGGGCATGCGGGCACAGCGTCTGCGCGACAGCAACCAGCCGACGCTGCCGACCGACATTGGGCTGGAGAAGAAAACCAATCCGTTCCTTCGCTGCGGCGAGCCGGCGATCAGGGACAGCGCGTCGCGCCATGCCGGGCGGACGCTGTCCGATCCGGTCGAGGTCCTGGCCGTGATCCGCGATTGGAAGAACAACTTCAAATAGCCTTGGCCAGCCGCTCCTGGTCCGGTACGCCGCGGTACATCCGCCCCGTGCAACGATAAGGCCTTGAGTTTCGCCGCACGACGGCCGTAATAACCTCCAAGAGGGCGCCACTGGCCTGGAAGTTGCATGCGCGGCTGCGGCGCACGAACCATGAGGAATTACCGCCAAAAGGGGTGAAAATTACCTGATTTTAAAGGCGATTTTCCTTGACGGCAGCAAATGGCCGCGGTTACCATGCGGGCATTTTGTATCGGGAGGATGTATCGATGACCGTAAGACTCGCCGTTTTGCTCGCGCTCCCGCTGCTCGCTGCAGCGTGTGCCCAAGTCCCGAGCACGGGCGTAAAGGCCATCGAGCCAGCCGCGGTACCGGTCACTACGAATACTGTCCCGGCTGCACTGCCGCCCGCCGCGCCGCCTCCCGTCAAAGTTGTAGCCGTCGCCATCCAGCCGCCCCCTGAAGAAACCGCCCCCCCGGAAGCCGCTCCGCCTGCCCCACCCAAGACAGTGTGGGAACGGATAAAGAAGGGCTACAAGCTTCCGGAGCTGGACACTCCCCTCGTAAAGGAATGGGAGAACTGGTACTCCAGCCGGCCGGACTATGTCGCACGGATGATCGAGCGCAGCAGCCGTATCCTCTTCCACGTCATCGAGGAAGTGGAGCGTCGTGGCATGCCGAGCGAGATTGCGCTGCTGCCGATGATCGAAAGCGCGTACAACCCGGTCGCCTATTCGCGTTCCCATGCTTCGGGAATCTGGCAATTCATCCCCTCGACCGGCAAGCTCTACGGCTTGCGGCAGAACTGGTGGTACGACGGCCGCCGCGACATCGTCGCCGCCACGAACGCGGCGCTCGACTATCTCGAGAAGCTGTACGGAATGTTCGGCAGCTGGGACCTGGCGCTCGCCTCGTACAACTGGGGTGAAGGCGCCGTCAGCCGCGCCATGGCCCGTAACGAGGCGCGCGGGCTGCCCACGGATTACATGAGCCTCAGCATGCCGGCGGAGACGCGTGGCTATGTCCCCAAGCTCATCGCGGTCAAGAACATCATTACGAATCCCGCGCGCTACGGTCTGCAGATCGCCGACGTGCCGAATGAGCCGTACTTCGCGACGGTGCCCGTCAAGCGCCATATCGACGTGAAGCTCGCCGCAAAGCTCGCCGAAATTTCTCTCGAAGAGTTCAAGTTCCTCAATCCGGCCCATAACAAGCCGGTCATCAAGCGCGGAGCCGGCGAGACGATCGTTCTACCCAAGAACAAAGTCGACGTATTTCTCGCGAATCTGAAGAACAACGACCAGCCGCTCGTGTCCTGGCAGGCTCATACGGTGAAGCCCGGCGAGCGACCGGAAAAAATCGCAGCGCGCTACGGCATGACGCTGCATGAGCTCAAGGAAGTGAACGGCATCGGCGACCGCAAGAAGATCGCCACCGGCCAGCCGCTGCTCGTCCCGCTGGTCGATGCGACGGCCGAGCCGCATCTGCCCGACCTCCCCGCCACGCCGGTGACCCTGCCGAAGGCCGTGAAGGAAGCCCGCTATGCGACGAAGCATACGCAAACCGCGGCAGGCCATCTGCAGCACGTCAAAGTGGTCAAACGGAACGGGGCGAAGGCCACCAAGGTCGCCGAACGTCCGGCGCCTGCCCAACGCGTGAGAGTCGCCCTGAAGAAGCGCGTGGCTGCGGCGAAGAAGATCGTCGTGAAGGCCAAACCGGCTGCACCGACCCAAAATCAGAAGAAGGTGATGGTCGCCGAAAACCGCAAGGAGCGGTAGCAGGCGAACTGGTTACTCGTCACCGGTTACGGGTTACGGGTGAGCGGTTGGAGGCCACTACGCAATCGCCGATAAGAGCGACGACTGCGGCTGCAACAGCTTATTCACCAATCGCCATTAACTATTGACGGCTTCGCGGCTACACTCGCTGCATGCTCGATTTTCCGCGTTCCGTCCTCGCGCGTGCCTGCCTCGCACTGGCCTTCGCCTTCGCCTCGCTGCCATCCCACGCTGCGCACGGCCTCGCGCTCGGAGCAGCGCCCAAGTATCCACCCGGATTCACGCACTTCGGTTACGTGAATCCCGACGCGCCCAAGGGCGGCGATCTCTATCTGTCCGCCCTCGGTTCATTCGACAAGCTCAATCCCTACACGCTGAAGGGCACGGCACCGACGGCCGTCAACGATCTCGTCTTCGAACCATTGGTCGTGCAAAGCGAAGACGAGCCGTTCAGCGTTTACGGTCTGCTGGCCAAGGACCTGGAGCTCGCGCCGGATGAGCTGTCGATCACCTTCAGGCTCGACGAGCGCGCGCGCTTCTCGAATGGAGACCCGGTGACGGCCGCGGACGTGAAGCATTCGTACGAGATGCTCACCAGCAAGGCCGCCACGCCGATCTACCGGGCAATGTGGTCGGACGTCAAACGCCTCGTCGTGGTGGATCCCCTCAGGGTCCGGTTCGAGTTCAAGCGCCGGAATCGCGAGCTCCACATGATCGTTGGCCAGCTGCCGGTTTTTTCGCGCAAGTGGGGCAACGGCAAACCGTTCGACGCGGTGACGCTCGATACGCCGATAGGCAGCGGCCCTTATGTCATGGAACGCATGGATCTGGGCAAGAACATCGTGTTCCGCCGCAAGACCGACTACTGGGGCGCGAACCTGCCGACGCGGCGCGGCATGTTCAACTTCGAGCGTATCTTCTATCGCTTCTACCGGGACGAACTCGTCCGGCTGGAAGCGTTCAAGGCCGGTGAGTTCGACTTCAATCACGAGAACGTCGCGAAGAACTGGGCACGAGGCTACACCGGCAGCAAGTTCGAGCGCGGTGAGATCATCAAGCGCGAGCTCACCCACCAGAACCCGCAGGGCATGCAGGCGTACGTCTTCAATTTACGGCGCCCGATCTTCAAGGACATCCGCGTACGCGAGGCACTGAGTCTTGCGATGGACTACGAATGGATGAATCGCCAGCTCTTCTATAACCAGTACAAGCGCAGCTACAGCTATTTCACCAACAGCGATATGGCGGCAACGGGCAGCCCGAGCCTCGAGGAGCTGAAGCTCATGGAGCCCGCGCGCAAGTACCTGGACCCGGCTGCGTTCGAGCCTGTCCGCATGCCGCCCACGACAACGCCGCCGCATTCGCTGCGCGATAATCTGCGCCGTGCGCGAGAGCTGCTGCGCGAAGCAGGATGGACGTACCGCGACGGCGCGCTGCGCAACGCCAAGGGCGAACCGTTCGAGTTCGAAGTGCTCATCAATCGCCGCAGCTGGGAACGCGTCGTCGCTCCGTTTGCCCGCAACCTGGAAAAGCTCGGCATACAGCTCAATTCACGAGTCATCGACGCCGCCCTGTACGCCAAGCGCGTGGATGACTTCGATTTCGACATGATCGTGCACTGGTATCTGTCGAGCCAGAGCCCGGGCAACGAGCTTTATCTGCGCTTCGCCAGCGAAACCGCGGACGAAAAAGGCTCGCACAACATGATGGGACTGCAGAATCCGGGAATAGACCGTCTCGTGCAGGCCGTGCTGACGGCGGATACCCGGCAGGAACTGATCATCGCGTGCCGCGCGCTGGACCGCGCGCTCCTCGCAGGCCAATATGTCATACCGCACTGGCACAATACCGTGCATCGCGTAGCCTACAAGAACCGCTTCGGCATACCGAAAGAGCAGCCGCTCTATTACCAGCCCGAGGATTGGCTGGTGAAGGCGTGGTGGGCTTTGAACCGGTGATTGGTGAATGGTGATTGGTGATTGGTGAATGGTGAATGGTGAATGGTGAATGGTGAATGGTGATCAGGTGATGAAGCGAAGACCGGAATTGATCTACTCACCATTCACTACTCACGAGTCACGCAGTTGAACAAATGCTGGCCTACATCCTCAAACGCCTGCTCCTCATGATACCGACGCTGTTCGGCGTGCTGCTGCTGACGTTCACCGTCATCCAGTTCGTACCCGGCGGTCCGGTAGACCAGATGGTGCAGTTATTGAAAGGCAATCAGGGCGGGGAGGAAGTCGCTGCCGGCGCGGGCAACGCCTATCGCGGCTATCGCGGGGTCGATGCGGAGAAGCTCGAGGAGATCAAGGCGCTGTACGGCTTCGACAAGCCGGCACACGAGCGCTTTTTCGACATGGTCAAGCGGTTCGCCCGCTTCGATCTGGGCACGAGCTACTTCCAGCATCAGGATGTCTGGTCGCTCATCAAGTCCAAGCTGCCAGTGTCGATCAGCTTAGGGCTCTGGACCTTTTTCCTGACGTATCTCATCTCGATACCGCTCGGCATTGCCAAGGCGGTGCGCCATGGGTCGACCTTCGATCTCGTGACGAGCACGATAGTGCTCGTCGGCTATGCCATCCCCGGGTTCGTGCTCGGGGTCGCATTGCTCGTGCTGTTCGGCGGCGGCAGCTTCTTTCAGCTCTTTCCCCTGCGCGGCCTCACCTCGGATAACTGGGAGCAATTGAGTCTCGTCGGCAAGGTGCTCGACTATCTCTGGCACATCGCGCTGCCGGTTACCGCCTCCGTGGTCGGCAGCTTCGCCGTAACGACGATGCTCGCCAAGAACACGTTTCTCGAGGAGATTCGCAAGCAGTACGTGCTGACGGCCCGCGCAAAAGGCCTTTCCGAACGCACGGTGCTCTACAAGCACGTCTTCCGCAACGCAATGATCCCCCTTGTCACCGGCTTTCCCTCGGCCTTCATCGGTGCGTTCTTCACCGGGAGTCTGCTCATCGAGACCTTGTTCTCGCTGGATGGGCTGGGGCTTCTGTCGTACGAATCGGTGATGAAGCGGGACTATCCCGTCGTGATGGGCACGCTGTACCTTTTCACGCTGATCGGTCTCGTCACCAAACTCATCACGGACCTGTGCTACGTGCTGGTCGATCCGCGCGTCCAATTCGGCGAGGTAGGCCGATGAGCGCACTGGCCCGCGAAACGGCCGCCCTGGCTCCCGCTCACGCGGCGAGCGTCCGGACGCTATCACCCGGTCGGCGTTCCTGGCTGCGATTCAAGAGCGACAAGCGCGGCTACTACAGCCTCATCATTCTGACGGCGTTGTTCCTGGTCAGTCTTTTCGCCGAAGTGCTGTCCAACGACAAGCCGCTCATCGTGCGCTACGACGGTGAATTCTACTTTCCGCTGGTGAAGAACTATCCGGAAACGGTGTTCGGCGGGGACTTCAACACCCCTACCGATTACCTCGATCCGTACATCGCCGATCGATTGAGCGCTGGCGACAACTGGGCGATCTACCCGATCAACCGGTACAGGTTCGACACGATCAACTATTTCGCGCCCAGCCCGAATCCCGCGCCGCCGTCCAAGGAGAACTGGCTGGGCACGGACGACCGCGGACGGGACGTGCTCGCTCGCCTGCTCTATGGTTTCCGAATCTCGCTGCTGTTTGGTCTTGCATTGACGGCCATCGGCATGGTTATCGGCATCCTGACGGGTTCGATTCAGGGTTATGTAGGCGGCCGGACCGATCTCTACTTCCAGCGCTTCATCGAGATCTGGAATTCCATGCCGGAACTCTACCTGCTCATCATCTTCGCCTCGCTGTTCGAGCCGAGCCTCACGCTGCTTCTGGTCCTGCTTTCCCTGTTCGGCTGGATCACGCTGTCCGACTACGTGCGTGCCGAATTCCTGCGCAATCGCAATCTTGAGTACGTCACCGCCGCTCGTGCGCTCGGATTGAGCGGACCGCAGATCATGTGGCGCCACCTGCTGCCCAACAGCCTCACACCGGTCATCGCGTTCCTGCCCTTCCGCATGAGCGGGGCAATCCTCGCGCTCACGAGCCTCGACTTTCTCGGCCTGGGGGTGCCGCCCTCGACGCCCAGCCTCGGTGAGCTGCTGTCCCAGGGCAAGGCGAACCTCGATGCGTGGTGGATCTCGCTCTCGACTTTCGTGGTGCTCGTCGGCACGCTCATGCTCCTCATCTTTATCGGCGAGGGCTTGCGGACAGCGCTGGATACGCGCAAGGGATGACCATGGCCGCGCACCCGCTTCTTTCCATACGCGACCTGACGGTACGGTTCGGCGCCGATACGGCGGTGAGCGGCGCTTCGCTCGACATTCGACCAGGCGAACGCTATGCCCTGGTCGGCGAATCCGGGTCGGGGAAGACCGTGACGGCCCTGTCCGTGCTACAGCTCAATCACAACGCACACTACAGCGGCACGATCGAGTTCTACGACGACGAAGTCCATCGCTCGGTGGATCTGTTGCGTTACAGCGAGCGCGAAATGCGCCGCATCCGAGGAAGCCAGATCGCCATGGTGTTCCAGGAACCGATGACGGCGCTCAACGCGCTGTATACGGTGGGCAGCCAGATCGTCGAATCGATACAGCTGCACGAGGGCGCCTCATACCGCGCCGCGGCCGAGCGCGCCATCGAGCTGCTTCGCCGGACCGGCGTGCCGGAACCGGAACGTCGCTTCCACAGTTATCCGCACCAGCTCTCCGGCGGGCAGCGCCAGCGTGCGATGATCGCGATGGCGCTTGCCTGCCGGCCACGATTGCTGATCGCCGATGAACCGACGACGGCGCTCGACGTCACCATACGTGCGCAAATACTCGCACTGCTCGCGGAACTGCAGCAGGAGTTCGGCATGGCGGTGCTGCTCATCACGCACGACCTCAACATGGTGCTGCGATTCGCCGAGCGCGTGGGAGTCATGAGCCGCGGCGTGATCGTCGAAACTGCGCCAACGGCTGAGCTCTTTGCCGCTCCCCGGCACGAGTACACGCGCATGCTGCTCAACAGCCGGCCCGTGCGCGAAATCGCCGATATCTCCGCCGACAGCGGAGAACTGGTCGCCGCCGAAAACCTGACCTGCACTTTTCACATCAAGAAAGGCTGGCTCAAACACGACGCCTTTCACGCCGTGCGGGACGTCAGCATGGATGTACGCCGCGGCGAAACAGTGGGGGTCGTTGGAGAATCGGGGTCGGGCAAAACGACTTTGGCGCTCGCCTTATTGAGGCTCCAGTCATCCGCCGGCGCCATACGCCTCGACGGCAAGCCGGTCGACGGAATGACCCAGCGCGAATTTCGCCCGCTCAGGAAAAATCTACAGGTCGTATTCCAGGATCCGTACTCGTCTCTCTCCCCGCGCCGGACCGTGGAGCAGATCGTAGGCGAAGGTCTCGCCCTTCACTTTCCGGAGCGGACTTCCGCCGAGCGCCGATCGCAAGTGGTGGATATCCTGCGGCAGGTCGGCTTGGACGAGTCGGCACTCGGACGCTATCCGCACGAATTCTCGGGCGGCCAACGGCAGCGGATCGCTATCGCCCGTGCAGCCGTACTCCGACCGGAACTGATCGTCCTGGACGAGCCGACGAGCGCGCTCGACGCGACGGTGCAACAGCAGGTGCTCCGGCTACTAGTCGCGCTGCAGCGCAGGCTCGGGATGAGCTACCTCTTCATCAGCCACGACCTGGCCGTCATACAGGCGATTGCGCACCGCGTCATCGTCATGAAAGACGGCGAAGTGGTCGAGCGCGGACATACCGCGGATATCCTCCATCGGCCCAGTCACCCTTATACCCGCCGGCTGATTGAAGCGTCGCTGTAAGCGCGCTCGGCATGACACTTGCTTACCGGCTGCACCGCCGGCCCTCATAACGACTTTGCGTAGTGCCGGTCCGGGTCTCGTCGCATGCGCGCTTCTCATGCCGCGGCGGGCGTCCCCTAGTGAAATTCGAACACACCGGCCCGGAGGCCGGACGCGATGACGCCAAATCGACTGTCTCTCCTGCAGCCCGTGAAGAGCTGGCTGGTGTGCGCGGCCATGCTGGGCCTTGCCATCAATCTGCTCGTACTCGCCACGCCCATCTACATGCTGCAGATCTTCGATCGGGTGCTGGTTAGCCACAGCGTACCCACGCTCGTCATGCTGACCCTGATTACCGTAACCCTGGTCGGCGGCTATGCCTTCCTCGACGTGCTGCGCGGCCGTCTGCTGCTGCGTGCCGGTGTCGGATTGGAGCAAAGCCTGGGTCCCTGCGTGCTCGATCGCCTGCACGAGTCCGATTTGCACACGACGCATGTCGGCTCGCGCGCCGAGCACATGCGCGATGTCGTGACGTTGCGCAATTACATATCGAGTCCCCATCTCACGTCGATCTTCGACACACCCTGGGTGCCGGTCTATACGGTGCTCATCTTCGCGTTCTCGTGGGTGTTGGGCGTAGTGACGCTGGCCGGCATGGCCCTCCTTCTGGCGCTCGCCTACATCGACGAAAGAGTCACCTATGGCGGGTACACCGCCGCGCAATCGGCGTCGCAAAAGGCCCAGCAGTTCGCGCAGAACGCAGCGGCGAACACGGAAGTGGTTCGTGCGCTGGGGATGAAGGAGGCCTTGCTCGCCCGGTGGCGGCATCTCGCGAACGAGGCGCTGGAAGCGCTGAAGAGCGCCTCGGACAAGGGCGCTTCGATCTCCGGAATGACCAAAGCATGTCGGGCGTTGCTGCAGGTAGCGATGCTCGGCATAGGTGCATATCTAGTCATCGTCGACAATCTGCCGCCCGGGATCATGATCGCCTCGACCATCATCGTCGCGCGCGCCATCGGCCCGGTAGAAAACACCATTACGGGTTGGCGGTCCTTCGTCGAAGTACGGAACGCTTACGCGCGATTGGTAAAGCTCTTTGAACGCGAAATACCTCGACCCGAAGTCGCACTTCCCGCGCTGAAAGGCGCCGTGGTCCTGGAAAACGTGTGCTTCGGCTTCGATAGCGCATCGCCTCTGCTCAACAACATCAGCCTGGCGCTCAAGCCCGGCGAGGCGCTGGGTCTCGTCGGCCCCAGCGGCTCGGGTAAATCGACGCTGGCGCGCATCATCTTGGGCTTGGTCAAGCCCTTGCAGGGTCGCGTGCTGCTCGACGGCTATGACATACGCCAATACGACCGCGAAACGCTGGGCAAGCAGCTCGGTTATGTACCTCAGGACGTGGAGCTCTTTCCGGGCACGATAGGCCAGAACATCTGCCGCATGCAGGATGCCGAAGCGCACTCCGACGAGATCGTGCGCGTCGGCGAATGGCTGCACGTATCGCGTATCGTGTCGCGCATGCCCCTCGGCTACGCGACGCCGCTGTCCGAGAACGGAATGAACCTCTCCGGCGGGCAGCGGCAGATGGTAGGTCTTGCCCGCGCATTCTTCGGCGCACCGTCCGTCGTCGTGCTCGACGAACCGGACGCCAATCTCGATAAGCAGGGCGAAGCGGAGCTGCTCGCGCTCGTCGATGAAATCCGCGCCAAACGACTGGCGACGCTCATCGTCGTCACACACAACCCTCAGCTCGTGAACCGCATGGACAAGCTCTTGCTGCTGGAGCAAGGAAAGGTGCGACAGCTCGAGCGCACGCCGGCCTCGAGCCCAGTCGTGCGGGAGGCAAGCAAAGGGAGAGTGGCATGAGCGCGTTAAAACTCGTCCGCCCGACCGACGATGCCGCGCTGCGCACCGAGGCCGAAGCACGGCGACTCGTCATCTTATCGGTCGCGGTCCTTGCCATCCTGTTCGGCGGTCTCGGGATATGGTCGGTACTTGCCCAGCTGAACGGCGCCGTCGTTGCACCCGGCGTCATGAAGGTGGAAGCCAACGTGAAGCTCGTGCAGCATGCCGAAGGCGGCATCGTGCGCCAGATCTTCGTGAAGGAAGGCGAGAACGTGAAGGCTGGCGATCCGATCATGGAGCTCGAAGACGTCGACGCCGGCGCCTCCATGTCGACCTTGCGGGACCAGCTGGATGCCGAGCTCGCGAAACAGGCGCGCCTGACGGCCGAGATCCGCAATGCAAAAGCCATCGACTTTCCTGAGGAGCTCGCATCGCGCAAAGGCGAAGCGACCGTCGCGGCGTTGATGCGTAACGAAAGCGAGCTCTTCCGTGCTCATGTCGCCATGCTCTCGGCGCAGGCAGCCGGCTTGCGCGATCAGAAAAGCGCCATCGAAGCGCAAATCGAGAGCCTCGCGCGCCAGATCGCAGCCGCGGACAAGTCGCTGGACTATCTCAAGCAGCAGGAAAACATGGCGGCGACCCTGCATGCGCAGAATTACGTGTCGAACGCGCGGCTCCTCGATGCGCGTCGCAGCATCGCCGAGAAAGAAGAAAAGCGATTCGAGTTCGAGTCGCTGCGCGCGGGCGCCAGGCAGCGGCTCGCGGACACCGAAATGCGGCTTCAGAACGTAAGAGCCGTCCAGCTGGCGGAAAGCTCGAAAGAACTGGTCGAGACGCAAGCCAAAATCCTGGCGCTTCGCGAGAGGCTCAAACCGGCACGCGATGCGCTGGAACGGCGCATCGTGCGCGCGCCCGCTTCCGGCAAGATCAACGTGCTGCGTGCGCACACCGTCGGTGGGGTAGTGGCGGCACGCGATCCCATTGCGGAAATCGTTCCGGAGCAGTCGCAGCTCGTGGCCGAAGTGAGGATCAATCCCGCGGACATCGAGGAGGTTCATCCCGGGCAGGAAGTTGAGGTGGAGTTGAGCGGGCTCAACCGACGGGTCACGCCACTGCTGCGCGGCAAGCTCGCCTTCGTGTCGCCCGATCTCAATACCGATCCCGCGACGCCCACCGCGCGCTTTTTCATCGCTCGTGCCGGCATTGCGGAAGCACCGCCGGCCGACGTCCATATCGCGCCCGGCATGCCGGTAGCTGCGTACATCAAAACCCGCGAACGCAGCCCGCTGGAACTCTGGCTCGACCCGCTGATCGGCGCGATACGCAAGTCGTTGCGCGAAACCTAAGGCCGTGTCACGGCACGGCGGCGCCCCGGACCGCCGCCGGGGCGCGCTCTTCTCGTATAATGTCGCGTCCAACAACTGGGAACAGCCATGCCGTTTCTCGCGGGTAAAAAAATCCTGATTACCGGACTGCTCTCCAATCGTTCCATCGCGTACGGAATAGCGAAAGCGATGCAGCGCGAAGGAGCGACCCTCGCCTTTACTTACCAGAACGATGAATTGAAATCGCGTGTGACGGAGCTTGCCAACGAAGTGGGCGGCGGCCCGGTGCTGCGGTGCGACGTGTCGGACGACGGTCAGATCGAGAACCTGTTTGTCGGTCTGCGCGAGCAATGGGACGGCCTGGACGGCTTCGTGCACTCGATCGCGTACGCCCCGCGCGAGGCGCTGAAGGGCGAGCTGCTCGAAGGCCTGAACCGGGAAGCGTTCCGCGTCTCCCACGAGGTCAGCTCCTACAGCTTCGCCGCGCTTGCGAAAGCCGCGTACCCCATGATGAAGGACCGTCGCGGTGCATTGCTGACGCTGAGCTACCTCGGCGCCGTGCGCTCCATCCCGCACTACAACGTCATGGGCATGGCCAAGGCGAGCCTGGAGGCAAGCGTCCGGTATCTCGCCAAGGAGCTCGGACCGCAGGGCATACGGGTGAATGGCATATCGGCCGGTCCCATCAAGACCCTGGCCGCCTCGGGCATCAGCGGCCTCAACAAGATCCTCAAGTTCGTCGAGGAGAACGCTCCGCTGCGCCGGAACGTGACCATTGAAGACGTCGGCAATGCCGCGGCGTTCCTCATGAGCGATCTTGCGTCGGGCATCACCGGAGAGATCACGTACGTCGACTGCGGCTTCAACACGATGGTCGGCGGGATGCAGTAAAAGCAGTGATTAGTGAGTGGTGGGTAGTGAGTGATGGATGCACTCCATAAGCGAAAAAGGCCAGCGATACCGCTGGCCTTTTTTCTGGTAGGCCGCGCAGGCGGCCACTATTCACCAATCACGATTCACTCTTCACGAAGTCCCTGGCTCACTGTTTCTGCTCGAGGAGATCCTGCTTGATCTTCACATCGGCCTTTTGGCGCAGCTGCGAGACGTAAGCCGTCATTTCCGCCTGACTCAGCGCCTGCTCGATGCTCGCGGCCAGGGCGTTCTGCTTGTCGAGCGGTACTTTCTCGGGCTCGACGACCTTGGTGATCTTCAACACGATGTAGTCGCCGTTCGGGCCTTCGACGCCGGCGTACGCAGGCAGCTGCGC
>JBLNBW010000051.1:0-15784 GCA_050260255.1 Rhodospirillaceae bacterium | reverse complement strand
CTCCGGAAGCAACGGCTCGATGATCGCCCACTGTTCGTCGTTCAGTTCTTCTCGGCGTGCCATGCCGAGACCGTACCAATGATTTCAACCAAGTACAACGGTTTTTGAGATAGCTTCTAGTAACCGTACAGGCTGGTGTCCGACGTCGCGGGCGCTACGCCGCAAATGCCGGACAGATGGGCCTGCGGATCGAGATCGATCACGAGCGGATCGGCGCCGCGCCGCGCGAGCAGCCCCGCGAGATTGAGCGTCGTGGTCGTCTTGCCGACGCCGCCTTTTTGATTGAAGACCGTGATCCTCGCCATGCTTCCCGCCCCGTCCGGCCCGCGCCGCAGCCGGCGACAATGCCGACATCATAGCCCGCGACAGCGGCTGCGGCCTAGCGCACGAGCAGATTGATCCCGGCGAGGAAGAGCATCACGGCGAGCACTTTGGAAAACGTCTCCTGACGTATGCGATTGCCCAGCCGCTCCCCGGCCCACGTGCCTGCGACGATGAAAGGCAGCATGATGAAAGCGAGGACCAGCACGTCACGCCGGTAGAATCCCGCTGCGCTGTAGCCGCCCAGCCTCGCCACCATCTCCATGAGCCACAGCGTCGCCACCGTGGCTCGGAACTGCAGCTTGGCGAGGCCCCGCGCATGAAGGTAGATGACGACCAGCGTGCCGCCTCCGCCGCCGAAGAGCGTATCGATGAACGCACCCGACATCGCAGCCGGGAAGGACCACGCTTTCGAGCACTGCAGCTTGGGCAGACCGAAGACGTGCACGGCCAGGGTGTATATCGCGTAAACCACGAGAAAGCCGCCCAGCAGCATCAGCAGCACCTGATTGTTGAGCGACTTGAAGAGCACAAGCCCCGCGATCACGCCCGCAATCGTAGGCACGACGAGGAGTTTCAGTTCTCCCCATACCACCTCGCGGCGGTCGCGTATGCTCAAGAACACGAACAGCACGGAAACGAGCAGGCTGTTGAGCGGCACGATGACATGCATGGGCAGCGCCAGGGCGAGCAGCGGCGTGGCGATCAGCCCGGCGCCGAATCCCGATAGACCGCGGCACATGAACGCGAAGAAGAGAGCCGCAGCCGCCCACGCCAGCTGTCCGGAAGAGTATGCGTCGATTCCCGGCATCACGAGTGCGCGCGCTCGGTGTTCTCCCGCCGTGCGGCCGCGATCGCCATCATGACGAGCACGCTCCCCGCGATGCCGACCAGCGCGAGCAGCACGTAGGTGAACGAATAGCTGCCCGTGCCGCGGTATACCGTCGCGAACACCGCGGGGCCCGCCAGTATGCCGCCGAAGTTCCAGACCGATGCGCCGCCGGTCGTGATGCCGGCGCGTCCCGGTGGACTGCGGCGCGCGATCTCGGCGACATAGAGACCGTTCCAGCCGACGGCGCTCGCGCCGAACACGAAAAAGAACAGCACGACGAGAGGCATCGGCCACGCCGGTGAGACCAGTGCGACGACCGGGCAGCATAATGCTCCGACGAGCGACAGCGTGCGCAGCAACTGCAGGCTCTTGCCGGTGCGATCGGCAAGCCAGCCGCATACGATGCGGCCCGTCACGCCGGCGACCTGCGTCACCGACAGCATGAAGCCGGCGGCGACGAGGCTGTATCCCGCTTCCTTCACCAGCATGGTGACGAGGAAGGTGCCCAGGCAGAGCTGCACGAAGGCAAGGCAGAAGGCGGACATCACCAGCCATCTCAGCGTCGGCCGCTGCCACAAAATCTTCAGGCCTTCCAGCGCGCTCGCCCGCCCTGCCGCACGGGTATGACGATCGTCGTCCCAGCGCGCGCGTACCGGCTGCAGCGCGATCGCCGTCCCGCCTGCGACGAGTATGACCACCACCAGTGACCACCGCCAGCCGTACGTCTGCGTGATGGACGGCGCAATGAGCGCCATCAGCGCCCAGGCGAGCGGCACGCCGGTCTGCTTGAGAGAGAACAGAAATACGCGATTCCTGGGCGGCGTGAACCGCATGAGCAAATGCGCAGAGGTCGGCGTCATCATGGTCACCGAGCATCCGAGGAACAGTGACGCGACGATGAGCGCCGGCACATTGGACGTGAACGCAAGCAGGCAACCGAGCACGCAAAATGCAAGGCCCACCTGCGTGGCACGGCATGCGCCCCAGCGGTGCACGCCGGTGCTCAACCATGGAGCCGACAGCGTCGCAGCGCCGTACACGATGCTCATCTGGTAGCCGATGAGCGAAGGCTCCACACCCATGTCGGCAGCGAGCGCCACGGCGATGACCGGAAACACCGCTATCCCCATAACCGACGCGACTTGCGCGACGGTCGCCGCGGCGACGACGCCTATGACGGTAGAGCGCGGGACGGCTTCGGCAGCGGACGACTGCGGACTGGACACGATACGGGACGGCTGAGGCGAATGTTTATTGTGCCTCGTATTATAGGGCCACCCATCGTCCTTCGCTCGGCATTGCAACGCGTGCTCGTCGTACTGAAGCGGGACGAGGCGGCGAAAAACCTTCATAATTCGGGGCCGGGCGCCTGCAAGGCGTCTCGCGTTGAACAGTATCCGGAGGACCAATGAAAGCAGTAGTGCTGCGCGAACACGGCGGACTGGACAAACTGCAGTACGTAACGGATTTTCCCGATCCCGTCGTCACCGAAGGTCACGTCGTCATTCGCGTGCGTGCGACGTCGTTCAATTACCACGACGTATTCACGGTCCGCGGCATGCCGGGCATCAAGGTGCCCATGCCGATGATCATCGGTCTCGACCTCGCCGGCGAGATTCTCGAGGTCGGTCCCGGCGTGAACGGGTGGAAGCCGGGCGACCGCGTGCTGGTGAATCCGCTCAATCGCCAGAAAGGCCTGATGGGCGAGATGATGCATGGCGGGCTCGCGGAGAAATGCCTCGTCGCCGAGCACCAGTTGATCCGCATGCCTGACAAGGTGACGTTCGCGCAGGCCGCCGCGTTGCCGGTGGCATACGGCACCGCGCACCGCATGATCGTTACCCACAAGACGATAGAGGCCGGCGAAAAAGTGGTCGTGCTCGGCGCAAGCGGCGGAGTAGGCACCGGATGCGTCCTGCTCGCCAAAATGCTCGGCGCCGAAGTCGTCGCCTGCGCATCCAGCGCGGACAAGATCCAGCGCCTGAAAGACCTCGGCGCCGATCATGTCATCAACTACAAGGATACCGACTGGTCGAAGTGGGTGATCGAAAAATATGGCAAGCCGCAGCGGCGCAGCTACGAAGGCGGCGCCGATGTCGTCATCAACTTCACCGGGGGCGACACCTGGGCCCCGACGCTGCGTTGTGTCAAGCGCGGCGGGAAGATACTCGTGTGCGGGGCGACGGCCGGCTACGATCCCAAGGAAGACCTGCGCTACATCTGGAGCTTCGAGTTGAAGGTGATCGGCTCGAACAGCTTCTACGATGACAACCTCAAGGCACTGATGGAGCTCATCGAGCAGGACCGCATGCATCCCGTCATCGACGAAGTCCTGCCTCTCGAGCGCGCGGTGGAAGGCCTGCGTCTCATCGAGGAACGCAAAGTCTTCGGCAAGGTGATCATAGAGCCGTAAATCCCGATGGACGCCGCCTATCCCGAAGCCCGCGGTCACGCGGGCAACCTCGGCCTGCTTTTGTCCGCGCATGCGCATCAGGAGAAGCCGGCCATCATCGATCTCGCGCGGCCCGATGCGCCCCGGCCGGTGAGCTATCGGGAACTGGATGCAGCGTGTGACGCCGTGGCGCGCGGATTGGAGGGCGCCGGCCTGCGCGCCGGCGATCGCATCGCCATACTGTCGCTCAACCGCTGGGAGTTCGTCGCGGTCGTCCTCGGCGCAATGCGGGCGGGCGTCGTTCCGGTGCCGATCAACATCAAGCTCGCCGCTGAAACCGTTGCGTACATCGCGGCCGACTCCGGCGCAAAGCTCATGTTCACCGAGGCGCCGCTGCGCGGGCTTGTGCCGGCCGGCTGCCGCATCGTCGAGTTCGGCGGCTTGGGTGCCGAGCGCTTCGACGCCTTCATTGACCCCGGTCCTTACAACACGTTCGAGCCGCGCCCGGATTCCGTCGCGATACAGCCGTACACGTCCGGCTCCACCGGCCGGCCGAAAGGCGTGCTGCTCACCCATTACGGACAGAACTGGAGCAGGCGCATTCTCGTCTATACGCGCAAAACGACCGCGAGCGACGTGATCCTGGTCGCAGCGCCGCTCTATCACAAGAACGCGCTCAACGCGATCAAGCAGGGGCTTACCGCCGGCGCGACGCTGCCGCTGCTGCCGCAGTTCAACGTCGAGCGCTACATCGACGCGATCGGCCGTTATCGCGCGACGGTGATTTCCGGCGTGCCCACCATGATGTCCATGGTGCTCGCCCGCAAAGATATTCTCGCGCAAGTCGACACGAGCTCGGTGCGCACCATCATGATGGGCTCCGCGCCGTCGTCGCCGCAGCTCCTTCAGCAGCTGAAGGAGCGCTTTCCCAAAGCCGAAGCACTGGTCGTTTACGGCGTCACCGAAGGGGGTCCGGTGCCGCTCGGTCCGGACCTGCAGGGACGCCCGCGGCCGCCGGGCTCCATCGGCGTACCGTATCCCGGGACCGAAGCGAAGCTCATCAACGGGCCCAATCCCGACGAGGGTGAGCTCGTCCTTAAGAATCCCGGTGTGCTCATCGGCTACCACAACTTGCCGGAGGAAACGGCGAAACGCCTGCGCGACGGCTGGTACCATACCGGCGACGTATGCCGCCGGGATGAAAATGGTTTCTACTACTTCGTCGGCCGTACCGACGACATGTTCGTCTGCGGCGGGGAAAACATCTTCCCGATCGAAGTAGAGTCGCTCCTCGAGCGCCACCCGGCCGTGCACCAGGCCTACGTGCTGCCCTTTGCGCACGAGATGAAAGGCCAGGTGCCGTATGCGTTCGTCGTGCTGCGACCGGGCATGCACGCCACGGAAGACGAGCTCAAGCGCTTCGCGCTTGCACACGGCCCGGCGTACCAGCACCCGCGGCGGGTTTACTTTCTCGACCAGCTGCCGCTCGCCGGAACGAACAAGATCGACCAGCAGCGCCTGCGCCAATGGGTAGCCGACGGCACGCTGGACAGGAATATCGCACAGGAGGCCCAATGAACACGACGACGAAGCCGACGCTGGGTGAGCTGCAGGCGCTCATCAGCCGCGGCCCTTTCAACAAATGGCTCAACTTCACGTTCCTCAAGGCCGACGACAATGGCATCGAGGTGAAAGCGACCTGGCGTGAAGAATGGGTGGTCAATCCGGAGCGCCGCTACACGCACGGCGGGATACTCGCCGCCATCGTAGACGTCGCGGCCGACTATGCCATCGCTGCGCAGCTCGGCCGTCCGGTGCCGACGATAGACATGCGCTGCGATTATCACAAGGCGGCGATGCCGGGCGATCTCACTGCCAAAGCGCGCGTGGTCCGCATGGGCAGTCAGTATTCCACCGCCGAAGCGCACGTGTACGACAGCGAAGGCTCCCTCGTCGCGAGCGGCCGCGGGACGTATTTCACCGCACCGCCCAAAGGCTAAGGAGCGTGAGTCGTGAGTAGTGATTAGTGAACGGTCGGTCTCTCCGAAACGCTCCTACTCACTACTCACCAATCACTAATCACCGGCTTATGCCCACCGTACTCGAAAATCGCATCCACGCCCGCGCGCCTGCACGCGTCTGGCGCGTCGGCCTGGTCGCGCAGCGGGTGGCGCTGGTCGCGCTGGTATTCGCGATCTGGTGGCTTGCGTCGCTGCGCATGCCGCATTACGTGTTGCCCGGACCCGTGCGCGTGCTCGAGGCGCTGCAGCGCATCTCGGACAACCGGGAGTTGTGGAACAACCTCGGCATCACGCTGGGACGCGTCGCCACGGGGTTCGTGCTCGCCGCAGTGATCGGCCTGCCGCTCGGTATCGTGCTCGGGTCAAGCAAACGCCTGGGGGAATTCTTCGAGCCGACGATTCCGGTGATGAATACGGTCTCGTCCGCGATATGGGCGATCTTCGCGATCATCTGGTTCGGGGTGTCGAATGCGACGACGATATTCGTCGTCTTCATGACCGCGATGCCGCTCATCATCACCAACGTATGGCAGGGCACCCGGACGGTCAACGCGGACTTCATCGAGCTGGCTCATACCCTGCGCATGCCCCATGCCAAGGTAATGACGAAGATCTATCTGCCGAGCATCCTGCCCTACTTCTTTTCCGGGGCGAGGCTTGCATTCGGCTTCGGCTGGCGCGTGTCCCTCGTCGCCGAAACGATAGGCGCCTCGAGCGGTGTAGGATATCGGCTGAGGCAGGCAGCGGACCTCATTCAGACCGACCAGGTCTTCGCGTGGACGCTGGCGCTGGTGGTGATGATGGCGTTCATCGAAATGGGCGTGCTGCGGCCGCTGGAAAACCACCTCTTCCGCTGGAAGAAAGAAGCCGAGTGACGCGGAGTCCGTGATGGCCACATCGAACGCATCGCAGCAGCGCCAGCGCCTCATCGTCGCGATGACCGGCGCAACGGGGTCGGTGTACGGTATGCGCATCCTCGAGGCCTTGCGTGCGACCGGACGCTGGGAAACGCATCTCGTCGTATCCGAAGCGGGTATGCTCAATCTGTGGCAGGAATACCGCCTGGGGCGCAAGGACATCAACGCGCTCGCCGACGTGGTGCACAGCGTGCGCGACGTGGGCGCATCGATCGCCAGCGGCTCTTTCGTCACTGCCGGCATGGTGATTGCGCCCTGCTCGATGAAGACGCTCGCGGCCGTGGCGCATGCTTTCGCAGACAACCTGATCACCCGTGCGGCGGACGTCGTGCTCAAGGAACGGCGCCGCCTGGTGCTCATCACGCGCGAAACGCCGCTCAATCTCGCGCACCTGCGTAACATGGTGGCCGTCACCGAGATGGGCGGCATCATCTTTCCGCCGGTGCCTGCCTTCTACAGCCATGCGGAATCGATAGACGACCTGGTGAACCATAGCGTCGGCCGCGTCCTCGATCTCTTCGGCATAGAGCACGACCAGGTGCGGCGCTGGGAAGGCATAGCCGCGGACGCCGCCCGCAACGGCGTGCTCGGCGACGAATGAAGGATTACAGGCAACAGAACATGCAAGAGAACTTCAGAGAATTCCTGGAACGGCTGCGCAGCGCCGGCGAGCTCGTCGACATACGGCAGCCGGTCGACATACGCCATATCGCCACGCTCGTCGATCAATCCGACAAGGCGCTCTTCTTCCACGACGTCATCGGCTACGAGACGCCGGTCGTATCCGGCATTATCCGCTCGCGTGAACGCGCGATCATGTCGATGGGCTGCACCGAGTACTCGCAGATCGAGGCGAAGCTGCGTCGCGGCATCGACCAGCCCATACCCCCGCGTCGCGTGGAGACGGCGCCGCACAAGCAGGTGATACAGAAGGGCGACGCGGTCGATCTCTTCAAGCTGCCGATACCGATGTCGTCAGTCTACGACGGCGGCCCGATGATCACCGCCGGCATCGTGATGGCGCGCGATCCCGAGTACGGGATCAACACCGGTATCTACCGGTTCATGGTGAAAGAGCGCAACCTCACCGGCATAGATATCGTCACGCCGAACAACATGCGTCTCTTCGCGCAGCGCGCGTACGAAGCGGGCCGTCCCTGCCCGATCTCGATCAGCATCGGCACGCATCCGCTCGAGATCATGGGCGCGGGGTTCCGCGCGCCGCTCGGCGTCGACGAAATGGCGATCAGCGGCGGCCTGCGCGGCTCTCCGGTTGAGCTCGTCCAGTGCGAGACGATCGATCTTCCCTGTCTGGCCGATGCCGAAATCGTCCTCGAAGCGGAAATTCTGCCGACCGGGTGGGTGCATCCCGAAGGACGTTTCGGAGAATTCACGCGCCTCATGGGCGGCCTGCACTGGAATCCGCTCGTGCGCGTCAATGCGGTGACGATGCGCCGCGACGCGGTCTATTACGCGCTGCACATGCCGTGGGAGAACACCTGGCTCGCCGCACCGACACGCTACACCGCCATACGCGCCGCGCTCAAGAACGCCGGGGTCCAGGTGCACGACATCAACGTGACGCTTGGCGGCTGCGCGTTCTGGCACGCCGTCATCTCCATCAAGAAGCAGCCGGGCGAAGGCAAGAACGCGCTCATCGCCGCGCTGTCGGTGATGGACTTGAAGCATGTCGTGGTCGTGGACGACGACATCGATGTTCACAATCCGATGGACGTCGAGTGGGCCATCGCCACGCGGGTGCAGGCCGATCGTGACGTCGTCATCATTCCCGGTGCGCGCGCGAAGCCCCTCGATCCCAGCCTGCCCGTCATGCCGCCTGGCGTAGTGCCCACGGGGGCAAAGATGGGCATAGACGCCACCATCTCCGAAGGCATACCGCACGAGCGCTTCGAGCGCATCGCCTACGCCTATGCGGACCGCGCGAAAGTCGCCGACTACGTCGCGGGAAAGGCCGACCCGCAGCCTGCGCAGGCAAGGACAGACGAGCAAGCCATCGCCGCCCTGGCGAGCGAGATACTCGCCGTGATCGAGAAAGAACCGCTGTACTACTCCGCCATCGCGGAAAGATTCGCCGCCTATCCCTTCGTCGCGGTCGCCCGCGCGCTGGGCAAGCTGCACACGGAAGAAAAGCTGTGGCAGGACCCGCGTGGCCGCATGTGCGTGCGTGGCTCCGCGCACGCGGCCCGTCCACCGGTGCGTAACGCATGAGCGAAGCTGTCCTGGACGCGGCCCGTTGCGCGCCTGTCGCCCCCGACGTGCCGGCAATACAGGCGTTGAACGTGACGAAGGTGTTCTCCACCGCCGACCGTCGGCCGCTCACGGTGCTCGAGAACATCAGCATCGAAGTGGCGCAACACGAGATCGTGGCGATCCTCGGCGCGTCCGGATCCGGCAAGAGTACGTTGCTCAACATCATCTCCGGACTGCTTACGCCGGAACGTGGCGCGGTGCGGATCAACGGTGTGCCCTCCAAGGAATTCGAGGAGTGGCGCAGCGTGAGCTACCTCTTCCAGGAAGACCGGCTGCTGCCTTGGCGCACCGCCTTAGGCAACGTTATGTTCGCCCTTGAGGCCGGCTCCATGCCGCGCGCCGAGCGCGAGCGTCGGGCGCGTGCGGCGCTGGAGCTCGTGGAGCTGGCAGGCTTCGAGGACGCGTTCCCGGCCCAGCTCTCCGGCGGCATGCGCAGCCGCGTCGCTCTGGCGCGCAGCCTCGTGCTCGAGCCCTGCATACTGCTCATGGACGAGCCTTTTTCGAAGCTCGACGCCCAGACGCGTGCCGCGATGCACCAGGAGCTGCTCCGCATCCACGCGATGAAGCGCATGACTATCGTGTTCGTTACCCACGACGTCGAGGAGTCGGTGGTGCTGGCCGACCGCGTGATCGTCATGTCGCCCCGCCCGGGGCGCGTGCGCGAGGCGGTTCCGATAGAGCTGCAGCGGCCGCGCGATCCGACGCTGCCCGAAGTCACGCAATACATTGCGCGCCTGCGCGCGCTCATCTAACAAACACGACCGGAGGACCGCTCCATGAAAAGGTACGCAAACACGTGGGCTGGCGTGCTCGCCGCTGCAGCATTCGTGCTGGCAGGGCCGGCCGCCGCGCAGAAAATCAAGGTGGGCTACTGGACGAGCGGCTTCAGCTTGGGGTTCGGCGCAGTAATGGAGCAGCTCAAGTTCGCCGAGAAGGAAGGGCTGGACGTCGAATGGGTGAAGTTCGCGGAAGTGAACGGCCCTACGCGCGCGATCGTTCCGCATGCGATCGACCTCGCATTCGCCGCGCCGTCCACCGCCTCCATGAGTGTCGCGGGCGACGGCGTGCCCATCCGCATCGTGCTCGCCACGCAGATCGCCGAAGCGCAGCTCGTGACGCTGGACGGCTCGCCGATCAAGTCGGCCGCCGACCTGCGCGGCAAGAAGATCGGCATGTCGCCGCCCGGAAGCGCCACGCACGCGATCGTCACGGCGATACTCGAGCAGAATTTCGGCCTCAAGGCCGGCGATTACACCGTCGTGCCGGGCAACGAAGGCCGGCTCGCGCAGTTTCTCGCGCAGAAGGAGATCGATGCCGCTTCCATCCGCTCGGTCACCATCGCACAGATGAACGAAGTGAAGCTTCGCCGCATTGCCAGCATCGTGGACGAATGGAAGAAGCTCGCGAAGACGAATGCGCCGCCCATACTCGGCGTGACGATCGTGCACAACGACTATCTCAGCAAGAATTCGGAAGCGGTGGCGAAATTCATCGCCGCGACGCGCAAGGCCCTGGAATTCGGCGCGAAGAACAAGGCGCGCGTGGCCGAGATCCTGCAGAAATCGGCGAACATGGATGCCACCGACGCCCGCGCGTACGCCGACCAATGGAGCGGCGCGTACATGGCCTCCTTCGAGCCGGCCGACATTGCGTCGATGAAGCGGCTGCACGAGATCGTGAAAGCGAGCGGCAACGCCAAGAAGGATCCGCCCGAGAGCGCGTTCTTCGCCGAGCCTTATCAGCGCTCCAAGCAGATCAAGTAAGGCCGCATGGCGAAGCTGCGCCTGCATATCGAGAACTCGAGCCGCAAGCCGGCCGTGTTCCACGTGACCAGCGAGCGCTGGGCCGCGAGCGCCGCTCGGCATCCTGAGCTCGCGCAGGCGCTGGAGGTAACGATCGGCTGGGACGGCGCAGGCCTCGACGCCATGCTGGATGAGGCGGACCTCGTGATCGGCGTGCCAGCGCAGCGCGAACGGCTCGCCGAACGCGCGCCTCGCCTTCGTTGGCTGCATCACACCTCCGCCGGCGTCGATTCACTGCTCCCGCTCGACTGGCTGCCTTCCGGCGTGGCGTTGACCAACAATCGCGGCGCGCACGGCCACAAGGCCGAGCAATACATGCGCATGGCGTATACGGCGCTCAACATCGGCCTGCCGCGCATGATCGCGAATCAGCAGGCCGGCCGGTGGGAACAGATATTCTCGCCGAGCCTCACGGGCCAGACGGCGCTCGTCGTCGGACTCGGAGACCTCGGCGAAGCCGCAGCGCGTGCAGCAAAGCAGCTCGGCATGAAGGTGATCGGGGTACGCCGGCACGCGCGGCCCTGCCCACACACCGACGCGGTACACACCTACGAGGCGCTCGATACGCTGCTGCCGGAAGCCGACTATGTCGTGCTCGCCGTTCCGCTCACGCCCGACACGCGCAATCTCATCGATGCAAGACGGCTCTCGTTGTTGAAGTCCACCGCCGGCTTGATCAACATCGCGCGCGCGCCGGTTGCCGATTACACCGCGCTGCGCGCCGCACTCATCGAAGGCAGGCTCGCCGGCGCGGTGCTCGACGTCGTCGAACCCGAGCCGCTGGCGGCCGACTCGCCGTTGTGGCGCACGCCGAACTTGATGATCACGCCGCACATCTCATGCGACGACGCCGCAGGCTACGTCGATATTTCGCTCGGCCTGTGGTTTCGCAACCTCGAACGCTTTCTGCGCGGTGAGCCGCTGGCGTCGCGAGTCGACAGAACCCTGGGATATTGATTGATGAAGCCTGAAGCCGTCGCCGCCCTGCAAGTCCCTTCCCCCGGTGACATCACGCTCGATCACATTGCCCACTTCGTTCCCGACATCGCGGGCGCGAGCGCAGCGCTCGAGCGATTGGGCTACACGCTCACGCCGTTTTCGCCCCAATCTCACCGCCTCACGGAAGACGGGCCGCTCGTCCCCGCAGGCACCGGCAACCGCTGCGTGATGCTGCAGCATGGTTATCTCGAGTTCCTGACGCCGACGGCCGATACGCCGCTCGCCGGACAGCTGCGCGCAGCCATGGCCCGCTACGTGGGGGTGCATCTCGTGGCTTTCGGCACGAACGCGCCCGACCGCGATTTCGAACGTCTGGAGCGTGCAGGCTATAGGCCGCTCCCCGCTGTCGCGCTCCAGCGCCCCATCGATACGCCGGATGGCACGGACACGGCGCGCTTTGCCGTGGTGAGGGTCGCTCCGGGAACGATGGCGGAGGGCCGCATCCAGTATTGCCAGCACCATACGCCCCAACTGCTGTGGCAATCCCGCTGGGTGGAGCATCGCAACACGGTTACCGCCCTCGCCGGCGTGATACTGTGCGTGGCGGACGTGGAGGAAGCCGCAAAGCGCTACGCGCAGTACACGGGCCTGCCCGTGGAGCGCACGCATACCGGCTGGCGCATGACGACAGCTCACGGCGCGCTGTACTGCATCTCGGCAGACGCCGTGCGCGAGCGCTGGCGCATCGATCCGCCGTCGCTGCCCTGGATCGCCGGCAGCGTGCTTGCTGCCCGTGACATCGACGTGCTCGCGACCTACGTTCAGAACGCCGGCTGCCCCGCCTGGCCGGTGAACGGCGGATTGCGCGCGCAGCTGCCGCCCGAGCTCGGCGGCATCGCGATCTTTCAGCGGGCCGACACGCCAACGCTGGACGCGCTGCAGTGAGGCGTTAGGCGTAAGGAATGAGGAGTCTGCGGCTCGCGGGCTTACTCCTCACTCCTGACTCTTCACTCCTCACGGATCACTGCCATGCAGCATTTTGACGACACCTACGATGTCGTCGTCGTGGGCTTCGGCCACGGCGGCGGCATAGCGGCACTCAACGCGGCACAGGCCGGCGCGCGCACGCTGCTGATCGAGAAATCCACCGTGCCTGGCGGGCTGTCCATATGCTCGTACGGTGCCGTGCGCAGCGCACGCGACCCGGAACAGGCCTTCGCCTACCTTCGCGCGACGAATGCGGGCCGCACGCCCGACGACGTGCTGCGCGTCCTTGCCGACGGCATGTGCGATCTCGAGCGCTACGTGCGTCAGCTCGCGGAAATCAACGGCGCGAAGGTGGTGAGCTCGATCGAGGAAAATCAGCAGCGCGAGAAAGACAACGATCCTTACCGGCGCCGCATCAGTGCGAATTACCCCTTGCCCGGCACGGAGGCGTTCTACCACACCTCGGTGGTCGACGTTCCCGGCTTCGACCCGCGCGCCGAATATCCGTGGGCGAACGGCGCACCCAACGGTCCCAAGCTCTTCAAGGTCGTGCACGACAATGTCCGAAAGGCCGGTGTGACGATTGCATTGGGGACGGCCGCAGTCCGGCTCATTGCCGAAGGCAACCCGCGCGAAGTGCGCGGCCTCGTCGTACGCGACGCAAAAGGCACGCGCAACATCTGCGCACGCCGCGCGATCGTGCTCGCTTCCGGCGGCTTCGAGGCGAATCACGAGCTCAAGACGCAGTTCCTCGAGACCACACCGGTGTACAACGCCGCTGCGCGTAACAACACCGGCGACGGCATACGCATGGCGCAGGACGTCGGCGCAGCACTCTGGCACATGTGGCACGTGCACGGCGCTTACGGCTTTCGTCATACCGATCCGGCTTACCCGTATGGCATACGGGTGAAGCGCTTCCCCGACTGGTTTCCGGGCGAGCAGAACAAGGTGCGCCTCAAGATGCCGTGGATCTTGCTCGATCAGTACGGCAAGCGCTTCATGGCCGAATATCAGCCGTACACTCAGGACACGGGCCTGCGGCCGTTGCAGTACTTCGATCCGGTGACGCAGAAATTCCCGCGCAACCCGTCGTTCCTCATCTGCGACGAAGCGGGCCGCAAGCTCTATCCGCTGGGCAAGGCGACCTCGAACGACGAAGGTATCCGCTACGACTGGAGCGAGGACAATCTCAAGGAGGTCGAGCTCGGCATCATCAAGCGTTCAGCAACGCTTCAAGGCTTGGCGGCGGAGCTGGGATTGGACGCTGCTGCGATGAAGGCGAGCATCGAACGCTGGAACGCGCAGTGCGCCGCGGGGGCCGACGCGGACTACGGACGTCCGGCGAACAGCATGATGCCGATCGCCGAGCCGCCTTACTACGGTGCGGCAGTCTATCCGACGCTGTCGAACACGCAGGGCGGGCCCGTTCACGACGCGTCCTCGCGCATCATGAACGCCTACGGCGAGCCGATTCCCCGCCTCTATGCCGCAGGCGAGCTCGGCAGTGCATTCGGCCACCTCTACATGTCGGGGGGCAACATTGCCGAGTGCTTCGTCACAGGCCGCGTTGCCGGACGTCACGCGGCCGGCCTCTCGCCCTGGTGCTGAAACGCGCTCAGGGCTGTTCGCGGCGGTCGCTATCCGGCTGGTTGCGCGGGGGCACGACGGTGCGTCGTTCGCCTGCCGGCGCCAGCACCTGGCATTCGTAGCGGCGATCGAAGCGCGCGAGGTGACGGTGCTGGACATAACCGTGCTCGCGCGCATCGGCCAGGCAATCCGCGAAATTCGCAAACATGCGCAGCGATGCGATCTTGGTCACGCCCTCCTCCGTGCACCGCCAGTTCCAGCGCTGCGCGCGCTCCCGTGGCGTGCGGTAGTAACCGGTAAAACACCAGATGGTCATGTTCTTCTCCGTAAACTGCGCAGTCGCGCGTCCCTTGCAGTTAGCGTGCCGACCCCGCCGCACCGGGCCGTGCGAGAATCTTGATCGTCCCCCGCCTTCCGGCGGCGAATGAACGTATGGCACGAGCTGAGAACGACCCCACGCCCGACGCGCTGCGCACGATCTCGCGCAGGACGCTGGAGCATTACGAGCGCAGCGCGCACGCGTTCTGGGCCGGCACGCGCGATCACGACGTCAGTCAGAACATCGAGGCGCTGCTGTCCGCCATCGAAGGCACGCCGCCCTATACGATTCTCGATTTCGGTTGCGGGCCGGGCCGCGATCTGAAGGCATTCACCGACCGCGGTCACGTCGCCGTCGGATTGGAAGGCTCCGCCCGGTTCGCGCAAATGGCTCGCGAGCACAGCGGATGCGAAGTGTGGGAGCAGGACTTTCTCGCGCTGGTCCTCCCCGCCGGACGGTTCGACGGCATCTATGCCAACGCGAGCCTCTTCCACGTCCCGAGTCGGCTGCTGCCGCAAGTCCTGCGGCAGCTGCGTGCGGCGCTGAAGCCGGGAGGCGCGCTGTTCGCCTCCAATCCGCGCGGGAACAACGAGGAAGGCTGGAACGCCGGGCGCTACGGCGTCTATTACGATTTGGAGCGATGGCGCGGTTATGTGGAGGCGGCCGGATTCGTGGAGCTGTGCCATTATTACCGCCCGCCGGGCCCGCCGCGCGAGCAGCAGCCCTGGCTGGCTACGGTGTGGCGCAGGACGGGCACATGACATGGCCGCTGCACTCGCCGCCCGTTCTCCAGATGCAGCTCGCCTTGCTGCTCGTACAGGGCGAGGCCGGCGTGTATCACTGGCGCAAGGCGGATGCCGCGGTACGCGGACGCTGCCTGCGCACAGGCGCTGAGATCCGATGAAACTCTACGGTTGCGCCAACTCGCGCTCGCTGCGCGCGCTGTGGGCGATCGAGCACACGGGCGCGGCGTGCGATTACGTGCCGGTGGATCTCTTCGCGGGCGAAGGCCGGTCGCCGGCGTTTCTAGCCGTCAACCCGGCCGGCAAAGTCCCGGTGCTGATCGACGATGCCGTGACCCTCACCGAGTCGTTCGCGATCGTTACTTATCTCGGCGAAAAATTCCCCGACAGCGGGCTGGTGCCCCGCGCACTGACCGCGCGCGCCGAGTACTGGCGCTGGTGCAGCTTCGTCATCACCGAGCTGGAGCAGCCGCTATGGACGATCGCACGCCACCGCTTCATCCTGCCCAAAACCCAGCGCCTGCCGCAGCTCGAGCCGCTTCAGGTCGCGGACTTCGCCGCGGCGGTAAGCCTGCTCGCACGGCAGCTTGCGGCGCGCGAGTTCGTGCTCGATGACGGGTTCAGTGGAGCCGATATCCTCGCGACGCATA
>JBLNBW010000050.1:0-4579 GCA_050260255.1 Rhodospirillaceae bacterium | reverse complement strand
GACGCACGCATCGAACATGTCCACCCCCATCTCCAGACCGGCGTACGCGTTGGCGATCGCCATGCCCCGCGTATCGTGCAGATGAAGATTGATGCGCTGGTTCGGATAGCGGCTGCGCACTGCCCCGACGGCACGCTTCACCGCGAGCGGCGTCGCCCACGCCATCGTGTCGGAAAGGCCGATCACCTCCAGCTCGATGCCGTGCTCCGCGGCGATCTCGAAGGTCTGATCGAAGATGTCGAGGATGCGCTGCAACGGAATGTCGCCTTCGAAGTTGCAGCCGAAAGCGCACATGATGGAGGCCTTGCGCACCGGAAGGCCGAGCTCGCGATAGCGTTCCAGCGCGCGGTGGTTGAAATCGATCTGGCCTTCGAGCGTCTTGTTCTGGTTGCGCTGAAGGAATTTCTCCGAGGCACACATCGAGATGCGGCCTTCGACGTGCAGCTGCGGCAGCGCCACCGCGCGCTCGAGCCCTTTCTCGTTGAGCCATACCGCCGTGTAGTCCACGCCATCCTTGAGCTTGATGCCGCGCACGACGTCCTCGGCGTCCGCCATGCCGGGTACGCGCTTCGGATTGACGAACGACACCACCTGGATGTGCTTCACCCCGGTCTCCGACAACGCGTCGATGAACTCGATCTTGCGCGCGGTCGGGATCGGACCGGGCTCGATCTGAAACCCCTCGCGCGGCCCCTCCTCGTTGATCGTCACCGCTTTCGGGAAATCAGGCATGGCGTGCTCCGCTTCAGTCGGCCGGGATACCGGCCGCCTTCACCAGCTGCGCCGATTTCGCAAGCTGGTTGTGGATGAAAGTACGGAATTGCTCCGGCGTATTGGTGAACGGGTCGAGACCGCCTTGATTGAACGCTTCGCGTATCTCGGCCGTACTGACCGCCGTCTTGATCGCCGCGCCGAGACGCGCAACGAGCTCCTTGGGCAAGCCCGCCGGTCCGAGCACGCCGTACCAGGCGCTGTATTCGTAGTCCTTCACGCCGAGCTCCTGCAGTGTGGGCACGTCGGGCATGAAGGACGCGCGCCGCTCGGTGGTGACGCCGATCAGGCGCAGCTTGCCACCTTTGAGCAACGATGCCACCGATGGGACCGTGGTGAAGCTCATCTCGACCTCGCCGCTCGCGGTGGCGACGGCCGCCTGCGCCCCGCCCTTGTAGGCGACGTGCAGCAGCTTCGTTCCGGTGAGCGACTGGAAGAACTCGCCGGCGAGATGCTGAGCGCTGCCGTTGCCCGAAGAGCCGTAGGTGAGCTTGCCCGGCTGGCGCTTCGCCAGCGCGATCAGCTCTTTCGCGTTGTGCGCCGGGACGAGCGGGTGAACGGTGAGCACGAACGGCCCGACTGCGGCGAACGAAATCGGCGCCATGTCCTTCTCGATGTCGTAGCCCAGCTTCGCGCCGCGCGCGGACTGCACGAGACCGCCGTCGGAAATGAGCGTCAGCGTATATCCGTCGGGCGCCGCGGTCGCGCCCGCCTTGATGGCGATCGTGCTGCCGGCGCCGGCCCGGCTTTCGACGATAACCGGCTGCCCCAGCAGTTCCGGCATCTGCAGCCGCTGTGCAAGCAGCCGTGCGGTGAAATCGGCCGCACCGCCCGGTGCGTAGCCGATGAGTATTCGCACCGGCTTGTTCGGATAGGATTGTGCCCGCGTGTGCGATGCCGGCGACATCGCGGCGAACGCGAGAGCCGCGGTGATCCACCACGAAACGCTTGGTCCTTCGGTCATGCTCTCCTCCTCGCACCTTCGCTCTTTTCGCGGGCCTCGCTGTTGTCGGACGCGCCGTTCTCCAAGCCGGCGAACAAGGGCGGCAAAACGGACACGTCGAGCAGCTGCGGCAGCTCGCGGAGCGCCGCCAACGCATGCGCCGCCCCCGATTTGCCGAGCGCCGGCTCTACCAGTTGCGAAAACTTCGCCGACACCGCCGCCTCGTCCATGGCGTCCGAAAGATCGCCGTGCTCGCCGCCCGTCTCGCCCTCGATCGTTTTGCCGTCGACCGTGACGACGGTGACCCGCGACCGGTATTGCACGGGAATACGCTCGTACGCTTCGGTGTAGTGCGCGTTCTGTGCAAGCTTCACCTTGGGCAGGAGCGCGCGCACGCGAGGATCGCGAATGCGGTCTTCATCGAACGAACGGGGCGTCACCGTACCGTCGAGCAGTGTCACCGCAACGCAGTACGGAATGCTGTGATCGGCCGTTTCGCGCGATTGCGGGTTCCAGTGATGTGCGCCGCTTTCGGCAGTGTTGCCCGCACCACCCAGCGAGCGCTCCTTCGCCTCGTACAGCTCGACCATGATGCTTTCGACGGCGTCGTCCGATCCCTCCAGCGCTCTCGCAGCCTTTTCCGCGGCGAGTATCGGCGCGAGCGTGTGCAGGCAGGCCGCACGCGGCTTCACGAAGGATTCGTTGATCTTGTACGGCACGCCCTCGCCGCCCATCGCTGCGAGCGCGATCGCTTCTCGCGCGATGTTGTTGCACCAGCCGTGCTTGCCGGTGAACGGCAGATAAGGTCCTTCCATGCCCGCGCGTGCGAGCATCGCGGCGAAGACACCCGCACGCCCCGCCTGCCCGGCGGCGGCCGACTTCCACATGCTCAAGTGTCCGGTACGGGTCTGATTGAGCGCGTTGTTTGGAATCACGGCGAGCGAAATGGCGTGAGCGGTCTGCGCCGGGTTTGCGCCGAGAAGCTTCGCAGCACCGATGGCGGTGCCGAGGCAGCAGAAATTCGTCGCGTCGAAGCTCTTGTTGCCGGCCGCATCGGCGAAGCGGAGGTACACCTCGTACGCGAGCACGACGGCGGCGATAAGATCTTTTCCACTCGCGTGCGCGTGCTCCGCCACTGCAACGAGCGGCATGATGACGTCGCTCGGATGCCCGTTGCGGCTGCCGGGGCGATGGTAGACGTCGTTCAACTCGACCGCCCGCGCCGCAGTCCCGTTCACGAAGGCGGCCATATCGACCGGCACGCGCATTGCGCTACCGACGATCGTCGTCCCCTCGGTCGTCGGCATGCATGCCGCGACGGCTCGCGCGATGCGCGACGCCTCGTCGCCGAAGCCGCCGACTGCTGCAGCAAACGTATCGATGACGCGAACTACCGCCGCGGCTACCGTCGTCTCGTCGAGCGCATCGAACCGAAAGTCGCTCGCATAGCGCACGAGCCGGTCCTGCAGGAGGTCTGCACGGGATGACATGCGGGAAGCTACTCGGGGCGTACGGTGATGTACCGCACCATGACCGCGGTGGAGTCGCCGGCCATGCCGGAGAACTGAATTGTTCGAGCGGACGCCAAAGCTCCTCCTTGTCGGGCGGCTCACCGCCTCGGATTTCGGGAATGCTACGCGCCGGGAACGATACGAACAAAGACTCCTTTCGTATCGTTACATCTTATTTTCGTATACTGGCGGGACCCAGCTTCGGAATCGCACGCTCGAGATAGGGACTGGCGCGCGCCATACGCTCGATGTCCACCTTCTCGCCCGCCAACGCCTCGTCGATGACTTGCGGCGCAAGGTGCGGCGCGTAGCTGCGGATGAAGCTGCGAACGTACGAGCGCAGATTGCGCTGCTTGCGAAAGCACACCGTAAGTATGCTCGGCCGGAACAGGCGATCGAGATTGAGCAGCTTGAGGCGCCGGTCTTCGCTCGGGTCGTACGCGATCTTGGCGAGAATCGCCACCGCGAGGCCGCGCTTCACGTACGCCTTGCTGACGTCGCTGTCCACGCCTTCGAGGAAGATGAAGGGGCTCGCGTGCGTGGCCGACAATGCCTCCGCGAAGATGCGCTGCCCGGAGAAGCTGGACTCGTGGGTGATGATCGGGTATTCGGCGACGGTCGCGAGCGAAATCCCCTTACGACGCGTGAGCGGATGATCGACCGCGGCGATCACATCCCAAGCCACGCGATAGATCGGCAGTGCGGCGATATCCTCGGCTTCCCGCGTCGGCATGGTGCAAATCGCGATGTCGGCCTCCCCTGCGGCGAGCCGCTCGTACGCCTGGATGGGATTGCCCTGCCGCAGGCTCAGCCGGACATCGGGAAACTCTTTCGAATAGCGCTCGATCACGTCCGGCAGCGAGTAGCGCGCGTGCGTGTTCGTCGTGGAGATCGTAAGGTCCCCGCGATCGGGTGCGGCATGCTCTTCGGCGGCTGCGGCGAGATTGGAGAGCTCGCCCAAGATGCGTGACGCGATAGCGTGGATGTCCCGCCCCGCCGGAGTGAGACCGGACACCCGGTTGCGCGAGCGATGGAAGAGCTGCACGCCGAGTTCCTCCTCGAGCTCTTTGATCTGTCGGCTCACCACCGGCTGCGCCTTGCACAGCGCCTCCGCAGCGGCGGAAACGCGCATGCCGCTTCGCACGACCTCGCACACGGCGCGCAACTGCTGGATGTTCACTGCACTTCGCTCCTATGCGGGACGACGTGGCGCCCGCGCTAGCTGTCGTATCCCGGATTCTCTCGATCGAGCTTGCGAAGCAGCGCCTGCCAGACCAGCGCGCCGCCGGCGGACTGGCCGCCCTTACCGTAGATCTGCGGCCCCTGTCCCATTGCGTGCTGCACCACCGATTCC
>JBLNBW010000049.1:0-9376 GCA_050260255.1 Rhodospirillaceae bacterium | reverse complement strand
CCGTCGGGCCGAGGAACAGGAACGAGCCGTACGGGCGCCGCGGATCGCCAAGACCCGCGCGAGAGCGCCGTATTGCGTCGGACACGAGCCGGACCGCTTCGTCCTGACCCACGACCCGCTGGTGCAGCCTCTCTTCCATGTGCAGGAGCTTCTCGCGCTCCCCCTGCATCATTTTCGATACCGGAATGCCAGTAGCACGCGACACCACCTCGGCGATCTCTTCGGCGCCGACCTGCGTGCGCAAGAGCTTGTGCTTCACTTGCCCATCGCCGGTCTTCTCCGCCTGCTTGAGCTGCGCTTCGAGCTGCGGCAGCTTGCCGTACTGGATCTCGGCGACCTTGTCGAGCTTGCCTTCCCGCTGCAGGCGGGCGATGTCGGCCCGGGCGCGGTCTATCTCTTCCTTGATATGCGCGCTGCCCTGCACCTGCGCTTTTTCCGCTTTCCAGATCTCGTCGAGGTCCGCGTATTCGCGCTCGAGGCTGCGAATCTCGTCCTCGATCAGCGCAAGGCGCTTCTGCGACGCCTCGTCCTTCTCCTTCTTCACCGCTTCACGCTCGATCTTGAGCTGTATCAGGCGGCGGTCGAGACGGTCCATGACCTCTGGCTTGGAGTCGATCTCCATCTTGATGCGCGACGCGGCCTCGTCGATCAAGTCGATTGCCTTGTCCGGCAGGAAGCGGTCGGTGATGTAGCGGTGCGAAAGCTCCGCAGCCGCAACGATCGCCGGGTCGGTGATCTCCACGCCATGATGGAGCTCGTACTTCTCCTGCAGACCGCGCAGTATCGCGATGGTCGCCTCGACGGAGGGCTCGTCCACCAGCACCTTCTGGAAGCGACGTTCCAGCGCCGCGTCCTTCTCGATATATTTGCGATACTCGTCGAGCGTCGTAGCGCCGACGCAGTGCAGCTCGCCGCGCGCAAGCGCCGGCTTGAGCATGTTGCCCGCGTCGATCGCGCCTTCGGCTTTGCCGGCGCCGACCATGGTATGCAGCTCGTCGATAAAGACAATGGTGCGGCCCGCATCCTGTGCGATTTCCTTCAGCACGGCCTTGAGCCGCTCTTCGAATTCGCCGCGATATTTCGCGCCCGCCAGGAGTGCGGCCATATCGAGCGAGAGCACCCGCTTGTTCTTCAGCGTCTCGGGTACTTCGCCGTTGACGATGCGCTGCGCCAGGCCTTCGACGATGGCGGTCTTGCCAACACCCGGCTCGCCGATGAGCACGGGGTTGTTCTTCGTGCGGCGCTGCAGGATCTGCACCACCCGGCGTATCTCGTCGTCGCGGCCGATCACCGGATCGAGCTTGCCGCTGCGCGCGCGGTCCGTGAGATCGAGCGTGTACTTCTTCAGCGCTTCACGTGTTCCTTCCGCTTCCTGACTGTTCACGGATTCGCCGCCGCGTACCGTATTGATCGCCTGCTCGAGCTGCGTCCGCTCGCCGCCGTGCTGCTTGAGCAGCCGGCCGGTTTCGCCCTTGTCCTGGGTCAACGCGAGGAGGAACAGCTCCGAGGCGATGAATTGGTCGCCCCGCTTCTGGGCTTCCTTGTCGGTGAGATTGAGCAGATTGTTGAGGTCGCGGGAGACCGTGACCTCACCGCCGGTGCCTTCCACCTTCGGCAGGCGGTCGATCGCGCTCTTCAGCGCGCTGCGCAGCCCGCCGACGTTGACGCCCGCCCGCGACAGCAGCGACGCCGTGCCGCCGTCCTGCTGGTTGAGCAGCACGTACAGCAGATGCTGAGGCTCGATATAGGGATTGTCGTTGCCGACCGCAGCGCTCTGGGCGTCGGCAAACGCCTGCTGAAACTTGGTCGTGAACTTGTCGAAGCGCATGGAGTGCCCTTTACGAAATACCTTTATGGTCCGTAAATCGGGTTGTACCGGCCTTTTTCAAGGCCCCAACAGGCACAGGGGTTTTTTGTGCCGCCCGGTCGCACTATCAGTTAGAAGACCCGTATCCGCCTTCGTTCAGAGACTCACCAAGCATCGGCCGGCCCGGATGCGATAATAGGGCTCGATGTACGTCATTACGGCAATCATGAACGAAGAACTGAAGAACGAAATCGCCCGCAACGTGCAGGCGGCTCTTGCAGAGGATGTGGGCAGTGGCGATTGGACGGCGCAGTTGCTCCCGGAAAGCCAGCAGGCAACCGCCAAAATCCTGTGTCGCGTCCCGGCGGTCGTGTGCGGTCAACCGTGGGCCGAACGCACGCTGCTCACGCTCGATCCCGGCATGCGTATCAACTGGCTGGTCGCCGAAGGCGCGGCAGTCGCTGCCGGTGACACGATCTGCGAGCTGCACGGCCGTACGCGGGCACTGCTCACTGCCGAGCGCACCGTGCTCAACTTCCTGCAAATGCTGTCTGCCGTCGCGACGGCGACGCGGCGCTACGTCGATGCGGTTCGCGGCACGCGCGCGAAAATCCTGGACACCCGCAAGACGCTGCCCGGGCTGCGACTAGCCGAGAAATACGCCGTAACGATGGGCGGCGGCGTGAATCACCGCAAGGGTTTGTACGACGGGATATTGATCAAGGAAAACCACATCGCCGCGGCCGGCAGCGTTTCGGCCGCGCTGCGCCGCGCCCAGGAGCTCGCGCCGCCGGGCGTGTGGATACAGATCGAAGTCGAGAATCACGCGCAGCTGGAAGAGGCGCTCGCGGCGGGGGCCAAGCTCATCCTGCTCGACAACATGACGCCCGCGCAGATGGCTCAAGCGGTGAAGCTGACCGCTGGACGGGCCGAGCTCGAGGCTTCCGGCGGGATCACGCTGGAAACGGTACGCGAGATTGCGCAGACCGGCGTGGACCGCATCTCGATAGGCAGCTTGACGAAGGATATCGACGCGGTCGATTTGTCGATGCGGCTGCACCGACAGTAAGGAGTAAGGTGTGAAGAGTGAGGAGTAAGGAGTAAAGCCGCGTCGCGTCGCGCCGCGACGCAAACTCCTGGCCCCTTACGCCTCACGCCGCCGGCAAGTGCCGGCGGATGATCTTCTCGATCTCGCCCAGTTCGGCGTCGACCGTCAACGGCGCGACGCATTGCTTGATCGCCGTGTCCGGGTCCTTCAGGCCGTGACCTGTGAGGGTGCAAACGATGGAGGTGCCTTCACCGATCCGTCCGAGCTCGAGGTCTTTGAGGACGCCGGCGATCGAAATCGCCGAAGCCGGCTCGCAGAATATCCCTTCCGTCTGAGCAAGCAGCTTCTGCACGCGCAGGATTTCCTCGTCCGTGCATTCGGCGAACCAGCCGCCCGATTCCTGTTGCGCCTTCAGCGCAAGCTCCCACGACGCCGGATTGCCGATGCGTATGGCGGTCGCAACCGTTTCCGGATTTTCGACCACGCGGCCGCGCACGATAGGGGCAGCGCCCGCTGCCTGGTAGCCGAGCATGATGGGGCGGCGCGTGGCGATCTTCTTGCCGTGGAACGAGCACTTGCCCGAGCAGAAGGCACAGGCGCCGGTCTGCATGCACACCGCCTCGCTGTAGCCGGTCCAGTGGGCGCCGATGTTGCCCGCATTGCCCACGGGAAGCGCGTGGTAGTCAGGTGCATCGCCGAGCGCCTCGATGATTTCGAACGCGATCGTCTTCTGACCCTGTGGACGAAACGGATTGATGGAGTTCACCAGCGCGACGCCGGTCGTTTCCGCCGCCTGCTGCACGAGGCGCATCCCATCGTCGAAGTTGCCGCGGATTTGGATGACGATGGAGCCATGCATCATCGCCTGCGACAGCTTGCCGAGGGCGATCTTCCCTTCCGGTATCAGCACGAAGCACGTGATGCCGGCACGCGCAGCATACGCGGCCGCCGCAGCCGACGTATTGCCGGTCGACGCGCAGATGATCGCCTTCGCACCCGCCTCGACGGCCTTGGTGACCGCCATCGTCATGCCGCGATCTTTGAACGAGCCGGTAGGATTGAGTCCGTCGAACTTGGCGTAGATCCGCACGTTCTTGCGGATGAGGCGCGGAAGGTTCCTGAGCTCTATGAGCGGCGTATTGCCTTCGTTGAGCGAAATGACGGGCGTGTCGGCGCTGACCGGCAGGCGGTCGCGGTATTTTTCGATGAGACCGGTGTAGTGTGTCATGGTAAGGCAGGCGCGGGGTGCGCCTGCGCGTGATTGGATGGGGTGATTAATTGAGCTCTTCGAGCCGGATGCGCGTGACCTTGCCTTTGACCACAGGCAGCGCTTCTATCCGCTGTATCGCGGCATCCACGCGCTTCTCGACGGTAAGGTGCGTGAGCATGATGATATCGACCTGCTCTTCGCCTTCGTGCGGTTCTTTCTGCACCATCGCATCGATCGAGATGCTGCCGTCGGCCAGTATGCGCGTGATGTCCGCCAGCACGCCCGGCTTGTCGACCACGCGCATGCGCAGGTAGTACGATGTTTCCACCTCGCCCATCGGCAGTATCGGTGTATTGGACAGCTGGTCCGGCTGGAACGCGAGGTGCGGCACGCGATGCTCGGGGTCCGCCGTCAGCATGCGCGCCACATCGACCAGGTCTGCAACCACTGCGGATGCCGTGGGCTCGGCGCCCGCGCCGGCACCGTAGTACATGGTCTGCCCTACCGCGTCGCCCTTGACGAGTATCGCGTTCATCACCCCTTCGACGTTCGCGATGAGCCGCTTCGCGGGGATGAGCGTCGGGTGGACGCGCAGCTCTATGCCTTTCGGCTTGCGCTTCGCAATGCCGAGCAGTTTGATGCGATAACCGAGCTCCTCGGCATAGCGGATGTCTTGCTGCGTGAGCTTGGATATGCCTTCGATGTATGCAGCGCCGAACTGCATCGGTATGCCGAAGCCGATTGCAGCCATGATGGCGAGCTTGTGCGCGGCGTCGACGCCTTCGATGTCGAACGTCGGATCGGCCTCCGCGTATCCCAGCTTCTGCGCCTGCGCGAGCACATCCTGGAAGCTCGCGCCTTTGTCGCGCATCTCGGACAGTATGAAGTTGCTGGTGCCGTTGATGATGCCGGCGATCCATTCGATACGGTTGGCGGTCAGGCCTTCGCGCAGGGACTTGATGATCGGAATGCCGCCCCCGACCGCCGCCTCGAACGCCACCATCACTTCCTGTCGTTGCGCGGCAGCGAAGATCTCGTTGCCGTGCTGAGCGAGCAGCGACTTGTTGGCCGTCACGACATGCTTGCCGTTCGCGATGGCCTTGAGAATGAGCTCCTTCGCGATGCCCGTGCCGCCGATCAGCTCGACGACGATATCGATGTCGGGATTGTTGACCACTTCGAGCGCATCGCCCGTGACGGTCGCCTGGCCGCCGACGACCGCCTTCGCCTTCGCCACGTCCTTGTCGGCGACCATCTTCATCGTGATCGCGGTCCCGGCGCGGCGCGAAATCTCTTCGCGGTTGCGTGCGAGCACGGTGAACGTGCCGCCGCCGACTGTCCCTATGCCCAGCAGGCCGACATTGATCGGTTTACCACGTGTTTGCATTGCCATCTTTTTCTGCGCGTTATAGCGGTTGTATTACAGCAGGCCGTCCTTGCGAAACATCTCTTTGATTCCACGAACGGCTTGCCTGGTCCGGGCTTGGTTTTGGCTACGGCCGCACGTCGCATACGACGCGACGTGCTTAACTTGCCAAGGCAAGTTAGCCTTCACCGAAATGAAGCCCTGCCCCTGAGAGATCACAACAAGCCGTCCTTGCGAAACATCTCTTTGATTCCACGAACGGCTTGCCTGGTCCGGGCTTCATTTTCGATAAGCGCGAACCGGACGTGATCGTCGCCGTAGTGGCCGAAGCCCACCCCGGGCGCGACCGCGATCTTCGCGTCGGAGAGGAGCTTTTTGGAGAACTCGAGCGAACCCATGTGCTTGTAGTGCTCGGGTATCGGCGCCCAGATGTACATGGTCGCTTCCGGCTTGTCGACTTTCCAGCCGGCCGAATTGAGTCCGCCCCACAGCACGTCGCGGCGGGCCTGGTAGGTCTTGCGCACGTCCTCGACGCAATCCTGCGGCCCTTCCAGCGCCACGATGGACGCAACCTGTATCGGCGCGAAGGTGCCGTAGTCGTGATAGCTTTTCATGCGCGCGAGCGCGGTGACAAGCTCGCGGTTGCCGACCATGAAGCCTACGCGCCAGCCCGCCATGTTGTAGCTTTTCGACATCGTGAAAAATTCGACTGCGATGTCGCGTGCGCCCGGCACTTGCATGATCGAAGGGGCGACATAGCCGTCGAACACGATATCGGCGTAGGCGAGATCATGCACCACGTAGATATGATGCTCGCGCGCCATCGCGACCAGCCGCTCGAAGAACGGCAGGGTCACGCACTGCGTCGTCGGGTTGCTGGGGAAATTGACGATGAGCATCTTCGGCTTCGGATACGTATCGACGATCGCGCGCTCGAGCGCTTCGAAGAAGTCGACCCCCGCATGCATGGGAACGTGCCGGATGTCCGCGCCCGCGATCACCGGCCCGTAGATGTGTATGGGGTAGCTCGGGTTGGGCACCAGCACGATGTCGCCCCGGTCCAGGGTGGCGAGCGCGAGGTGCGCAATGCCTTCCTTGGAGCCGATGGTGACGATCGCTTCGCTGTCCGGATCGAGCTCGACGCCGTAGCGCGTCTTGTACCAGTTGCAGATGGCCTTGCGCAGCCGGTGCACGCCCTTCGACACGGAATAGCCGTGCGTGTTCGGACGCTGCACGGCTTCGATCATCTTGTCGACGATGTGGCGAGGCGTGGGTCCGTCCGGATTGCCCATGCTGAAATCGATGATGTCCTCGCCGCGGCGCCGCGCAGCGAGCTTGAGCTCGCCGGTGACGTTGAAGACGTACGGCGGCAACCGCTTGATTCGGGGAAACTCTTCCATGGATAGCGCGCGGGGCGTCCGGCCAAAAAGGTTATAATTCTAGACTACGCCGCAACCTCGAAGCAAATCATAAGGTTATGATTCAAACATGAAATTGCAGCTGACCCACTCCGGGTCCGATCCGCATTTCACCGGCTATGGCGAGGGGTATGTTGCGGTCGGCGGCGAGCGTTACGAGCACCACCTCGTGGTGACCCCCGGCCATGCCGTAACGCGCTGGGAAGTGTCCGGATTCGAGGCGCTGACCGTCGCGGATTTCCAAGCGCTGCTCGAGACGAAGCCCGAAGTCGTCGTCTTCGGCACCGGGGACACCTTGCGCTTTCCTGCGCGCGAGATCATGGCGCTGCTTTCGCAGGCCGGCGTGGGCTTTGAGGTCATGGATACGCGCGCTGCGTGCCGCACCTACAACATCCTGCTCGCGGAAGACCGCAAAGTCCTCGCCGCCATCCTGCTTGCCTGAATCAGCCGGCGACGTTGTCCACGCGTCCTGAGCTGACACGCAACGGAGGCGGATCGAGCAGCAGCGCCAGCGATTCGTCCCCGGCGAGCGGCGGCGAATAATAAAAGCCCTGCATCTCGTCACAGCCGTTCGCGACGAGGAACGAGAGCTGCGCTTCGTTCTCCACGCCTTCGGCCACGACGCGAAGACCGAGGTTGTGCGCCATGCCGATGACCGCCCGGATGATCGTCGCATCATCGAGATCGCTCGTGATGTCCCGGACGAAAGACCGGTCGATCTTCAGCGCATCGATCGGGAAGAGCTGCAGGTACGCGAGGCTGGAGTAGCCCGTGCCGAAGTCGTCGATCGACAAGTGCACGCCGAGCGCCTTGAGCTCGCGCAGCATCTGCACCGCATCGTCGGTGTTGGTCATGAGCGAGCTTTCGGTCAGTTCGAGCTGCAGAAGCTCGGGCGATACGCCGTGCTGGTCCAGCACACGCCGTATGACCTTGCCGAGGTCCCGTGATGCGAACTGGCGCGCGGAAAGGTTGATGGCGATAGGCACCGGTCCTACACCGGCCCCCTCCCAGGCCTTCAGCTGCGAGCAGGCCTCATTGAGCAGCCATTCTCCGATAGAGATGATGAGGCCGGTGTCCTCGAGAAGCGGCACGAAATCGGCCGGCTGCACCATCCCGCGCCCGGGCCTCATCCAGCGCAGCAGCGCTTCCATGCCGGTAATGCGCCCCGTCGCGAGGTCGACCTTGGGCTGATAATGGAAGCGGAATTCCCGCCGCTCCAGCGCACGCCGCAGGCTGTTTTCCATGTCGAGGCGATGCGCCGCACGCGCGTTCATCTCGGCGGTGTAGAACTGGTAGTTGTTGCGGCCGGCCTCTTTCGCGCGGTACATGGCCGCGTCGGCGTTCTTCATCAGCGTGCCTTCATCATCGCTGTCCACGGGGAACATGCTGATGCCTATGCTGGCCGATACATAGACCTCGCTGTTGCCGAGCATGAACGGATCGCGGAAAGCGCTCATGATCTTCTCGGCAATTGCGCGCGCATCCTCGAGATCGCGCAAGTCCGACAGAATGAAGCCGAACTCGTCGCCGCCGAAGCGGCCGACGGTGTCGCCGACCCGCAGACGATCGGAGAGTCGCCGCGCCACCTGGATCAAGAGTTCGTCGCCGGCGAGGTGACCCAGAGTGTCGTTGGTGACTTTGAAGCGATCGAGGTCGAGGAACATGACTGCGACCAGCTTGTCGCGGCGGTGCGACTGCGCCATCGCCTGCGTGAGGCGGTCGTAGAAGCGGTTGCGATTCGGCAGACCGGTGAGCGCGTCGTAGTGCGCGAGGTAGAGCAGCCTCTCTTCCGCTTCCTTGCGATGCGTAATGTCCTCGGCGATGCCGGCCACGCGATAGACGCGGTGTTCGCTGTCGCGGACCGGGAACGCGCGGTCCTGCACCCAGCGCACGGTGCCGTCCGGGCGCACGATGCGGTAGATCTCGTCGTACTTCCCGTCCGCTGCCGCTTTGCGTGCGCGATACACGCGCGCACGGTCTTCCGGGTGAACTGCCCGGACGAGCAGTCGCGGCGCGCGCTTGATCGCCTCGACCGGGACGCCGAGCATCTGCGAGCACGCGGGACTGATATATATCGTCTCCCTCACCTTCGCATCGCTGATCCAGAACACCTGCGGAATGTTGCTGGAGAGCTGGACGAACTTCTCTTCGCTCTCGCGCAGCGCCTGCTCGGCCTCCTTGCGCTGTATGTACTGACCGATCTGGCTGCCGACCGAACGGGTGATGAGCAGCAGCATCTCGTCGGGCTGCCGCACTTCGCGCCCGAAGAACTCCATCATGCCTATCACTTTGTTCCGCGCGATGATGGGAAAGGCATACGCGCTCACGAATCCGAGTTTTTGCGCGCTGGGACGGCGGCGGAACGTGTGATCGGCCTGCACGTCGACGATCCACGTCGCCTCCCTCTCGTAGAGCGCGCGACGCAGCAGACCGCCCGCGCCTTTAGCGTCGGCAGTTTCCCAGTAACGCCGGTCTGCATCCTCGAGGTCGAGCGGCATCTCGCACCAGTAATCGGCCCGGCGCAGGA
>JBLNBW010000048.1:0-11604 GCA_050260255.1 Rhodospirillaceae bacterium | reverse complement strand
TGCATTACGACGCTCCGTTGTCCAAGGTGCGGCTGCCGGGATCGTTCGGCTGGGACAACACGCCATCGATAGTGCCCGCTGCGATAGTGCCGAGCTACGCCGGCCCATCTACATACCTGATCGTGACGAACTACAACAATTACGTTCGTGCAGGTAGCGGCGACGGCAGGAGCAAGCTCGCGATCCTGGACCCGAACGCAAGCCAGAGCGACGTCATTTCCGGTACGCCGGTCATGAAGGAGGTATTGACCATCGAGGGCGTGACGCCGGATCCGAACTATCCGGCCGCTACGGTGGAATGGGCTACCAACGTGGCCGCGGTCGATCCGGCTACCAAGTCGGTCTTGGTGGGTAGCGAAGACGGCTGGCTGTATCGCTGGGATTTGACGACCAACACGCTGTCCCAGAAGATCAGATTGACCAGCGGGCTGCCGGAAGCGTACACGCCGACTGCGATCGGCGCCGACGGAACGGTATATACGATTCAGAACGGTGTCCTGTTCGCTGTCGGCAAGTGACCGTCATCGGGATATCGGCTGCTCCTCAGCTTTGCCGGCTTGTGCAGACGCCGACGCGGCCAAAAGCCGGCACGGACGCTTACTTGCTCACGGAGTCGACGGGAATCCCGGCGCCGCTGCCGTTCTCTGATCCTCGCCGCGGCCGACGGACGACTCGCACCTTTCCGCTGCTGCCGCCGCCGCAGAAGAAGCGATCGCCGCCATCGGATTCGAGGCCCGATACCCCAACGCCCGGCGGCATTTCGAGGTGCTCCAGGACTTCTCCCGTTCTGGGATCGACTCGCCGCAGCTCGCTCTCGTCGTTTTCCCAGGTGCCGTGCCAGAGCTCGCCGTCGACCCAGGTCACGCCGGTGACGAAGCGATTGGAGTCGATGGTGCGGAGTATCGCGCCGGTTTCGGGATCGACTTGGTGGATTTTCCGGGCCGGATACTGCGCGACCCAGAGCGTCCCTTCGGCCCACGCAAGGCCCGAGCAGCCGCCGCCGGCAGGCGTTGGAATCGTGCCGAGCACGCGGCCGGTTTCCGGATCGATCTTCTGGATGCGGTCGGCGGCGATCTGAAACAGATACCGGCCGTCGAACGCCGTTCCTGCGTTGGCGGCGACATCGATGGCGCGCACAGTCGTCCCGCTCGTCGGATCGAGGGCGTGGAGCTTTTCGCCGGCAGCGAACCACACGTGCCGACCGTCGTACGTAAGGCCGTGCACCTTCTCGACATCCGGGAAGGGCCCATACTCGTCGATGATCTCGGCTGCTGATCGATTCATGCTGCCATCTCCAATCCCAAGTCAGTGATTCATGCGCTTTGCCGTCGGTGGCTCAAGGTCATCTCAAAAGATCCAAACCCTCAGGAACCACAGATAAACGCCGATGAACACAGATAGAACGGCAGTGTTTATCCGTGTTTACGCTTGTTTTTAAGACTGCTTCCACGCAGCGTATCGCGGCTCACGCCGCCATCCTAATCAATCGGTAGTGGCGCGGGAAGTAACAAGGTCGTCGCGAATCCCGCCACGGGCGGGGTCATCCAGCGACGCGCTCGCCCGCGGCCCGACGACAGCACCTTGCCCGCTGCAGCAAGCGAGTCGAGCGCCCGCTGCACGGTGCGCTGGCTTGCGCCCAGCGCAAGCGCCAGGGCCGAGCTCGACCAGGACTCGCCGTCGGCGAGGCAGGCGAGCACCGCAGCATGCTTCTCGTCGACAGGTCGCGCGAGCACGACGATCTCGCGGGCGCCGCGCGGCATCAACGCAAATCCCTGTTTCGTCGCCGTGACATCGACAAGCGTCCGAAGCAGGGTGCGAAGCCTCCCGATCTCGACGCGCAGCCGCGCACGATGTGACTCGTCGGCGCGCTTGCCGCGGAATGCGCGCGCGACGAGCGTGTCTCGCGACACGTCTGCCGGCCATGCTTCGGCAAGCACGCGTGCGAGCGTAAACAACACCGGACGCGTTGCAAGCGAGACCGTTGTGCGAGCGTCGCGCACGACATGACGGCATGCGTCCACGATGAGCGCCCTCGAAGCGAATAACGTTTCGATCTCGTCCAGCAGGAGCGGTCGCTCCTCGCCACGCGCGATCAGGCGCGCGGCAGGCGCTTTCAAAAGCCGCAATGCGCTTTCGACCTCCGCTGCCAGTGCGGGGATGCCGGCTTCCCGTGCGGCGCGCTGCGCTCGAGCCAGTGCGGCGTGCGCCGTCTTCGCGCGGATGCGTCGCATTGCGATGCCGGCCACGACCAGTTCGTGAGCGGCCTTCAGCGCCGGCGGGAAGGGCGCCGGGTCGAGCTTTTCGAGGACACGTTCCGCTTCTTCGAGGCGCCCGACCAGAAGCAGGCGCCGGACCGCGAGACACCGCGCATGCGCGGCATTCATCCGGTCGCCGTGCGCTTCGAGCGTTGCCCGCGCCAGATCAAGGGCCTTCGCAGGCCAGGCGAGGTCGCGCGAGACCAGCGCGATCTCGGCTTCGGCCACCACGCACCTTGCGCGGGCCACCGCTTCTTTCGGACCGAAGGCGCGCGCCGCACTGCGCACGAGCGCCCGCGCTCGAACGAGATCGCCCAACTGCGCCATCGCGATGCCGCGAAGCGCGAGCGCGGGCGGATCGTCGCGGAGGGCGACGCGGTTCAGCGCACCGAGCGGATCGCCGGCCGCGAGCGCACGCGCCGCCGCCGCGATTAACCCGTCTCGAAATCCCGTCACACTTGTCACTCCCACCGTTCGAAGTCCCGATCCTAATCTATCCACCACCAACCAGCACGTCGTGGCGCGAATGCGAGCGACGTCAAACCAAGGAGAGATGACCATGACGACACACACGACCGGGACGCGTGAAGAGTGGCTGGCAGCACGACGCAAGCTGCTCGAGGCGGAGAAGGAGCTCACGCGGCGCAGCGACGAGGTTGCGCGGCAACGTCAGGCGCTGCCGTGGGTGCGGATCGACAAGCCGTATCGATTCGACACCGACGAGGGAAGCGCTTCGCTCGCCGATCTTTTCCGAGGGCGCTCGCAGCTTCTCGTCTACCATTTCATGTTCGGCCCGGACTACACGGCAGGCTGTCCGTCGTGCTCGGCCATCGCCGACGGCTTCAACGGGTTTGCGGTGCACCTCGCGCACCACGACGTGATGCTCTGGGCGGTGTCGCGGGCGCCGCTCGCGAAACTGCAAGCGTTCAAGCGGCGGATGGGATGGACCTTTCCGTGGGCGTCCTCGTTCGGCAGCGATTTCAATGCGGACTTCGGCGCTTCGTTCACCGAAGAGCAGCAGCGCGAGGGCGGCATCGAATACAACTACCGGCGCGAGCCGCCTTGGCAGTCGCGCACCGACGAAGGGATGGCGAGCCGCATGCAGAGCACGCCGGTCGCCGACAACGCCGCCATGGCCGGCACCGACGTGGCCTCGTACACGCGCGAGCGGCCGGGCATGAGCGCATTCGTGCTCGAAGACGGCGTGATCTACCACACCTATTCCACCTATGCGCGCGGGCTCGATGCCCTCTGGGGCATGTATCAGTGGCTCGACCGCGCGCCCAAAGGCCGCAACGAGACCGGCATCTGGTGGCGCCACCATGACAAGTACGACGAGTCTTCGAGCAGCGCCAGCCGGTCATGCTGCGCTTGAGCCCGGTCGCCGGTGAGGTCCGCGTGAGCCGAGCGCACGCGATCTCACCGCATGCGATAGCCCGACCACTTTCTGACCATGCTTTCTACGGCATCTCGGCGCTCATGTTTGTCGCGAGCACCGTGACAACGGTCGTGTGGTGCGCGTCCATGTCGGCGATGGGGGAGATGCTGATGCCCGGTGGCTGGACCATGTCGATGACCTGGATGCGAATGTGTGGACAGACGTGGGCCGGCGCCGCCGCATCGTTCCTCGGCATGTGGATCGTGATGATGGTGGCGATGATGCTGCCTTCGCTCATGTCCAGCCTGCGGCGCTATCGTGAAACGGTCGGCGAGTCTGGCGAGACGTACCTTACCGCGCTGGCAGGCGCCGGATACTTCTTCGTCTGGACCGTCCTTGGAGTGATGATCTTTCCGCTCGGCGCGGCGCTGGCGACGGCCGAGATGCAGCTGCCGGCGCTCGCCCGCGCGGTGCCGATCGTTGCCGCTATCGTCATCGTGATCGCCGGCGCGCTGCAGCTCTCCGCGTGGAAGGCGCATCACCTTGCGCGCTGCCGGGCAGCACCGGAGCACGACCGCACGCTACGGGCGGATGCGATCACCGCGTGGCGATACGGCGTGCGCCTGGGCCTACACTGCAGCTGCTCGTGTGCGGGCCCAATGGCGATCCTTATCGTGATCGGCGTCATGGATTTGCGCGCGATGGCGCTGGTGATGGCGGCCATCACCGTCGAACGTCTCGCACCGGCCGGTGCGCGCATCGCGCGAGCGATCGGGGTCGTCGCGGTGGTTGCAGGGTGCATTCTCCTCGTGCGCGCAGCCGGGCTCGCGTGAGGCATCAACGGCGTCCGCCGACTTCGTCGATGTGAAGCAACAGATCGGCGGGATCTTCGTAGACCCGGATCGCACCCGCCTGCCGCAATTCTTCCGAGCCGTAGCCGCCGCTCAGCAGCCCGACGCCGAGCGCGCGACAGCGCGTCGCCGCGAGCATGTCCCAGATGCTGTCGCCCACGACGATCGCGCTTTCAATAGGGGCGGCGAGCCGCTCGGCGGCCGCGACGAACAAGTCGGGATCGGGCTTCGCGCGTCGGACCTGATCGCGCGTGACGACTGGAACGCGTTCCGGATCGACACCGAGCGCCGCGAGATTGATCGCCGCGGTCTCCATGCGGCCGCTGGTGGCGATCGCCCACGGGATGTCGTTGTCCGACAACCAGGTGAGCAGCGCTCGCGCACCCGGCAAGGGACGCACGTTGTGCACGTGCCGCCGGTAAGCGGCAGCATGATGGACGCGCAATCGCTCCACCATGTCCTCGGTGATCTCGAATCCCGTTTCGCGCAGCAGCTGATGCGTGAACAGGCCGCCGCTCATGCCGATCTTGCGGTGTATCCGCCAGACGGCGAGATCGACCCCTTCGGCATCGAGCGCCTCTTTCCAGGCCTGGACATGCTGGTAGACGCTGTCCACCAGCGTGCCGTCGAGATCGAATAGAAAAGCCGGCTGAAGCATACCGGTGTGAACGCGAGCAAGATGAGGGCCTCGAAGCGCGCAGCGATGTGAACGAGTCCAGCCCGCACGCGGCACGCCACTTGCGGCACGTCACACTTATATCTTGCGTCTCGCCAGGAGGACGATATGAAAGCTGTCGTATTCCACGGCATCGGCGATATCCGACTCGACGATGTGCCGGAACCCAAGATCGAAGCGCCCACCGATGCACTGGTGCGCATCACTGCGAGCGCCATCTGCGGTACCGATTTGCACCTCGTGCGCGGCACGCTGTCCGGCATGAAGCCCGGTACCATTCTCGGGCACGAAGCCGTAGGCGTGATCGAAGAGGTCGGCTCCGATGTGCGCAACTTTCGCAAAGGCGACCGCGTGGTGGTGCCTTCGACCATCGCCTGTGGCTACTGCTCGTACTGCCGCGCCGGTTATCACTCGCAGTGCGACACGGCGAATCCGAACGGACCTGCTGCCGGCACGGCGTTCTTCGGCGGTCCGGCCGAAAGCGGGCCGATACAAGGATTGCAGGCGGAACTGGCGCGAGTGCCGTTCGCAGCGAGCAGCCTCGTCAAGCTTCCCGATGCGATCGACGACGATCGGGCGATCCTGCTCTCCGACATCTTTCCTACCGGCTACTTCGGAGCGGATCTCGCCGAAATCGAGGACGGCGACAGCGTGGTGGTGTTCGGCTGCGGCCCCGTCGGTCAATTCGCCATCGCGAGCGCAAAGTTGCACTCGGCCGGCCGCATCTTCGCCGTCGATTGCGTCGAATCCCGCTTGGAGATGGCGCGCGCGCAGGGCGCCGAAGCGATCGACTTCAATCGCGACGATCCGATCGATGTGCTGCGGCGGCTGACCGGCGGCATCGGTCCCGACCGCGCTATCGACGCAGTCGGTGTAGACGCGGTTGCACCCAGTGCAGGCCCCGCCGGCGAAAAAGCGCAGCAGCAGAAGGCGCAGTTCCAGCAGGAGGTGGCCCAGGTCGCGCCGGAAGCGAAGCCCGACGGCAATCAATGGCGGCCGGGCGATGCACCGTCGCAGGTTCTCGAATGGGCCGTCAAAGGACTGGCCAAGGCCGGAACGCTCGCTGTCATCGGCGTCTATCCGCCGACCGACCGCGTCTTTCCGATCGGTGCGGCGATGAACAAGAACCTGACGGTGAAAATGGGCAACTGTCCTCACCGCGCATATCTGCCGCACCTCGTGGAGCTCGTGGAGGCGGGTGTCGTCGATCCCGCGACGGTGCTCACGCAAATGGAGCCGCTCACGAATGCCATCGACGCATACAAGGCCTTCGATCGCCGCGACCCGGGATGGATCAAGGTGGAGTTGAAGCCGACGTCACTACGCAAGGCCGCATGACCACAGCGCCGTTCGATTTGCGACGCAAGGAAGGCGACGTCGCGGCAAGCGCTGGCGCATCGAGCTTGCCGCTGTCATCGCGTCGGACGGCAACCTGTTCGGCTCCGCACCTCATGTGACTGCCCGCTGCAGGCATGGCGGTTGAGCCTTCACGTTTCCGTTGCGGCCGACTCGTCCAGTGGGAAGCGATGCAATGAAGCTCTCGTCGTGAAGGCGCGGTCCTTGCAGCTGCTGTTCGCAGGCAAACGGAGTAAAAGAATGGAAATCTCCCGACGCAGATTCCTCGGGCTCGCGGCGGGCGGCGGCACGGCGCTGAGCGGGCTCATCGCCGCCGGCGTCGATCTCGCACCGGCGGTCGCGCGAGCTCAGGCGCTGCGCATCCGGACCGCGAAGACCACGCCCAGCGTATGCCCCTACTGCTCGGTCGGCTGCGCGACGCTGGTGCACACCGTCGACGGTGCGATCGTCAACATCGAGGGTGATCCGCGCAGTCCGAACAACGAAGGGACACTCTGCCCCAAAGGTGCGGCGATCTTCCAGCTCCATGTCAATCCGAACCGGCCGACGAAGGTGCTGCACCGCGCGCCGGGCGCCGCCGACTGGGAGGAGTGGGATTTCGAGCGCGCGATGGAGCGCGTCGTCGAGCTCGTGAAGAAGACGCGCGACGAGACGTTCATCGAGCGCCTGCCGAACGGCAAGCTCGTCAACATGACGCCCGCCATCTTCTCGCTCGGCGGCGCGACGCTCGAGATCGAGTTCAACCATCTTCAGCAAAAGCTGATGCGGGGGCTCGGCATCGTCGCCATCGAGAATCAGGCGCGCATATGACATAGCTCGAGCGTCCCCGGTCTGGGGACGCGATTCGGACGGGGCGCCGCCACGCTCTATCCGCGCACGATGGAGGACTCCGACTGCATCGTCGTCATGGGCTCCAACATGGCGGAGAACCATCCGGTGGCGTTCCGCTGGCCCATGAAGGCGAAGGTCGAGCACGGCGCGAAAATTATCCACGTCGACCCGCGCTTCACCCGCACCAGTGCCGTTGCGGACATTTACGCGCCCCTGCGCGCCGGGTCGGACATCGCGTTCCTCGGCGGTCTCATTTCGTATGTGCTCGCAAGTCCGCGTTGGAACAGCGATCCGTTCTTCAGAAGCTGGGTTGTGAACTACACCAACGCGGCCACGTTGATCGGCGAAGAGTTCAAGGATACCGAAGACGGCGAGGGGGTGTTTTCGGGATTGCTCGAATACAAAGGCGGCGTGCCGGAGTGGCCGTTCAACGCGCTCACGGCCGAATACGAGGACGAGAGCTGGCAGTACGCGCGTACCGCGATCGCCGACCAGGGCCGCGTCGCGAACACGGCCCAATCAGGTGAAATGAGCGCCACGAAATCCGGCACGCAGGCGCAGTCGACGAGAGGCCATCACCGGCCGCCGTACGACGACATCGTCAAAAGCCTTCTGAAGCCCGAGCCGCGGCACGACGAGACCCTGCAGGATCCCCGCTGCGTGCTGCAGATCGTCAAGCGTCACTACAGCCGCTATACGCCGGAAATGGTCGAGCGCGTCACTGGCTGCCCGCGCGAGACGTTTCTCAAAGTGGCGGAGACGATACTCGCGAGCTCCGGTGCGGACCGGACCACGTCGTTCGCGTACGCCGTGGCGTGGACGCAGCATACTTACGGCGTGCAGATCATCGGCGCGTGCGCGCTGCTGCAGCTTCTTCTCGGCAATGCGGGACGTCCGGGCGCGGGCGTCATGGCGCTGCGCGGCCACGCCTCGATACAGGGCTCGACCGACGTGCCGACGCTCTACCATTCCATCCACGGCTACATGCCGCATCCGACGGCGCTGAAGGAGCACGACACGCTCACCGATTATCTCGCGGCGGAGACGCTGGCGACGGGCTGGTGGGCGAACACGCCGAAGTACGTCGTCTCGTATCTCAAGTCGATGTACGGCGATGCGGCGACAGCCGACAACCAGTTCGGCTACGACTGGCATCCGAAGATCATCGGCGATCACTCGCACATGGCGATGTTCGCGGCGATGCATGCCGCTCGGGTGAAAGGGATGCTGTGCATCGGCCAGAACCCGGCCACCTCGCTCAACGCCCGCTACCAGCGTGCCGCGCTGCGCAGGCTGGAATGGCTCGTGGTGAAGGACAACTGGGTGCACGAGACGGCGACCTTCTGGAAGAACGCACCGGAAGTGAAGGACGGCGAAGTGAAGACTGCGGACATCGCGACCGAAGTCATCTTCTTTCCTTCCACCCAAGTGGCCGAGCTCGACGGCACGTTCACCAACACCCAGCGCATGCTGCAGTTCCATCACAAGGCGGCCGACCCGCCCGGCGAGTGCCGCGCCGACACGCTTTTCACTTACGAGCTCGGCAAGCGCCTGAAGAAGCGGTACGCCGATTCGACGGCGCCGCGCGATCAGGGCATGCGGAATCTGTTGTGGGATTTCGAGCACGAGGACGAACGCGAGCGCAAGCGCGGCGAGCCCTCGGCGCTCAAGATCCTGCGGGAGATGAACGGCTACTACAGCGACGATCCCAACCACCACGTGTCGAGTTTCACCGATCTCAAGGACGACGGATCGACCACGTGCGCGTCGTGGATCTACTCCGGCGTTTATCCGGCGCCCGACAAGAACCTCGCGGCGCGCCGCACGCCCGATCCGCCGGGGCAGCGCGGTGCGCAGCTCGAGTGGGCGTGGGTATGGCCCGCGAACCGGCGGATCATGTACAACCGCGCTTCCGCGGATCCGAGCGGCAAGCCGTGGAGCGAGCGCAAGGCGTGGGTATGGTGGGATGCGAGCGCGAAGCGGTGGACCGGCTACGATGTACCGGATTTCCCGCTCACCAAGCCGCCCGACGACAAGCCGAAGCCCGGCGGCACCGGCATGGACGCGCTGCCGGGCACCGCGGCGTTCATCTTGAAGCCCGACGGCGTAGGCTGGCTCTACGTGCCTTCGGGACTCGTGGACGGTCCGCTCCCGACTCATTACGAGCCGATGGAATCGGTCGTACGCAACCCTATCTACAAGCAGCAGACCAGTCCGGTCACGAAGTACTGGAAGGACGCGGGCAATCCGCTCGCGACGATCGGCGATCCCAAGTTCCCGTACATCATCACCACCTATCGCCTGACCGAGCACTATCTCGCCGGTGCGATGAGCCGCTGGAACCCGTGGCTCGCCGAGCTGCAGCCCGAGCTTTTCATCGAGCTTTCGCCGGAGCTCGCCGAGGAGAAGAGGATCGCCAATCTCGACTGGGTGCGCATCACCACGCCGCGTTCGTCGATACGTGCGAAAGCGCTCGTCACGCGGCGCATGCGTCCGTACGTCATCGACGGCCGGCGCATTCACCACGTCGGCATGCCGTGGCACTGGGGCTACGAAGGGCTCAGCACCGGCGCAGTCGTGAACGAGCTTTCGTCGCTGGTCGGCGATCCGAACGTGTCGATGCACGAAGGCAAGGCGTTCGTCTGCAACGTCGAGCGCGCATAGCGAAGGAGCGGTCATGGCCGAGCCGATGGGGTTTTTCACCGATACGACGGTCTGCATCGGCTGCAAGGCCTGCGAAGTCGCGTGCAAGGAGTGGAACCAGCTGCCGGCGACGAACGGCGGCCTCAATACGCTCTCGGGCGATTCCTACGACAACACGCGTCGCCTGGACGGCATGCACTGGCGGCACGTGAAGTTCGTCGAGCAGTTCGACGAGACGCGCAAGGATGGCCGCTGGCTGCTGATGAGCGACGTGTGCAAGCACTGCGTGCAGGCGGGCTGCCTCGAAGTGTGCCCTACGGGTGCGATCATCCGCACCGAGTTCGACACGGTGGTGATCCAGTCCGACACGTGCAACGGCTGCCGCGCGTGCATCGGCGCCTGTCCTTTCGGCGTGATCGATATCAATCCGGTGTCGAACACGGCGCAGAAGTGCACGCTCTGCTACGACCGGCTGCAGGCGGGGCTCGAGCCCGCGTGCTCGAAGGCGTGCCCGACGGACTCGATCCAATTCGGTCCGATACGCGAATTGCGCGAGCGGGCCGGGAAGCGCGTGCAACAGCTGCAAGAAGCTGGTGAAAAGCGCGCGCACCTGTACGGCGCCGACGAGAAGATGCTGGGCGGACTCAATGCGTTCTTCCTGCTCGTCGACAAGCCGGAAGCATATGGCCTGCCCCCCGATCCGAAGCTGCCCAGCCGCAATCTCGTGGTGGGCTCGGTTTTCTCCGTGCTGGGCGCCGTGCTGGTCGGTCTCGTGAGCCTCTTCAATTTCCGCGAACGCGGCCGCCGCGCACCGGAGACCTGAACATGGATGCGATTCCTTCGAGCACGTGGTTCACCGTGCCGCCACATTGGGGCTGGCTCATCGTCATCTACTTTTTCCTCGGCGGGCTCTCCGGCGGCTGCTATCTCTTCGCTGCGCTCATCGACCTGCTCGGCAGGCGGGAAGACCGTCCGCTCGCTCGCACCGGCTATTACGTCGCTTTCCTCTGTCTCGTCGTGAGCGGCGTGCTGCTCATCATCGATCTGGCGCGTCCGTCGCGCTTCTGGCATCTGCTGCTCGAAGACCACACCTGGCAGCCGATGTTCAAGTACTGGTCGCCGATGTCGATCGGCTCGTGGATGCTCCTCGTCTTCGGCATCTTTGCTTTCCTGTCGGTACTCGGTGCGCTGTCCGAAGCCGGGCGCTTGGCGTGGCCCGCAGCCCGGCGTCTGCGCGCGCCGGGCACGCTCGGTGCGGCGATCGCGATCGTCGGCAGTCTGCTCGGGCTCTATGTCGCCGGCTACACGGGCGTCCTCATCGCCGTTACCAATCGTCCGATCTGGGCCGACACGCCGCTCCTCGGCATGCTGCTCGTCGTGTCCGGCGCTTCGATCTCGGCGGCGCTGCTGATCCTGCTCGCACCGCGCGTGCGGTCGACCGCGCTCGGGCTCACCGCCCTGGAGCGCACCGACGCGTGGCTCGTCGCGCTCGAATTCCTGGTGCTCGTCGCCGTCGTCATCTCGCTGGGCGCGGCCGCACGCGCGTGGTTGAGCGGGTGGGGCGTGCTGCTCTTGCTCGGTGTCGTCGGCCTCGGCATGGCCTTGCCGCTCGCG
>JBLNBW010000047.1:0-9620 GCA_050260255.1 Rhodospirillaceae bacterium | reverse complement strand
CGCCGGCGTACTGGGCGCCGCTTCCGCCCCATCCGCGGCGAGCTTCTCCTCGACTTCGGGGCTTGCCAGCAATTTCGTGAGCTCGCCGTTCAACCGGTTCACGAGCGCGGGCGGCGTTCCGCCGGGCGCGACGATGCCATACCAGCCGGTGACGTCGTATCCCGGAACGCCGGCCTCGGCAATCGTCGGAATGTCGGGCATGTGGCGCGAGCGTTTGCCGCTCGTTACGCCGAGTGCGCGCAGCTTGCCCGTCTTCAGGTTCGGAACGGCGGAGATCGCGCTCGCCAAAAGAAGCTGGACCTGGCCGCCGATGAGATCGATCAACGCCTGGCCGCTCCCCTTATAAGGCACGTGTATCGTCTGTATGCGGGCGAGGGAGTTGAAGAGCTCCATGCCGAGGTGAGCGGACGAGCCGGTGCCGGACGATCCGTAGTTGAGCCGCCCCGGATTCGATTTGGCATAGGCGATCAACTCCTGCACCGTCTTTGCCGGCACGGATGGGTGCTCCAGCAGCACATAAGGCTGCGACGTGAGCTGAGTGATCGCGGTGTAAGTCGTCCGTATGTCGTACGGCACACGCGTCACCAGCGTGGCGTTGGTGATCTGGCTGCCCGAAATCACCAGCAATGTGTACCCGTCCGGCGCCGCCTTGGCCGCGATCTCCAGCGCAATCGTTCCTCCAGCGCCGGCGCGATTGTCGGTCACGACCGGATAGCCCCATCGTTCCGCGAGCTTTTGCCCTATGGTGCGGGAAAGGATGTCGCTGCCGCCGCCGGGGGCGAAGCCGACCAGGATGCGTACCGGCTTGTTCGGATACGCCTGGTCGTTCTTCTGCTGGGCATAGCTGCTCATCGGAACTGCGGCCACGGCCGTGGCCAGTGACAGGGAGACGCATAGTTTTCTCATGATTCCTCCTCGGTGTTTTAGATGATCTTCGTTACGTTCTAGCGGGAGAAGTAACGTCGTTCCAACGCCTGCTGTTTGTCCGCGCCTTCGCCTTCGGGACCTACGGCTGGCTGCGGATAGGGTCGCTGCCTGCGGCTTTCGACGAATTCCTCCCACGCCTGGATGCCGCGCTGCTGAAAGGCTTCCATGAAGTCCCACAACGCGGCCCACGTGACATGATGCGTGAAGCCCGGATACCACGCGATGTTCACGCCCAGTGCCAGATGCTCGTCCAAGCCCAGGTAGCGCGGCAGCTTGCCTTTCATGAAAGAGAAGGGGCCTTCGACCGCGGCGCGCGCACGCTTGATCTCGTCGACGGAGTGCGGCGACTCGAGCTGCACCCAGTCCACTCCGGCAACTTCGCGATAGGCCTTCAATCGCGTGATCGCCTCATCGATGCCGCCGTTCACGGCGTCACGCGCGTAACACTGCGCCATGATGACGAAATCGGGATCGAGCTCGTTCTTCATGTCCACGGCGGCTCGGTACCGTGCGATCGCCTGTTCGATCGGCACGATGTCCACCCCGGTGTCCTGAGTCCGACGCTTGCCTTCGATGGGCTGGTCGTCGATGCGGACGCCCGCGATGCCGGCGCGGATGCACTCGCGCACGAGCCTGCGCACGGCCATGATGCCGCCGTGTCCCGTATCGCCATCGAGGATGATGGGAAAGTTCACGGATCGCGCGATCCATTCGCCGATCTCGACGAATTCGGTATTCGTTGCGGTGCCGACGTCGGCAAGCCCGGTATACGCGCCCACCACGCCGCCGGTGCCGACGAAGCCCGCCTCGCATCCCGCGCGCTCCATGATCCGCGCATGCGCGGCGGTCGGCGGATGCAATACGGTCAGTACTTTGTCCCTGCGATGGATGAGCGCGCGCAGGCGCGCACCTTTCGACTCGATCTGCATTACTGGACCTCTCCGGCATGTATCGGTTAAAGTAGTATACTAATGTATACACGTGAATGCGAATACTGACATGAGCCAAAAGCGTTATGACGTGATCGTCGTCGGCGGTGGAAACGCCGCCTTGTGTGCCGCACTTTCGGCGCGAGAGCATGGAGCCACGGTGCTCGTGCTCGAGCGCGCACCCGAGGCGCAGCGCGGCGGCAACTCGGCATATACCGGCGGCGGATTCCGCATGGTGCACGACGGCCTCGAGACCGTGAAAAGCGTCGTGCCGGATCTCTCGCAAGGGGAGATCGAAAATACGGATTTCGGACGATACAGCGCGGAAGAATATCTGGACGATCTCGGGCGGGCGACGCAGTGGCATTGCGATCCCGATCTCGCCGAAACGCTTGTGCGGAAGAGCACCGAAACCGTGCAGTGGCTGCATGCGCGAGGCGTGCGTTTCGTGCCGCGCTTCGGCCGCTACGCCTTCAAGCATGAAGGCAAGTTCAAGTTCTTCGGCGGCACGGTGGTCGAGGCGACAGGCGGCGGTCGCGGCCTGGTCGAGGCGGAATACAAGGCAGCCGCGCGTCACGGGGTGGACGTCCGCTATGGCACGCAGGCGGTGTCACTGCTGCGCGCCCGTCAAGGCGTGGGCGGCGTGCGCGTCATCCATCGTGGCGAAGAGGAAGAGATTCGCGCGGCGTCCGTGGTTCTGGCGGCGGGCGGGTTCCAGGCAAACCGCGAATGGCGGACACGTTATCTCGGTCCGGGCTGGGACATGGCGAAGGTCCGCGGCACGCGCTACAACACGGGCGACGGCATACGCATGGCGCTCGATCTCGGCGCGCAGCCGTACGGTCACTGGTCCGGCTGCCATTCCGTGTCCTGGGAGCGTTATGCGCCGGATTTCGGCGAGATCGATCGTCCCATCACCGCGAGCCGCAACGGCTATCCGTTCGGCATCATGGTGAACGCCCACGGCAAGCGCTTCGTCGACGAGGGCGCGGATTTCCGCAATTACACCTACGCCAAGTACGGCCGCATCGTGCTCGAACAGCCTGGAAGCTATGCCTGGCATGTCTTCGATTCCCAGGTGAGCCACCTGCTGCACGACGAGTACCGTTCCAAAGGCACGACCAAGGTCCAGGCCGAGACGCTGGAAGAGCTCGTCGCACGCATGGAAGACGTCGACCCGCACGGCTTCCTGGATACGGTGCGTACGTACAATGCTGCGATCAAACGCGATGTGCCGTTCAATCCCAACATCAAGGATGGTCGCTGCACCACCGGACTTGCGATCGACAAGAGCAACTGGGCGAACGCGCTGGAGAAGCCGCCCTACGTGGCCTATGCGGTCACCTGCGGCATCACGTTCACGTTCGGCGGGCTCAAGATCGACACCGACGCCCGCGTGCTCGATATCGCGGACGAGCCGATCCGCGGCCTTTACGCGGCCGGCGAGCTGGTCGGCGGTCTCTTCTATTTCAACTATCCCGGCAGCTTGGGTCTCATGGCCGGTTCGGTGTTCGGCCGTATCGCGGGTCGTGGCGCGGCGCGCGATGCGGCTTCCGAAAATGCAAGGGCCGCGCAGTCATGACGCAAGCGGTGACGTTACTCGGCTGCGGCGACGTCGGGCCGATACACGAGCCGGTGAGCGAGTTCGCGGCGCTTGCGAAAAGCACGCTGGCGTCCGCCGACATCCGCTTCGGTCAAGTCGAGCGGGTGTATTCGGAGCGCGGCTCTCTGCAAGTCCATTCCGGCGGGCGCCACACGCGCGTGAAGCCGTCGATGGCATCGATCTTCAGCGAATGCGGGTTCGACGTCGTATCCGTCGCCAGCAATCACTCGATGGACTGGGGTCCCGACGCGCTGCTCGATTCCATCGAGACGCTCCGCGGTCTCGGCATCAAAACCATTGGCGCCGGGCGCAATCTCGACGAGGCGCGTGCGCCGGCCATCGTGGAGCGGAACGGGCTGCGCATCGCGTTTCTCGCGTATTGCTCGGTGCTGCGCGAAGGCTATGCGGCAGAAAACAATCGAGCGGGTGTCGCGCCGCTGCGCGTTCATACCTACTATGAACCGGCCGAGTATCAGCCCGGCATACCGCCCCGCGTCATCACCGTGCCGTACGAGCAGGATCTCGCGCACCTGATCGACGATGTGAAGCGCGCCCGAAGCAGCGCGGACGCCGTGGTCCTCTCGCTGCACTGGGGCCTTCATTTCATTCCCCGTGCGATTGCCGGTTACCAGCCGCTCGTAGCGCGGGCGGCATTCGAGGCCGGGGCGGATGTGATCCTCGGCCACCATGCCCACGTGCCGAAGGCAATCGGCGTGTATGGCGGCAAGGCTTGTTACTACAGTCTCAGCAATTTCATCATGTCGGCACCGCCTGCGAGTCCGGACCGCCTCGCCAATTTCGAGAAGTCCTACGGCACGCCGCTCGATCCCGAATATCCGCATTTGCCTTACGGGGTCGACGCGAAGCGCAGCCTGATCGCCAAGATGGTCTTCGACAAGGGCAGCGCGGCACGCACGTCGTTTCTGCCGGTGCTGATCGACAAGAAACTGAGGCCGGAAGTACTGAAGAGGGGCGATCCCCGTTTCACCGACGCGGTCCAATACATGGAGTGGGCTTCCGAAGGGCATCCCCATGCGTTCTCCATCGAAGGGGATGAAGTCGTGGTGACAGGAGCGTAGATGGCGGCTAACGCGCGGCTTTTCAAAAGGACTGCTCAAGGCAGGACTGCGGCGTCGGCGGACCACGACGACGAAGTCGGCTCCCGCAGCGAGCTCGTCTATCGCAAGCTGCGGCAGGCGATCGAGACCGGCGAATTGAAGCCCGGCCAGCGGGTGATGGAAGTCGATGTCGCCGATTGGCTCAAGGTGAGCCGCACACCCGTGCGCGAGGGACTGCGCAAGCTCGAAGCGGCGGGTATGCTGACGATGGAGCCGCGGGTGGGTCTGGTAGTCGCTTCGCTGTCCCGCCAGGCGATGCTCGAGCTCTATGTGATGCGCGAGATCCTGGAAGGCACCGCTGCGCGCCTGTGCGCGCGGCACGCTTCCGACGGGGAACTGCTCGAGCTGGAGCAAGTGGTCCGGCAGGAAGAGCGGCTGCAGGGCAATTACGAAGCGCTCGCCAAGCTCAACCGGCAGTTTCACGACGCGATACACACCGGTGCACACAACCGCTATCTCAAGAAGAGTCTGGACGCGGTGAACGATTCGATGTGGCTGCTGGGAAAAAGCCAGATGCTGTTGCCGGAACGGGCGACGCAGGCGAAGGCCGAGCATGCCGCGATCTACGATGCGATCCGCAAGCGCGATCCGGACGCGGCCGAAGAAGCGGCTCGCCGGCATGTGCGCTCGGCGCAGCAGCAGCGGTTGAAAGCGTTCTTTCCCGAAGGGAAGTAGGTCATGGCGCAAACGATTGCCGAAAAGCTTTTTTCCCGCCACAACCTGACTGGCGAGCCGGTCCGCGCGGGCGATATCCTGGAAGCACGAATCGACGGCGCGATGGTGCATTACCACGCCAACGAGCCGATGGTCGATCTTGCCCGAGAGGCGGGTTTCAAAGACGGACTCCCGCGCGTCTGGGACCGCGATCGCGTGTTCGTGCTGCTCGACCACCATCAGCCCACGCTTTCTCAGAAGCAGGCCGACGAGAACGCGCTGATCCGCAAGGAAGTCGAGCGGCTCGGCATCCAGTGCTTTCACGATTCGGAGCCGGGCATCGCCCATCAGATGATGGCCGACTACGGCCTCATGCGGCCGGGCGAGCTGGTGGTCGGCAATGACTCCCACACCATCAGCTACGGCGCGCTGAATTGCGGCGGACTGGGCATCACGCGCGCGGACATGCTGTATGTCCTGCTGTTCGGGGAGCTTTGGTTCCAGGTGCCGCAATCGATCAGGCTTACGTTGAACGGACGTCCCCGCAATCATCCTATTGCCAAGGACATCGTTCTGTACCTCGCCGGGCTCTACGGCGACGATTTTGCCGGAAACATGTCCGTGGAATACGGCGGTTCTCTGGTTCCGCATCTCTCGATCGACAGCCGCATGTGCTTGTCGGCGCACGGCGTGGAGATCGGCGCGAAGCTCGCGGTGTTTCCCTTCGATGAGACGACGAAGGCATTCGTGGAGCGCCGCACGGATCGCGCCTATGAGCCGATCGCGGCCGATGAAGGCGCTCAGTACGACAAAGAGATCGCGCTCGACGTCGATACCATGCCGTTCGTCGTGGCGAAGCCGCATCAGTTCGGTAATGTCGCCCCGGTTGATGAAGTCGCGGGGCGCCGAGTGAACCAGGCGATCATCGGCTCGTGTGCAAACGGCCGATTCGAAGATATCGAAATCGCTGCGCGCCTGCTCAAAGGCCGCAAGGTGGCGAAAGGCGTGCGCTTCATCATCTCGCCCGCGTCGCAGCAGGTGTATCTGCAATGCGTGAAGGCCGGCCACATCGAGACGCTGTTGGAGGCCGGCGCACAGATTTCGACGCCGGGCTGCGGTGTGTGTCAGCCCAAGGTGGGCTTCCTCTCCGATGGCGAGGTGTGCATAACCGCAACCACCCGCAACTTCAAAGGGCGGAAAGGCAGCTTGAACGCCGAAATCTATCTCGCGGGCCCGCTCACAGTCGCGGCGGCGGCGCTTACCGGCGAGATCGTCAACCCGAAAGAGGTGTTCGATGTCGCTTGACTTGAATCGCGTCGTTCGCGGTCGCGTATGGCGTTTCGGTGATTCCATCGAAACCGATGCCATCAATCCCTACTATCGTTATCCCACGATGGCGGAGCTCAAGCAGCACACGATGGAGGCCTATCGCCCCGAGTTTCCCAGGGAGGTGAAGCAGGGCGACATCCTGGTCGCCGGACGAAACTTCGGATGCGGGTCGAGCAGGCCGGGCCTGGTGCTGCGCGAAGTGGGCATCGTTGCGATCGTCGTCGAGTCGGTCGCGCGTCTCTTTCTGCGCAACAGCATCGCCCGCGCGATTCCGATACTCATCGCACCGGGCGTGACGTCGATCGTGGAGGATGGCGAAACGCTGGAGGTGGCATACGCGGAAGGCGTGGTGCGCAATCCCGCGACGGGAAAGCAGGTGAGCGTGCGTAAGTTCCCGCCGCTCATCGAGCAAATATTCGCCGCGGGCGGATTGCCCGAGTTCGCGTATCAGCGCTACATGCGTGAGCACGCTGCCGCGAGCAAGACGGGGGCAGGTCCGCAATGATGCGTCTCTCAGCCCTTCTCATCGCCGCCCTGTCGTCATCCGCATTCGCTCAGGACCCTACATATCCGACGAAACCGCTCCGCTTCGTCGTCGGGCAGGCGCCCTCCGGCGCGACCGACATCGTCGCGCGTCTCGTCGCAGCGAAGATGACCGAAGTGATGGGACAGAACATCGTGGTCGAGAATCGCTCGGGCGCAGCGGGCTCCATCGCAGCCGCGGCGGTCGCAAAGAGCGCGCCGGACGGCTACACCGTCCTCATCGTATCGAGCAGCTATTCGATCAACCCGAGTCTCTATTCGCGTCTTCCCTTCGATCCCGAGCGCGATCTCGTTCCGGTGTCGCTGCTCGCCGAAGCGCCTTTTCTCCTCGTCGTCCATCCGTCGATGCCGGTAAAGAGCGTCAAGGATCTCATCGCGCTCGCGAAGCAGAAGCCGGGCGTCCTCACCTACGGCTCCGGCGGCAATGGCAGCTCCGGTCATCTCGCCGGCGTGCTGTTCGAGAGCGGAGCGGGCATCCACCTCACGCACGTGGCCTATAAGGGCGCCGGGCAGGCGCTCGTCGACGTCCTCGGCGGCCAGGTTTCATTCATGTTCGGGAGCGTGCTTTCGGTCACGCCGCACATCAAACAGGGCCGGTTGCGCGTACTCGCGCAAACCGGCGCGAAGCGGTCGAGCGCGCTGCCTGAGATCGTGACGATGGCCGAGGCGGGTGTGCCGAACTATGCGACGAGCACCTGGTACGGCCTGCTGGTTCCGGCAGGCACGCAAGCCGCCATCGTGAACAGTCTGTCGGCCGCGGCGAAGAAGGCAGTGCTGAGCGCGGAGATACGCGATCGCCTGCGCAGCGACGGCGCCGACCCGGTTGCCAGTTCACCCGTGGAGTTTCAAAAACATCTGGCGCGCGAGATCGCGAAGTGGCACAAGGTCGTGCGCAGCGCCGGCATCGCCCCGGAGTCGTAACTCATGAGCCAAACACCTCCGGCCACGAGGCAGCTCGCTGCCCACGTCGAGTCACTGCGTTACGAGTCGCTGCCGCGAGAGCTCGTACATCTCGTCAAGCAATGCATGCTCGATACCCTGGGCGTGTCGATAGCCGCCAGCACATTGGCGCCGGAGGCGAAAACGGTAGCCGATTACGTCGACGAGCTTGGCGGCAAACCGGTCGCATCGATCTGGGGCTTCGGCCGCAAAGCGCCCGCGCCGTGGGCTGCATTCGTGAACGGCAGCCTGGGACACATGGTCGATTACGATGACGTCGGCGCCGGTGGACATGTCAGCATCGTCACGATTCCCGTTGCGTTCGCGCTTGCCGAGCAGCTCGGCGGCGTGAGCGGCAAAGCGCTGATCGCGGCCATCGCCGCGGGCATGGACGTGCATACGCGCCTCAATGCGGCGATACGGATTCCGGACTGGACCATCGCCGAGGGCTGGTTCCCGACGCAGCTCTTCGGCTTTGTCTCCGGCGCCGCGACGGCTGCGAAGCTTTACGGCCTCGACGCGGACGGCATCGAAAACGCATTCGGCATTGCGTTCACCCAGATGAGCGGCAGCCGCCAGATGGCGGTCGGTGCGTCCACGCATTTGCGATCGATGCAGGCAGGCTTTTCGGGGCAGGGTGCCGTGCTCGCCGCAGATCTCGCGCGACGCGGCATCGTGGGATCGAAAGAGATACTCGAAGGCCGGTACGGTCTTTACCGGACCTACGTGCGCGGTGAGCCCGATTGGGAGGGCGTCCTCGGCGGCCTCGGACGGGATTTCCCGGTGCTGCGCTTACACGGCTTCAAAGTCTGGCCGGCCTGCGGCTACACGCGCGGCACGAACGAGGCGATACGGCGGCTGCGCGAGGAGCACGGGGTTCGTCCCGAGCAAGTGCAGTCGATCACCGTCATCGGCGGCACCGGCGCGACGCAGCTCCTGTCGGAGCCGCTCGATCAGAAGCGCAGGCCGAAGCTCGCCATCGACGGCAAGTTCAGCATCCCGTTCACCAGCGCCGTCATGATGGTGAAGGGCAATGTGACCCTCCGCGATTACACCGAGGAGGGATTGCGCGATCCTGCCGTGCTCGCCATGGCCGACAAAGTCACCTATCGTGCCGACCCCGAAGCGAAAGTGCAGGTCGGCGGCTATTCGTCCCTGTCACGGCCCACGGTCGAGGTACGCACCCAGGACGGGAAGACGTACACGTGCAGACCCGAAGGCGTGCCGGGGGACCCGGACCATCCGGTAAGCGACGCCATGCTCGAAGCGAAATTCCGGGATTGCGTATCGTTTTCGGCGAGCGACATTCCGCGCAGCAATGTAGATCGCGCCTTGGCGTCCATTCATCACCTCGAAGAGATCACCGACGTCCGCGAAGTCATTCGGCTTCTTGTTCCCTGACGCCGGCATTGCACACCGGTATGGTCCGCGCTATCGCGTGCCCACCCGCCGGGGTCGCGCAGACCACTTCCGCTTCTCACCTGTCCTCGGCGACGCGTTCGGGTGTCGGCTTGATGAGCTTCATATACCGGCTTTGCATTCTGGAATAACAGTCGCACGAGCGGGCCAGAAGCGCTT
>JBLNBW010000046.1:0-2596 GCA_050260255.1 Rhodospirillaceae bacterium | reverse complement strand
CGGTTGAGCCGCGCGAACTCGAACAGCGGCAGGTAGAGTGAGGGCGAAAAGCGCCACACCTTGTCCCATTCCGTCTGTTCGAGAAGTTGCCGCTGGCTGAGACCGCCCGCGATCCATCGATCGAGCACCGGCTGCATGCGGCGCGGAAACGATTCGAAGCCGATCACGAGATTCGGACGCAGAAGATGTAGCGCGGCAAGCGTCTGCAGCTGCCACGCATGATCTTCTGCGCTGTCGTGCTGTTCGCCGAGGAGCACCACTTGGCGCGCAGCCACGTTGCGCAGCAACACCTGCGCTTCGGTGCGCTGAGGTCCGGACGGGGAAAAGGTGTACCAGGCGCCGGGCGCCAGGCATGAGCCCGCAGCGATCGGCATGGCGGCGAACTCCTGCGCACCGCCTGCGACCGGTATGACAGCGACCGCAAGCGCTGCATAATGGACTAGTCTCATGCCGTTAGCTTACCCGAAGTCCATTGTCTCCCGGATACGGCATCACTTTTGCGAGCGGCATGTCGCGTTAATATGGGGCCATTCTTGTCTGCGGAGACCCATCGTGCTCGTGATGCGAAATCAGCTGCTGATATGGAGTCTGTGCATCGCGGCGTTGCTGCTTGGAGCCGGTGCGCGCGGCGCCGATGACGCCGTAGTGCGCTCGGAGCGGCAGGCGTTCCGCATCGCGACGCTGGTGCGCGATCTGTCGCACCCGTGGTCCATGGCGTTCCTGCCCGATGGGCGCATGCTGGTGACCGAACGTCCTGGCCGATTGCGCATCGTGTCGAGCGATTTCAAGCTCGATCCTGTCCCGATCGCCGGCGTTCCTCGCGTCGTGACCGGCGGCCAGGCGGGGTTGTTCGATGTCGTGCTTCATCCGGACTACGCGAAGAACGGCTGGCTGTACCTTGCGTACCAGGGCGAGGGCGCCGGAGGCTCAGGCATCGAAGTCATGCGTGCACGCCTGGACGGGCACAAGCTCGTTGACGCGACCGTTATTTTTCGCGCGCAACCCAAGCTGCGCGGCTCGTTGAATCTCGGCGGACGCTTGTTGTTCGACCGTCGCGGCCTGCTCTACGTTTCCGTGGGAGATCGTTTCGCTGCCGAGCGCGCACAACGACTCGATGACGACAGCGGCAAGCTGATACGTCTCTTGGATGCGGGCGGCGCGCCGCCCGACAATCCGTACGTGGGGCGGAGCGGCGCGCGCCCGGAAATCTTCACCGTCGGCAATCGCAACATCCAGGGACTTGCATTTCATCCCGGCACGGGAGAATTGTGGAGTCACGAGCACGGACCGCAAGGCGGCGACGAGATCAACATCATCCGTCCCGGGCGAAACTACGGCTGGCCCGTGATCACGTACGGCGTGAACTACGGCATCGGCACGAAGATCGGCGAGGGCACGCACAAGCCCGGAATGGAGCAGCCGCTCTATTACTGGGTGCCGTCGATCGCGCCTTCCGGCATGGCGTTCTACACGGGCACTCGCTATCCCCGCTGGCGAGGTCATCTCTTCGTCAGTGCGCTGAAAGCCGAGACGCTGGTGCGTCTCGAGCTCGACGGCGCGAAGGTGACGCATGAAGAGCGTCTCATCAAAGACGCGATAGGCCGCATACGCGACGTGCGCGTCGGGCAGGACGGCTATCTCTATCTCCTCACCGATGAATCCGATGGCGTACTCGCCCGTCTGGAGCCGATGAACTGAAGCCGCGGCATGAATTTTGCGGAAGCGGTGGGATGCCGTTCTACCGCCGCGTTACCGCATGACTTATTGCGCCGCCACGCTGACCGAGCAGGGAATCGTGTTCGCTTCGGATTCGCGCACGAACGCCGGCATCGATCAGATCGCGAGCTACAGCAAGATGAACGTGTTCGAGACGCCGGGCGAGCGCGTCGTCGTGATTCTGTCCGCCGGCAATCTCGCCACCACGCAGAGCGTCAACAGTCTGTTGCGCATGCGAATGATCGACCGCGCAGGAAAGCCGAGTGAAGACGGCATACTGGGCGTTCGGCATTTGTACGATGTCGCCGTGCTGCTCGGTGAGACGCTGCGGGAAGTGACGGCGCGCGGCGAGGAGACCATGAGCCGCCAGCACGTCGACGTCGGCGCGGACTTCATCGTCGGCGGCCAGGTGCGGGGCGGCGCGCCGCGGCTGTTCCGCATTTATCCCGTGGGCAATTTCATAGAGGCCACGCCCGACACGCCGTACTTTCAGATCGGGGAGACCAAGTACGGCAAGCCGGTCATCGACCGCTTCATCCGCTACGGCTCGTCGCTCGAGGACGTCGCGAAGTGCCTGGTCGTGTCGTTCGATTCGACGATGCGCTCCAATCTGTCGGTAGGCTTGCCTATCGACGTGCTCGCGTACGAGAAGGACAGCCTGCGCGTGAGGCTGCGGCGGCGTTTCTGCGAAGGCGACAGCTACTTCGGCGAGGTGAGCCGATTCTGGTCGGAGAGCATGCGCCGCGCGTTCGTGGAACTGCCCCCGCTCACCTGGGTCAACGTGAGCGAGGACCGCCATAGGCGTTAAACCTCACCCCATCGTCGTATCGAACATCATCATCAGCACGAAGCCTGCGAGCAGCCCGACGGTTGCCGACGT
>JBLNBW010000045.1:0-4680 GCA_050260255.1 Rhodospirillaceae bacterium | reverse complement strand
GTAGCGCGTATTCGAAAGCGCCGTAGCGCGGCTCGCCGAATCCACGGCACGCGACTGCGCTTGCGCCTGATTCGCGAGCAGACGCAGTGCGGAGAGCTGATCCTCGACGTCCTTGAATGCGGTGAGGACCTGCTCGCGATAACGGGCAAGCGCCGCATCCAGCTCGGCGCGGGCGTTCTCGATGCCCGCTTCGCGCCGTCCGCCATCGAAGAGCGGCAGCGACATCAGGGCGCCGATGCCCCAGGCGCGCGCCGACCAGGTGAAGAGATCGGAGAGCTCGGTGGAGGCAAAGCCGCCGGTGCCGGTCAGCGCGACGCGCGGGAACCACGCCGCTTTCGCCACGCCGACGCGCGTCTGCGCGGCAAGCATGGTGCGCTGCGCCGCTGCGACGTCCGGCCGCCGGCTCAATACCGTGCTCGGCACGCCGGCCGGTATGATCGGCAAGGCCGTCGTCCAGTCGGCTGCGCTCACCGAAAACGTCGATGCCGGCTCGCCGATCAGCACTGCGAGCGCGTGCTCGAGCTCGGCCCGACGACGATCGAGCGCGAGCGCCTCCGATTCCGTGGCGGCAACTTCGGTGCGCGCGCGTGCCACGTCGAGCTCCGCGACATCGCCGGCGCGGTAGCGCCGCTCGGTGAGCGACAGCGTCTCGCGATACGCTTCGACCGTGCTTCGCACGAGCGCGCGCTCGACGTCCAGCGCGCGCAGCGCAAGATACGTCGACGTCACATCGGCCTGCACCAGCAGCCGCGTGCTTTGCAACAAGCCTTCGCGTGCTTCGACGTCGAGCACGGCAGCGTCGGTGGTGCGCGCCAGCCGTCCGAAGAGGTCGAGCTCGTAGGAGAACCCAGCGCCCACGCCGAAGACGCTGCGCGCCGGTCCCGCCGTATTCGACACGATGCCCCGCAGGCGCGTGGCATTCGCATCGACGTTGACTTGCGGCGCGCGGTCCGCTTCGGTGGCGCGCACGAATGCCCGCGCCTGCACGAGCCGCGCAGCCGCGACCTGTATCGTCGTGTTGCTGCGATTCGCGCGCGCGATGAGGTCCTCCAGCACCGGATCGGAGAACGCTTTCCACCATTCGCCGCGAGGCTGCGCTTCGGCCGGCGCAGCAACGGTCCATCGCCCGTCGCCTTCCTTGAACGCCGCCGGGACTGCCGGCAATGCGGAAGAATCGATGGCCGGCGGTGTTGCGGCACAGCCGGCAAGCAGGAGTGCTGCAAATAAAGCGGATAGCTTGAGCTTCATGTTCTTATCTCTCAATCGGTATCGTGACGCCCACGCGGCGCAGCGAGCACCGGCTTCACGGCGCTGCCGCCCGGCAGCTCGTCACAGCCCGCGTACGCCTCGGCATGCGGCACCTGACCGTGCTGCTTCAGCGCGCGATTGCCCGTCACGCGACGCAGGATCACGTAGAACACCGGCGTCAGGAACAAGCCGAATGCGGTGACGCCGATCATCCCGGAGAACACCGCCACGCCCATCGCGCGGCGCATTTCCGATCCCGCGCCGGTGGCGAAGGCGAGCGGCACCACACCCATGATGAACGACATCGAGGTCATGAGAATCGGGCGCAGCCGCAGGCGGCTCGCCTCGATCGCCGCCTGCACCGGCGTCCTGCCGGCGAACTCGAGCTCGCGCGCGAACTCGACGATCAGGATCGCGTTCTTCGCGGACAGGCCCACGAGCACCATGAGGCCGATCTGGGTAAAGATGTTGTTATCGCCGTGCGTGAGCCACACGCCCGCCATGCCGGCGAGCAGCGCCATCGGCACGATGAGGATGATGGAGAGCGGGAGCGCCAAGCTTTCGTACAGCGCTGCGAGCACGAGGAACACGAGCAGAATCGACAGCGGGAACACCCACACCGCCGAATTGCCGGCGAGAATTTCTTGGTACGTGAGCTCGGTCCATTCGTACGAGATGCCTTGCGGCAGCGTGCGCGCCGCAATGCGCTCGATCGCGTCCTGCGCCTGGCCCGAAGAATAGCCCGGCGCGGGGCGCCCGTTGATCTCGGCCGACAGGAAGCCGTTGTAGCGCATCGCGCGCTCGGGCCCCGCGCTGGGCTTTACTTGCATCAACGCGGAGAGCGGCACCATCTCGCCCGTGGTCGAGCGCACTTTGAGTAGCCCGATGTCTTCGGGACGCGCGCGAAACGGCGCATCGGCCTGCACGCGCACCGAGTACGTGCGACCGAACTTGTTGAAGTCGTTCACGTACAGGCTGCCGAGATAGATCTGCATGGTGTCGAACACGTCCGTCACCGGCACGCCGAGCTGGCGCGCCTTGGTGCGATCGATGTCGGCGTAGAGCTGTGGCACGTTGACCTGGAAGCTCGTGAAGAGCCCGGTGAGCTCGGGCGCCTTCTGCGCTTCCGCCATGAAGCTCTTGATCGCCCCGTCGAGCGCCGCGTAGCCCAATGAAGCGCGGTCTTCGAGCTGCAGCTTGAAGCCGCCCGTGGTGCCGATGCCCTGCACCGGCGGCGGGGGAAAAAGCGCGATGAACGCGTCGGGGATCGCAGCGAATTCCTTGTTGAGCTGCGCCGCGATCGCCGGACCCGACAGCTCGGCACTCTTGCGCTGGTCGAAGGGCTTCAACGGCGTGAACACGATGCCGGCGTTGGAGCTGTTGGTGAAGCCGTTGATGGAAAGCCCCGGAAAGGCGACCGCGTTCTCGACACCCGGGTGCTTCAGCGCGATCTCACCCATTTGGCGAATCACCGCTTCGGTGCGATCGAGCGTCGCGCCGTCCGGCAATTGCGCGAAGCCGACCAGATACTGCTTGTCCTGACCCGGCACAAACCCGCTCGGCACGGTCTTGAAGAGCGCCGCGGTGGCGAGCCCGAGCACGAGATAGATCGCCATCATGATCACTTTGCGGCCGAGCGCGCGCGTGACACCGCCGCTGTAGGCATGCGCGCCGCTGCGGAACATCGCATTGAAGCGTCGGAAGAACCAGCCGAAGGCGCGGTCCATCGCGCGCGTCAATGCATCCTTCGGCGCGTCATGCCCTTTCAAGAGCAGCGCCGCAAGCGCCGGCGACAACGTGAGCGAATTGATCGCGGAGATCACCGTGGAAATCGCGATGGTTACCGCGAACTGCTTGTAGAACTGCCCCGAAAGCCCGCTGATGAAGGCGAGCGGCACGAACACCGCAACCAGCACCAGCGCGATGGCGATGATCGGCCCTGAGACTTCGCGCATGGCGCGGTAGGTCGCATCGCGCGGCGAGAGCCCGGCTTCGATGTTGCGCTCGACGTTTTCCACCACGACGATGGCGTCGTCAACCACGATGCCGATCGCGAGCACCAGCCCGAACAGGCTCAACGCGTTGATCGAAAAGCCGAGCAGGTACAGCACCGAGAACGTGCCGACGATGGACACCGGCACCGCGATCAACGGAATGATCGACGCGCGCCAGGTCTGCAGGAACAGAATCACCACCAGCACCACGAGCAGCACCGCTTCCAGTAGCGTGTGCACGACGGCGTCGATCGAAGCGCGTACGAATTGCGTCGGATCGTAGATGATCTCGTAGTCCACGCCGTCGGGCATGTTCTTCTTGATCTCCGCCATGGTCTTTCTCACGTTGTCGGAGATTTGCAGGGCATTCGACCCGGGTGCGGCGAAGATCGGCACGGCCACGGCCGGCTTGTTGTCGAGGAGCGAGCGCAGCGCATAGTCGGACGCGCCGAGCTCGAGCCGGGCGACGTCGCGCAATCGCGTCACCGCGCCATTGGCGTCGGTCTTCACGATGATGTCACCGAACTCTTCTTCGTTCTGCAGCCGGCCCTGTGCGTTGATGGACATCTGCACGTTGACGCTGTCGAGGCTCGGCGAAGCGCCTACGATGCCGGCCGCCGCCTGCACGTTTTGCTCGCGGATCGCGCGCACGACGTCGCTTGCCGACAGCCCGTGCTCGGCCACCTTGCGCGGATCGAGCCACACGCGCATCGAGTAGTCGCCGGAGCCGAACAGCAGCACCTGCCCTACGCCCTCGACGCGCGCGAGGCGGTCTTTCACGTTGAGCACGGCGTAGTTCCGCAGGTACGTCATGTCGTAGCGCTCGTTGGGCGAGACGAGGTGCACCACCATCGTGAGGTCGGTCGCGCTCTTCACCGTGGTCACGCCCAGCCGCCGCACTTCCTCCGGCAGGCGCGGCTCGGCCTGCGCGACGCGGTTCTGCACCTGCTGCTGAGCCTTGTCGACGTCGGTGCCGAGCTTGAACGTCACGGTGAGCGTCATGAGACCGTCGGTCGTCGCCTGGCTCCCCATGTAGAGCATGCCTTCCACGCCGTTGATCGATTCCTCCAACGGCGTCGCGACCGTCTCGGCGATCACTTTCGGGCTCGCGCCGGGATACTGCGCCCGCACCACGATCGACGGCGGCACGACCTCGGGATACTCCGCGATGGGCAGCACGCGCATCGCGATCAGCCCGGCGATGAAGATGAGCAGCGACAGCACGCCGGCGAAGATCGGCCTGTCGATGAAGAAATTGGAAATGTTCATGATTCGTGTCTCGACTTTTGCTGCGCCGTCACGACTTCGAAGCGGTGGTGCGTGCATCCGCGCCGTGCGCCGCCGTTTCCATCGTGGCGGGCGTGGGCGCGAGGGGTACGCCGGGGCGGATGCGCTGCAGGCCGTTCACCACGATGCGGTCGCCAGCGGTAAGTCCGGA
>JBLNBW010000044.1:0-103521 GCA_050260255.1 Rhodospirillaceae bacterium | reverse complement strand
AACTTGCCGCGGCGATGCGCGAGCTGTCGGAAGCGGAGGACGTGCGCTGCGTGGTGCTGCGCGGCGCCGGCGAGCGCGCTTTTGCCGCCGGGGCCGACATTGCCGAATTCGCGACGGTGCGCAACACGCGGGAACAGGGCGAGGTCTACCATCGGCAGTACGTGCACGGTGCGCTGCGTGCGGTAGCCGAATGCCGCCATCCTACGATGGCGATGATCTACGGGCCGTGCGTGGGCGGCGGCCTGGAGATCGCATGTCAGTGCGACATTCGCATCGCCGGAGTATCGGCACGATTCGGGGTGCCGATCAACCGGCTCGGCTTTCCCATCGCCTACGACGAGCTCGAAGCGGTTCTGCCGGTCGTCGGCCGCGCCGCGGCGCTCGAGATGCTGCTCGAAGGCCGCGTATGGGAGGCGCGCGAAGCGTACGACAAAGGACTCGTCGCGCGCGTCGTTGCAGATGAACAGCTCGAAGAGAACGCTTACGCTACGGCGCGCCGTATCGCGGACGGCGCGCCGCTCGTTGCGCGATGGCACAAGCAGATGATCAAGCGGCTCGCGCCGGGCGCCGCGCCGGTTACCGAAGCGGAACGCAAAGCGAACTTTCAGTACTTCGATACCGAGGACTATCGCATCGGCTACGAGGCCTTCATGGCGAAGCGCAAGCCGAGGTTCACCGGACGGTGAACCGTGAGGAGTGAGGCGTCAGGAGTGAGGATGTGAGGCGAATGCTGCATGCTTTTATCCTTCACCCCTCACCCCTTACGCCTCACCGCGACTGAATAGGAGTAATCATGGCTGGACCGTTATCGCACGTTCGCGTGCTGGATCTTTCCCGGGTGCTTGCGGCACCGTGGTGCGGGCAGAATCTCGCCGATCTCGGCGCCGAGGTGATCAAGGTCGAGCGTCCAGGCAAGGGCGACGACTCGCGCGCCTTCGGTCCGCCTTGGCTCAAGGACGAGCAAGGCAACGACACCGCCGAGTCGGCCTATTATGCAGCGGCCAACCGCGGCAAGAAGTCCGTCACGGTCAACCTCGGCAGCGCGGAGGGTCAGCGCATCGTCAAGGCGCTCGCCGCGAAATGCGACGTCGTGCTCGAGAATTACAAGCATGGCGATCTGGACCGCTACGGTCTGGGCTACGAGCACCTCAAGGCGGTGAATCCTGCGATCATCTATTGCTCGGTGACCGGATTCGGGCAGACCGGCCCGTACAAGGAGCGCCCCGGCTACGATTTCATGGTGCAGGGCATGGGCGGGCTCATGAGCGTGACCGGCGAGCGCGACGAGCTGCCGGGCGGCGGACCGCAGCGCGTGGGCGTGCCCATCGTCGATCTGATGACCGGCATGTACGCCACCATCGCGGTGTGCGCCGCGCTCGCGCATCGCGCGGTGACGGGCGTCGGACAGCATCTCGATCTCGCCCTGCTCGACACGCAGGTCGCTTTTCTCGCCAATCAGGCGGCCAACTATCTCGCCACCGGCGAAGTGCCGCAGCGGCTCGGCAATTCCCATCCCAACATCGTGCCGTACCAGACCTTTGCTACACGCGACGGCAACATCATTCTCGCCTGCGGCAACGACAACCTGTTCGTGAAGTTCTGCGATGTCGCGGGCTGTCCCGAGCTTGCGAAGGACGAACGCTTCGCCACCAACGCCAAGCGGGTGGAGAACCGTGCGGACATCACGGCGCTGCTCGCGGAGATTTTCACAACGCGCACCACACGCGAATGGGTGCAGGCGCTCGAAGCGGCCGGCGTGCCGAACGGACCGATCAACGACATCCGGCAGGTGTTCGAAGAGCCGCAGGTCATCGCGCGCGGCATGAAGATCGACATGCCGCACCCCACGGCGGGCCGCTGCTCGCTCGTCGCGAGTCCGATGCGTTTTTCGGCCACGCCGATTGAATATCGCCGTGCGCCACCCACGCTTGGACAGCATACGGCGGAAGTGCTGGGCGAGCTGCTCGGCATGTCCGATGCCGAGATCCGCGAGCTGCGCAGCACCAAGGCGATTTAACGCGCCGCGCGGGTCAAAAGAACGACAACAGCATTTTGGTGGCGAGCACGTAGAGCAGGAGGGCGAAGATTTTTCGCAGGCGCGCGCCTGAGGTCCGATGCGCGACGGCGGCGCCCACCGGCGCCATGAGCATGCTCGGCACGATGACGAAAAAAAGCGCCGGCAGATAAATGTAGCCGAGGCTCGGGTCCGGCAGTCCCGGCTTTCCCCAGCCCGACAGCACGAATCCGACCGTGCCGGCAAATGCCAGCGGCCATCCGACGGCGGCAGCGCTGGCGATCGCCTCGTGCACGCTCACGTTTCGCTTCACCAGAAACGGCACGGTGAGCACCGCACCGCCGATCGCGGCGAAGCTCGACAGTGCGCCTATCGCGGCGCCGGCAATCGACATGCCCCACGCGCCGGGCAGCGTCGACGTCGCCTTCGGCTTGCGGTCGAGCAGCATGTTGGTCGCCGCGTAATACACGAAGGCGGTGAACAGCACGGTGAGCTTCTTCACGTCAAGATGGCCGACGATCAGTGCGCCGACGAACGTGCCGAGCATCACGCCCGGCGCAAGGCGCTTGACGATGTCCCAGTTCACCGCGCCGCGCTTGTGGTGACTGCGCACGCTGGAGGCGGAAGTGAACAGTATGGTCGCCATGCCGGTGGCAAGCGCGAGGTGCAAGACGTGCTCGTCGGGAAAGCCGCGTGCGGCAAACACGAAAGCGAGGATGGGCACCATGGTGAAGCCGCCGCCGATGCCGAGCAGTCCGGCGAAGAATCCGATGAAGGCGCCCAACGCGAGATAGACCGCCCACCATTCCGTCACGGCGCGTATCCTTTTTGTGTGTTCACGATGTACGCAACGCGGAATGCGGGGTGTGCATCTGAAAGCGAATGGTATTATACGGACCCCTCTGGAGGAGGAGCGATCACAATGAAACCCCTAAGACGGTGGATGACGGGCGTCGCTATGGCGGTGTCTATGCTCGTGTCCGTACCGTTGCATGCGCAAAACTATCCCGCTCGCCCGATACGCGTGATTCTGCCGTCATCGCCGACTGGGCCCGTCGATGTCCTTGCACGCGCCATTTCACAGTCGTTCGGCGATGCGCTGGGCCAGCAGCTCGTGCTCGACAACCGCGCGGGAGCCGGCGGTGCGATCGGTGCGGAGCTCGTCGCACGCGGCACGCCGGACGGCTATACCATCATGATCTCGCACTCGGGGCCCCTTGCGATCGAGCCCCAGCTTCATCTCAAGGCCGGATACGACCCGTTGCGCGACTTCGAGCCCGTATCACTCGTTGCCGCGAGTCCCTATCTGCTCCTCGTTCATCCGGCGGTTCCAGCGAAAACCGTGCAGGAACTCGTCACGCTCGCCAAGGCCCGGCCCGGCAAGCTCAACTACGCCTCCGGAGGTCCGGGCACCGGCATACACATGGCTGCCGAGCTGCTCAACCTCGTCGCCGGCATCAAGATCGTGCACGTGCCTTATAAAGGCGCGGGCCCCGGCATGACGGCGCTGCTCGCCGCGGAGGTCGACATGATGTTCAACGGCGTGTCCTCGGCGCTGCCGCAGGTGAAGGCCGGGAAGCTGCGCGCACTGGCGGTCGCGAGCGCGCGGCGTTCCGACTTGCTGCCGGATCTGCCCACCATCGCCGAGAGCGGTTTGAAGTACGACACCAGCGGCTGGTACGGGCTCGTCGCGCCGAAGGGTACTTCCAAGCCGATCGTCACGCAGCTCCATGCGAGTCTCGTGAAATCGCTCAACGATGCGCCCACCAAGGAGCGGCTGGGAACGCTGGGGATAGAAGGCATAGGCGCGAAGCCGGAGGAATTCCGGACGTTTCTGCGCGACGAAATCGCGAAGTGGGGCAAGGTCATCAAATCCGCTGGATTGAAAGCGCAATAAGGGAGAGCAGGGAGTGAAGAAGATCAAGCTCGATGCCAAGCGCACCGCAGTGCTGCTGTGTGACGTGCAAATGGATCTCGTGAACATCACGCCGGGGCTCAAGCGCCGGCGCGTGCTGCAGAACATGGCGGCGGTGCTGGACCGCGCACGCCGCAAGAAAGCCTCGGTGATCCACATCACTGCCTCGGTGCGTCCGGACTTTCTGGATCTGCCCAAGGACAACCCGCTGTGGGACAACCTGCGCCGCGCGAAGCAGCTGATCATCGGCACGCCCGGCGCGCGGATTCACCCGGCGGTGAAGCCGCTGAAGACCGAGCTCGTGCTCAACAAAACCTGCGTCGATCCATTCCTCACCACCAATCTCGGGCAGGCGCTGGTCAACGCGGACGTGAACGCCATCGTGCTGATGGGGCTGTGGACCAACTGGGTGATCGAGGCGACGGCGCGCCACGCAAGCGACATGGGCTACCGCGTCTATCTCGTCGAGGACGCCGTGGCGAGCAACACCGAGGAGAACCACAATTTCGCGGTGACGAAGATACTTCCGACCATTTGCTACATCGTCAGCGCCGAGGACGTCGTCGGCGCGCTCAAGTAGGAGTCAGCCCATGCGTGCCCCGATCCTCATGTTCGCCGCTGTGGCGGTCATTGCGAGCTTCCCCGCCGTAGTGCACGCCCAAGGCGCGGCGACATACCCCTCGCGGCCGATACGCATCGTGGTGCCGTTTCCCGCCGGGGGTGGCTACGATTTCATGGCCCGCAACATCGGCCAGAAGATGACCGAAACGTGGGGCCAGCCGGTCGTGATCGACAACCGCGCCGGCGCGAACGGCAACATCGGCAGCGATCTCGTAGCCAAAGCGCCCGCAGACGGCTATACGTTGCTGCTGGGCGGGATAGGACCGCAGGCGCTGAGTGTTGCGCTCTACCCGCAGCTTCCCTACGATCCATTGAAAGATTTCGAGCCCGTGTCGCTGGTAGCGGCGCAGCCCAATCTGCTCGTCGTACATCCTTCGCTGCCGGTGAAGACGCTCAAAGAGCTCATCGCGCTGGCCAAGGCGCGGCCCGGGCAGGTGACGTTCGGATCGCCAAGCACGGGCAGCGGTCAGCATTTCGGGCTGGAGCAAATGAAGCTCATGACGGGCGCAAGCTTCGTTCATGTGCCTTATAAAGGCGCCGCCCCGCTGCATACCGCCTTGCTCGGCGGCGAGGTGTCGGTCGCCTTCAATATCATCCAGCTGCCGCTGCAGCACGTGAGGACCGGCAAACTGCGCGCGCTCGCGACGGCAAGCACCAAGCGCGCGGCGCTGGCGCCCGACATTCCGACGATGGCGGAGCTCGGTTATCCGATCGACTTCGACACCTGGTATGCGCTCTATGCGCCGGCCGGTACGCCGAAGGACATCGTGTCGAAGCTCAACGTCGAGACCAACCGGATACTGGGGTTGCCGGAGTTCAAGGAGCGTGCTGCGGTCCTCGGCGTAGAGCTGCTCGGCACCGCGCCGGAAAAGCTCGCCGCACACACGCGGGCTGAAATCACCCGCTGGGTGAAGGTCGCGAAGGCGGCGAACATCAAGGCGGACTAGACGCGGCGGCGCGATGCGTCAGGGGATTTGCGCTGCTGTGGCGCGACGTGCCGGCAACTGCATGCAGTCTCAAAAAAAGAGACCACAGATAAACACGGATAAACACGGCCGACAATGGAAAAGACGACTCGGTGTCGTTCTATTGGTGTTGATCGGTGTTCATCTGGTGGTTCCCGAGCATTCAATTTGAGAGGGTCTCTTAGTCGCCGAGCTTCAACAGCTTCGCCGCGTTGTCCCACAGCACCTGCCGGCGCTGCTTGTCGTCGAGTGACTTCATGTTGCGCACGATGCCTACGGGATCGTTGTAGGCGATGTCGAAGCAGTAGTCGCTTCCCACGAGAATGCGATCCGCGCCGACCAGCGCGACGAGGTCGTCCATGATCTCTTCGTTATAGCTGATCGTGTCGTAAGTGAACCGCTTGAGGTATTCGCTCGGCGGCCGCGGTATCGTCTTGCATTCCGGCCGTATCCTGTAAGCCTGATCGATGCGACCGCGCAGTATCGGCAGCGCACCGCCGGCATGCGGCAGACTGATTTCCAGCCGAGGGAACGCGTCCAGCACGCCGCTGAAGATAAGATGCGTCGCGGCAATGGCGGTGTCGAACGGATTGCCGAGGCAGTTGATCATGTAGTACTGCTTCAACCGCTCGTTGTTGATCATCATAGGGTGCAGAAAGATCGGCAGCCCGAGCGCTTCGATGCGTTCGTACACCGGCCAGAAGCTGCGGTCGCCCAGCTCGCGGTCGCGCACTGCCGTCGCCATATAGACGCCCCGTATGCCGGGCAGTTTCGCCGCGCGCTCGAGCTCCTCCAGCGCGAGATGCGGGTTCTGGAAAGGCAGGCAGGCGAAACCGACGAAGCGGTCCGGATAGCGCTGGTGCGCATCGCTGATCGCGTCGTTCACCGCGACGCAGAGCTTCACCGCGAGATCGTCGTCGGCCCAGTACACCATCGGCTGCGTGAGCGAGAGCGCCTGCATCTGCAGACCCTGCCGCTCCATGATTTCGAGGCGCTGCTCGAGATCGATGAACTCGCTCGTGATCGGCCCCGTGCGCAACAGCAGCCCGACCTGGATGAAGCGGGCGCCGTTATGATCCGTCGTCACCGTGGCACCGCAGCGCATGCCATGCTGCGCGATCAACTTCAAATACGATTCGGGAAAAAAATGAGCATGCGTATCTATCGTGTGCTTATGCGCCATGGCGCTCCTCCTGGATCGACCCCGTTATGGTGCTGCACCGGGCTGGCGTGTGTTCACTTCACGAGGCCCATGATGTACTCCCATTCCGCCGGATCGACCGGCGTGATGGAAAGACGGTTGCCGCGGGCGAGCACGCGCATGTTCGCGAGAGCCTTGTGCCGGCGCAGCTCCTCGAGCGTGATCGGCGGGATCTTCTTCACGAACTTGAAATCGACGTGCAGCCAGCGCGGCGCCTCCCGCGTCGCCGTCTCGTCGTAGTACTTGCTCTTGCGGTCGAACTGCGTCTCGTCGGGGTAGGCGGTGCTTGCCACTTCGGCGATACCGACGATGCCCGGCTCCTCGCAGTTCGAGTGATAGAAGAACGCACGGTCGCCCGGCTTCATCTGGTCGCGCATGAAGTTGCGCGCTTGGTAGTTTCGCACGCCAGTCCATGGGGTCTTCCTGTCGCGCTTCAGATCGTCGATGCTGTACGCATCGGGTTCGGATTTGATGAGCCAGTAGCGCATAACGTCGGTGCCTCGTTGCCAGTCGCAGGACGCAAGCGTACAAAAAAAATGCGGCCATCGCCGCATTTTTGTAAGGGACCCCCGCCTGTGCCGTCAGACCTGCATCTTGAACCTGAGGTTCAAGGCGGCCACCTTCCGAGCTCATTAGGCACGTCCTGTCGGACGCGCACACCGAAGCTGCTGTAGTCGGCGACCTAAGGCTTCCTATATTGGTTCAAAGAGTTTAAGGCCTAAACGAACACCGCAGGGGATAGCTGAATCGTGACCGGCCGCAGGATTTCAGAACAGCGTATTCTGCTCTGACAATGCCTGATCGATGACCGTTTCCATATCGGTCATTCTACGCTTGATCTCTGCGATGTCAAACCCGCCGCCGACGCGCGTAGAGAGGAATTCGTGTGCGATGTTGAGCGCGGTCATGATGGCGATGCGCTCGAGACCGATCACCTTTCCGTTGTCGCGCACTTCCTGCATTTTCTTGTTGAGATAATCGACCGCATCGAGCAGGCCCTTCTGCTCGTTCTCGGGACATGCGACGCGGAACTCGCGTCCCATGATGTTGATCTGCAGCCCCTTGGGTTCCGCGCTCATGTCTCTTCTTCGGGTATCTGCGCGAGCAGATGCTCGAGACGCGCAGCAGCGTTGCTGATCTTGTCCTGCAGCTGCTTGTTCTCGTTCAAAGCGGAGGCGAGCTGCTGGCGCAGCTGCTGGTTGTCGCCGCGCAGGCGCTGGCACAACTCGACGCACTGATGGATCTTGTGTTCGAGCGATTTCAGTTCCGCTTCCATCCTCGCACTATAGAGGGAAAAATTCTGCACAGTCAACTGACAAGGGCGAATTCTGAATGTGATTTGCCATGTTGCGCGACGCGGACGGTGCTACAATCCCGGCCGCAGCGCACTGACGCTGCGCGGTCTTGCAGGTGCCCGTGCTCATGGTCATGAGCCGGGTTAAACGGGAAGCAGGTGCGGCCTTGCGCATTGCGCACAGACCAAAGCCTGCGCTGCCCCCGCAACGGTAAGCGAGCGACCTTTTGGGTCACGTGCACCAACCAGCCACTGGACAGCAGGGAAGTCCGGGAAGGCGGTGCCCGTCATGCTCGTGAGCCCGTATACCGGCCTCGAGGACCAACAGGTGTGGATGCCGCGGGGGGCGGCTGACCCGACGTCGGTCTTGTAGTGCTTCCCATGGTGTCCGCTTTTTTTCGACCGGTATGCGGCGGGCATACCAGCACCAGGGATGGACAAGTGAAAACCAATCACGCAGTTTGCGTCGCGCTCGCCGCGATGGCGCAGCCTCTTTCTGCAGCGAACGTTCCAGTCACGTTGAATCCTCCGGTCGTCGTTACGGCGACGCGCTTTCCGGAGTTGCCCGAGTCGACACCGATCGGCGTGCGCGTCATTTCGCAGCAGGACATCGAGCGCAGCACGGCCGCGACCGTACCCGACCTGCTGCGTCAGCTGCCCGGCATCAGGACGCGTGACAACAGCGGCTCGCTCGACGTGCAGGTCGACATGCGGGGCTTCGGAATATTCGGCGACCAGAACACGCTCGTGCTGCTGGACGGCGTGCGATTGTCCGAGAACGAGCAGGCAGCGGTGAACTGGTCCGCCATACCGCTGTCGTCCATCGAACGGATCGAAATACTGCCCGGCAGCGGCGCAGTACTTTACGGCGGCGGCGCGACGGGCGGGACGATCAACATCATCACCAAGGCGCCGGCCGCCAACAAGCGCTCGGCCGACATCTATGGCGGTCTCGCGAGCTACGGCACGCGCGAAGTTCGCGGCGGCGCCGCCGTGGCGGGCAACGAAGTCGGTCTGCGCTTCAACGGCACGCATCTCGAGAGCGACAACTATCGCGACAACAACCGGCTGCGCGAAAGCAACGGCAACGCCGATATCCGGTGGACAGGACAGACGAGCAAGCTCGTGCTGAAGATCGGCGGCGACGAGCAGCGATTGCGTTTGCCGGGCGCGATCTCCGAAGCGCAGATCGCCGTCAACCGCAGACAGGCGGCGACACCGAACGACTACGCGAACCGCACCAGCTCGTATCTCAATCTCGGCGGCGAGACGAGCGTGGGCAAGGCGGTGTTCGCGGCAAACCTCGGGTACCGCGAGAAGAACACCAATGCGTTCCTCGTCGGCAGCACGATCGATTCGGACATGCGCGTGTGGTCGTTTTCGCCGCGAGTGAAAGTACCGCACCGCGTCGGGAGCGTCACGCACACGCTGGTGGCGGGCCTGGACTATGACGACTGGGACTTCGAAAACCGCAACGTTTCCGCGTTCCTGGGCACTCGCGCGCCGCATGCGACCCAGCGCAACCGTGCGCTGTACCTGCAGGACACCGTGCAGCTCACTCCCGCGCTCACGCTTGCCGGCGGCGGACGTCTGCATCACGTCGATTACGGTGTCGCCGACCGCACGGCGCCGGCGCAGGGCCAGACGCGCGAGCGCAGTCTGTCGGCGTACGAGATTGCGCTGCGTTACCGCGTGAGTGAGCTGCTCTCCGTGTACGGCAAGTACGACTACAGCTTTCGCGTGCCGAACGTGAACGACGTGTACAACCTGTTCACCGGCACGGTGACACTGCTCGAGCCGCAAAAGGCGCATAACCGCGAAATAGGGCTCAACTATGGCGTCGGCGCAGCACAGTACCGGGTTGCTGCGTATCACATGGACCTTAGCAACGAGCTGTTCTTCGACACCCAGGCCTTCGTGAATCGCAATCTGCCGCCGACCCGCCGGTACGGGCTGGAGGCCGAAGGCCGCTGGACGCTGTCGCCGAGCGTGGACGCCTACGCCAATTACACGTATGCCGTATCGGAGTTCCGCTCCGGCACGTTCGGCACCTTCGCGCTCGCCGGGCGGCGCGTGCCGCTGGTGCCGCGCCATGCGGCAAACGTCGGTGCCGGCTGGTCGTTCGCGCCCGGCACGCGCGCCGACGTGGTGGTGCGCTACGTCGGCACCCAGGTCTACGACGGAGACGAAATCAACACGTTCGGCCGCCTCATGCCGGCGTACACGGTGGTCGATCTCAAGCTCGCGCATCGGCAGAAGGCATGGCTGTACACCGCCGGCGTGCGCAATTTGTTCAACGAAAAGTACTATAGCTATGGCGTCCGTACCGACTTTCCGACGTTCTCCGCGTATCCGGCGCCGGAACGGTCGTTTTTCATAGCGGCGCAATATAGCTTCCAGTAGCCGCAGGCGGTCGGCTTGTTCACGCGCCGGGCGATGCCGCTGTTTGGCCTCGCGTCGGCGTCTTCTGCAACGTCTCAATGTCCGGCCCGCTGCCGGCGGGCCGGCAGAACGGCAAACGGCGATCTATCGCTTCGGCAACGGCCGATCCGCATCAAGAGCCACGCGTGGCACCACGGCTCTCGTGCAGCGGATGCGCCTTCACAATCGATAGAATGGCATAGGGCCGCAACCGGATTCGTCCGCGCGCTATGCGGCCCAATAGTGTGCTTGTTCTTCTGTCCGGGAGAGAAGCGATTCATGACCGTGAACGGTGAGCATCTCGCCGGCGACGTGATCGGCGTGCGCGAAGCGCGCCATGCCCTGCGCGCCCAACGCGACAGCCGAGTGTGTCGATGACTTATCGTCGCATCGCGTGTCTGTCCACCGAAGCGGTGGAAACCCTCTACCTGCTTGGTGCGGAGGACAGGATCGCAGGCATTTCGGGCTTTACCACGCGTCCCGCCCGGGCGCGACGGGAAAAGCCGAAGGTGAGCGGTTTTTCCATGGCAAAGCCGGAGCGCATACTCGCCGTACAGCCCGATCTCGTCGTCGCGTTTTCCGACCTCCAGGCCGACATCGCGCACGACCTCGTCCGCGCCGGCGTGGAAGTGCATGTCTACAATCAGCGCGACGTGGCGGGCATTTTGCGCATGATCGCCAGCCTCGCCGCGCTGGTCGATGCGACGGCGGCGGGAGAACGACTCATTGCGGAACTGCAGCAGCGGCTCGATGGGGCACGGCGGCAGGCGGCGGAACGTGCACGAAGACCGCGCATCTACTTCGAGGAATGGAACGATCCGCTCATCTCCGGCATCCGCTGGGTGTCGGAGCTGATCGATGCGGCGGGCGGTGAAGATTGTTTCGAGCCGGAGTCCCACCGGGGCTCGGCACGCGAACGCATCATCGCCGATCCGCTGGAGGTCGTGCGCCGCGCGCCGGACATCATCATCGGCTCCTGGTGCGGCAAGAAGTTTCAGCCGGAACACGTGCGCACGCGACCGGGATGGGCGGACGTGCCGGCGGTGCGCCGCGGCGACCTGCACGAGATCAAGTCCGCCGCCATCCTCTCGCCGGGGCCGGCCGCGCTCACCGACGGCCTTGCGCAGCTTCAGCGTATCGTCGAGCGGTGGTGCGAGGCCGGAGCGACGGCGCATAACCGCAATAATTGATAGCTCTCGCCCGTTCCCTCCCCTGAAGCACGCGTTGCGCGAACGTCTTGCCATTGCTGCAGCTGGCAGCCGATGCTGCCGGCCGGCGAGGTTCTGCACCGCACGCCGCTCGAGCGGCTGCGCGAGCACACCGCGCTCTGCTCGCCGATTCCGCTTCTGCTGTTGACCATGCGCGCGGATCGTCGTCGGCGCGCACCTGCAGCGAAGATCCGCACATGATCAGCGAGCGCTTTTGCCGCGCGAGCAACTTTGTTATTGTTCGCCTCGTGCGAACTATAACGAGCACCGAGCTGTACCTGCGCCTGCTGCGCTATGTGCGACCGTACCGCGGCACTTTTGCCCTGGCGATACTCGGTATGATCGTCGTCGCGGCCACCGAGCCCATGCTGCCGGCGATCATGAAGCCCCTCCTCGATGGTACTTTCGTCCGCAAGGACGCCACCATCATGGCGTGGATGCCGGCGATCATTATCACGCTCACCGTGGCGCGCGGCCTGGGTGAGTATATCTCCGGATACTGCATCAACTGGGTCGGCACCAAGGTGGTAATGGACTTGCGCAACGACATGTTCCGCAAGCTGCTCGTGTTGCCGACCGCCTATTACGACGATCATCCCGCCGGCAATCTCATCAGCAAAGTCACGTTCGACGTGACTCAGGTGACGGCGGCCGCCACCAGTGTCCTGACCGTCGTGTTCAAGGACACGCTGGGGATCATCGGGCTGCTCGCGTGGATGCTGTGGCTCAACTGGCAGCTCACGCTGCTGTCGCTCGTCATGACGCCCGTGATCGTCGTGATCGTGCGCATCATCAGCCGCCGGCTGCGCAGCGCGAGCCGCGACGTGCAGCGGTCGATGGGCGATGTCACGCAAGTGCTGCAGGAGGCGATCGAAGGGCATAAAGTCGTCAAGCTCTACGGCGGCGCGGCCTACGAAGCGGAACGTTTCGATGACAAGGCGAATCGCGTGCGCCGCTTTCTCATGAAGCAGGCGACGGCGGCAGCGGCGAGCGCGCCCATGGTGCAACTCATGTCCGCGCTTGCGCTCGCGGTGATCGTGTACCTCGCGACGCTGCAGTCCAGCGCCGATCAGATCACTGTCGGAGGTTTCGTCTCCTTCGTGACAGCGATGCTGATGCTGAGCTCGCCGCTCAAGCGGCTTACCGGCGTCAACGAGCCGCTCCAGCGCGGGCTCGCCGCTGCCGAGAGCGTGTTCGCGCTGGTCGACGAGCCGGGTGAGCGCGATCCGGGCACCGCGCGCATCGAGCGCGCAGCCGGGGCCCTGCGCTTCGAGCACGTGAGCTTTTCGTACGAGGGTGCTGGGCGCCTCGCCCTGGACGACGTCGACCTTGCCATTGCGCCGGGAGAGACGATAGCGCTGGTCGGTGCGTCGGGGAGCGGCAAGACGACGGTCGCCAATCTCGTGCCGTGCTTTTATCGTCCGGCCGCCGGTCGCGTAACGCTCGACGGGCACGACATCCAGACGCTCACGCTCGCCAGCCTGCGCGCCAACATTGCGCTCGTGAGCCAGGACGTCGTGCTGTTCAACGATACGATAGCGGCGAACATTGCGTACGGCGCGATGCGCGGTGCAAGCACCCAAGCCATCGTGGCGGCGGCCAAGGCGGCGCACGCGTTGGAATTCATCGACACGATGCCGGAAGGTCTGCAGACGATGGTCGGCGAGAACGGCGTGAAGCTCTCCGGCGGACAGCGCCAGCGACTCGCGATTGCGCGCGCGCTGCTCAAGGACGCACCCGTTCTGATTCTGGATGAAGCGACGTCCGCGCTCGACTCGGAGTCCGAGCGGCACGTGCAGGCCGCCCTCGAAGTGCTGATGCAGGACCGCACGACTATCGTGATCGCGCATCGTCTGTCCACGATAGAGAAAGCCGACCGCATCGTCGTGCTGGAGGCCGGCCGCATCGCGGAGATCGGCAACCATCGCGAGCTGCTTGCGCGAGGCGGCATTTACGCGAAGCTCCACCGAATGCAGTTCACGCCTGCAGAAGCGGTCCCCGTCGCGTAAAGGCGAGTCGCTACACCGGGGCGTTTGCGTCCTGCTCGAACGCCGCTATCGCCGCGAGCACTTTCTCGGGCGGCATGTGCAGCAGGCAGTCCGACAGACTGTCGACGTGGCGGTCGCACCCTTCCAGCAGGCACGGCACGCAAGCCTGTGCGCCTTGCAGCAGGATCACGTTTCCCACCCGCTGGCTGCCGCAACGACGCCAGGGATTGCTCTCGGGGGAGTGGCCGCGCGGCCATGGTCCCCATTTCACCGGATTGGAAGGCCCGAACAGCGCAACGGTCGGCACGCCGAGCGCAGCGGCGATATGTGTCATGGCGGTATCGGTGCCGACATAGACGGCAGCGCGGCTCACCAGGCATGCGGACCCTGACAGCGTCAACGCTCCTGCAGCGTTGAGGGTCGTTGGAGGCAACTCCGATGCAAGCTCGGAGAGGTAGCGCATCTCGGCGGCATCCGGGCTGCCGGTGAGCGCGATGCGATAACCGCGCTGCGCAAGCGCGCGACCGAGGGCGATCCAATGCGCTTGGGGCCACATTTTGTAGCGGTACTTGGGGTACGCGTGGAACACGGCGAGGCGCTGCGCTCGCGTGTCGCGGAGCATCCAGTCGACGTGCCGGGCATCTTCCTCGAGCCACGCGACCGGCATCTCGCTGGTGGGCGCGACGCCGAGACGTGCGGCGAGCGCGAGATGCATGCGTACCGTGTGCGTGTTGAGGTTGTCGAACGGCACCCACGCGTGCAGCAGCTTCTGCTTCCACGCTTCCTTCCGCGACGGCGTGAGCAGGCCGGCGCGCCGCCGTCCCGCGATATAGGCGTACAGCGTCGGCCGGTCGCCGGGAATCAAAGAGAGCGCAAGCGCATAGCGGCGGAAGACCGATGCGAGCAATTCCAGGTGACGACGCGGCGGCGGCCGCTCCGGAATCGTGAGCACGCGCCGCACGTCGGGATTGCTGGCAAGTGCGCCCTGCGTCCCTTCGAACACCAGCGCGTCTATCGACGTACCGGGCCATGCGTTTCGCAACGAGCGGATGAGCGGCGCGGCGAGCAGTACGTCGCCGATGCGGCGGGTGACGACGACGAGGACTTCGTCGGGAGGTGTGCTGACGAGCGGGGCGTCGCTCATCGATAACGGTCCACGCCGATGCGCGCCTGCGTCTCGGTCGATGCGAGCAGGGCATCGAGCCGCTGCCGATTTTCAGCGAGGCGGCTGCGATCGTTCTCGGCGTGCCACAGATGAAACAGCGGGGTCGCGAAGCGCGCGCTCTTGTGCTTCACCCCGGCATGCAGCAGGCGAATGACGAGGTCGGAGTCTTCAAGCCCCCAGCCCGAGTACGTTTCGTCGAAGCCATTCACGCGCAGCAGATCGTCGCGCCAGGCCGACAGGTTGCACGTCTTCACGCCTTCCCACCGCTGAGGATGCCGCTTGCGACCCGGTCCGTCGGCCAGCTCGAGCAGCGGCAGCACGCGATTTACGTCACCCCGCACACGCGCCGCGATCCACGCCGCGGCGCTCCACTCGTGGATCGGAATGCGTTTGGTGACCACGCGCTGGGTGAACGCGGGGGAAAGCAGCATACGGTTGCCGGCGAGAAAGTAACCGCGCTCCGCGAGCTCGCGGTGGCGCGACACGAACGACGTGCGCGGCACGCAATCGCCATCGGTGAAGATGACGTACGATGCCGCCGTGCCGGCGAGCGCGCGATTGCGTATCGCCGCTGCGCGAAAACCGCGGTCTTCGTGCCAGACATGCCTGATGGGAAACGGCGCGCGCTTGGCATAGGCCTGGACTACCGCGCCGGTGTCGGGGGTGGAGCCGTCGTCCGCCACGATCAACTCGAAATCGCCTGCGGTCTGCTGCAGATAGCCGTCCAGCACGGCAGCGAGCGCATCGGGCCGGTTGTAGGTCGTGACGATGACGGCCGTGTTCACTGCGGCGTCTTTTCGTCCGCGAGAAGCATGAGCTTCACGTAGCGGTAGTAGGAACCCTCGGCATTGGCCACGGCCAGCATGAAACCCTCGCGGCCGTCGAGCACGCCGAGGCGGAGAAAGTAGGTGCGCATGAACGCCCACCATCCATGCAGGATCGCGCCCGCGAGCGTTGCGCGCTTGCCGCGGCGCGCGAGCATCAGCGCGCTCGCAGTGGAGTAGGCGTTCATTTTTCCGAGCATCTGATCGAGATCGACGATGGCCTCGTGCATCAGCGGCTCCTTGAGCTTGCCGACGGCACCATCGACGAGCAGTCGTTCATGCGCGAGATCATCCGAGAATCGCGCCGAGCCCCGGCGGAAGAGGCGCACGACGTAATCGGGCCACCAGCCGGAATGGCTCATGATCCGGCCGCAGAAGCTGGAGCGTCGTGGCATGGCGTATGCCGGGCAGGCGTCCGGTGCGCCGATGCGTGCCTGAATCTCGCGGCGGGCTTCCGGCGTCATCCACTCGTCGGCGTCTATCGAGAAAACCCAGTCGCCCGACGCGCGCTCCAGCGCACGGTTCTTCTGCGGACCATATCCCGGCCAGTCGCTGGTGACGTGCACCTGCGCGCCGAGCTCGCGCGCGATGGCGACCGTCTCGTCGCTGCTGCCCGAATCGACGACGATGATCTCGTCCGTCCACTGCAGCGATTCGAGGCAACGCCTCAGCGTCCCGGCGGCATTTTTCGTAATGAGGATCGCGGATACGCGCATCTTGGGACCCGATGGAAGGCGAATTGTACTCGAGGCGCGCCGCTTACCGCGTCAGGCGGCCACGGGGGCGGCGGGGTCGCGCTGGTATTCCGGAACCCACGCGCACAGCTCCCGCTTTACCGTGTCGTCATGGGGCAGATCTTCACGCGCGAGCCACGCATTGAGGCGCTCGAGCCACTGCCCGTTTTCCTGGCGCACGCGCGCGATGCGAAGCTTCGGGTGGGGCGTGCGCACGGTGTTCTCGTCGGCTGCCAGCAATTCCTCGTACAGCTTTTCGCCGGGCCGCAGCCCCGTGTAGACGATGCGGATATCGTTCTCGTTGAAGCCCGACAGGCGGATCATGTCGCGCGCGAGATCGGCGATTTTCACGGGCTCGCCCATGTCGAGCACGAACACTTCGCCGCCGTGGCCCATCAAGCCCGCCTGCAGCACGAGCTGCGCTGCTTCCGGTATCGACATGAAGTAGCGCGTGATATCCGGATGGGTGACCGTGACCGGCCCCCCGCGCGCAATCTGCTCCCGGAACTTCGGGATCACGCTGCCCGTGGAACCGAGCACGTTGCCGAAGCGCACCATTACGAATCGCGTGCCGCGCGGCTGCTGCAGCGCCTGGCACACCATTTCCGCGAGACGCTTGCTCGCACCCATGACGTTCGTCGGATTGACGGCTTTGTCGGTGGAGATCAACACGAATTTCTCGACGCCGTGGCGCTGCGCGGCGGTCGCGACCACCTGCGTGCCTTTCACGTTGTTGAGTATCGCCTGCCATGCGTTTTCGTTTTCCATCAGCGGCACGTGCTTGTACGCCGCCGCGTGGAACACGACCGACGGCTTGTGCTGCGCCATGACCTGATCGACGCGTGCCATGTCTTTCACGTCTCCCACCGCGCACACGATGGGCATGTTCGGGTAGCGCAGCGAGAACTGCTGCTCCACGGTGTACAGCGCGAATTCGTTCAGCTCGAACAGGATGAGCCGCTTCGGCCGGTATTCGGCCACCTGGCGGCACAGTTCGGCGCCGATCGAACCGCCGGCGCCGGTGACCATGACCACGTGATCGCTCAGCCACTGGCGCAAACCCGCCGTATCGAGCGTCACCGGATCGCGTCCCAAGAGGTCGTCAAGCTCGACATGGCGCACTTGCGACACCGTGACCCGCCCGCTCACGAGATCGTCGAGCGACGGCACGGTGAGGACCTTCAGGCCGGCCGCGCGGCAATGATCGACGGCGCGGCGGCGCTCGCTGTGCGTTGCTTCCGGCATCGCGATGATGACCTGCAGCACCGAGAGCTTTTTCGCCCAGCGCTCGAGATCCATGAAGCTCCCGAGCACGTTCACGCCATGCAGCTGGCGGCCCTGGCCGCCGCCATCCGCATCGAACACGCCCACGACGTTCCACAGCGGGCTGCGTGCCAGATCCTTGATGAGCGCGACGGCCGATTCCGCGCCGCCCAGCACGAAAACCGGCTCGCGATCCCCGGGTATGAGACTGTCGAGCCGCTGTTCCTTCCACGCGCGATAGGCGAGCCGGCTGCCGCCCATCAGCATCGCGAGAAACAGCGGGCTCATGATGAGCACGGAGCGCGGTATGCCAGTGTGCCGCATGATGAAGCTCAGGGTCGGCACGGCGACGGCGCCTATGCCGACCGCGCCGACGATGCGCTTCAAATCCGGCAGGCTCGCGAAGCGCCATAGGCCCCGGTAAAGACCGAAGCTCAAAAACAACGCGCCGTACACCGGCACCACCCAGGCGAGGGACAGGTAGGACATGCTGCGCCAGGGCTCGGGAATGGGCTCGAGGTTGAAGCGCAGCGCGAAAGCAAGCAACCATGCCGCTGCGCAGGCCACGATGTCGTGCAGGAACACGAGCAGCACGCGCACGACCGGGCTCATGGCGCCGCTCCTGCACTCGTGCGCCACGCAGCGTCAATCGCAAGCATCGCGAACATGTACAGCAACGCGATCGCGCCGAGGACGACCGATTGCCCGTCGCCGGTGAGCTCCAGCGACCAGACGGCGGCGGCACCCGCCAACACCATCACCACATATTCGACCAGCGCCGTGCGGCGGTGGCCCCAGCCCAACTGCACGAGGCGCTGGTAATAGTGCTCGCGGTGCGCTTCCCAGATCCTTTGCCGCTGCCAGATGCGCCGAGTAAGCGTCACGCTCGCGTCGACGATGAAAGGCGAGAACACGAGCGCGGGAAACCAGAGGGGCCAGAGCCCATCGCCCCAGCCCTGCATGCCGAAGGCGGCGGCGAGCAGGCCGAGCGGCACGGAGCCGCTGTCCCCCATGAAGATGCGCGCCGGATGAAAGTTGAATACCAGGAAGCCGGCGGCGGCCGCAGCCACGGACCAATTCGCCAGCGCGAACGAGACATCTCCAGCACGCCACGCCGCGCAGCCGTAAAAAAAGAATCCGAACAGCGCCATCCCGCCGGCGAGCCCGTCCGAGCCGTCCATGAAATTGTAGAGATTGATCATCCACGCGATGGCGAGCACGGCGCCGAGCCAGAGGAGCAGCGGCAGCTGGAGGTTCATCGCCGCTACAGCTGCCGTGGCCGCAGCAAGGTGAGCGATCAGTCGGGCAACTACCGGCAGCGATCGTACGTCGTCTATCAGGGACAAGGCGCTCAATAAAACCGCGGCGACGATGACGTAGCGATGTGCAGCGGTGCCGAACATGAGCCACGGCGTCACGATCGCCACGACGATCGCGAGCCCCCCCGTTCGCGGTATCGGCTGTCGGTGGAGCGATCGCTGATTGGGTCGGTCCAGCGCCAGCGCTCGGGCGCGGCCGGTGGTCAGCACCCACGTCAGCGCACACGAGACGGCAAAGGCGACGGCGCAGAGCAGGCTGGCGGTGTACCCGTTCATCGGTTGGCGTCTAGCGCGCGCGGAGCGGGGCACCGCAGCTCACGAGTAAAGGTTTGAATCATAGGGCCATCTGCGCGACGGCACGAATGATACATGGGGGCTACCGGCACGCCAACTCGCGGCCTGCTAGCGGTTTTGCGCGCGCCACCAGGCGGCCGTCTTCGCGAAGCCGTCCTCGATGGTGTGCGGCGGTTGCCAGCCGAGCTCCGTGCGCAACGGCGTGCTATCCACTTGCAGCGATTTCGTGAGGCGGTCGATCTCTCGGCGCTGTCCGAGCACGCCGCCCAATGCGGCGAGCAGGGGGACGGGCACGCTGACAAGGCGCGGACGCACAGCGAGCGCGGCAGCGAGCGCGCGTACAAGCTCCGGCGTTGACAAGTCCCGGCCATCGCTCACGAGGAATGTCTTGCCGGCGGCAGCAGGTGCCGCGACGGTTGCACAAAGCGCGTCGACGAGGTTGCCGAGATACACCATGCTGCGCTGGTTGCGCACGGCTGCGAGCGGCAGCGGCACGCCGCGCGCCACGAGTTTCATCAAGCGCAGGAAGTTCGCTTTGACGTCGGGCCCATACACCAACGGCGGTCTCAGGATCACGCATTCCATGCCCGTGTGACGCTCTACGCCCCTTATCGCGCGCTCTGCTTCCCACTTTGTTTGCCCGTAGGCATCCTCGGGATGCGGCGTGTCATCGGCGGTATACGGTTGCCCAGCCGTCGCTTCGCCATTGACCTTGATGGAGCTCAGGAACACAAAACGGCGTACACCGGCGCGCGCTGCGGCAGTGGCAAGACGTGCCGTGCCTTCCGTGTTGACCCGGCGATATTCGCGCAGCGCATCGGTCGCAGCGTCGTTCAGTACATGCGTGCGGGCAGCGAGATGAACTACGGCCTCCACGCCACGTAGCGCTTGCGACCACTCGGTGTGCGGGCCGACGTCGCCGACGGCGATCTGCCCGATGGTCGGCGGCAGCAAGACCGAGCTTCGCGTCGCGGCCCGCACGGCATAGCCCCTGAAGAGAAGAGCATCGCACAGTGCACGCCCGACAAAGCCGGTGGCGCCGGTAACGAGGACGAGTGACATATGTTTGCGGATTAAGGCGCATGAATGACTGCGGTTGATCCCCGTATAATAGCGAACTCTTATTCGGCCGCGCGGCTGCTGCCACGCTTGCCCGTTGCAAGGCGCTGGTATCCGCCCTCTCGTCCCGGTTCACGCCGACAAGAACATCAGAACATGGAACGCTTTCAGGAAATCATCATAGAGCCGGGACGCACCGAGGCGCATTACTGGCGCGACGTGTGGCGCTACGGCGATTTGTTCCTGTTCCTTGCCTGGCGGGACGTGCTCGTCCGCTATAAGCAGACGCTGTTCGGCTTCGCATGGGCTTGGCTTCGTCCGCTGCTCACGATGGTGGCATTCACCATCGTTTTCGGACGACTGGCGAACTTGCCTTCGGGGGGAGTGCCGTATCCGCTGCTCGTCTTTGCCGGCGTGCTCGCATGGCAGTTCGCATCCACGGCTTTCGCTGCCGCGGCCGCGAGTCTGGTCGATAACGCTAACCTCGTAGCGAAGGTCTACTTCCCGCGCATCCTGATGCCGCTCGCGGCTGTCGCCGTCTGTCTGGTCGATGTCGTGGTGGCCGCGGTGCTCCTGTTGCCGCTCATGCTCTGGTATGGCATTACACCCGATCTGCGCATACTTGCGTTGCCGCTGTTCATTGCGCTCACGTTCGTCATTGCCGTCGGGCCGGGCTTGTGGATCGCGGCGCTCAACGTCAAGTATCGCGATTTCCGTTACGTCATTCCCTTCCTCATACAGTTCGGCATGTACGTGTCGCCCGTGGGATTCAGCACGGTCATCGTGCCCGAGCAGTGGCGATTGCTGTTTGCGCTCAACCCGATGGTCGGTGCCATCGAAGGATTCCGCTGGTCGTTGCTGGGCGGCAATGCGCCGCTCGATGTGCCGATGCTCGCGCTGTCGGGCGCGGTGGCCGCCTTGCTGTTGTACGTCGGCGTCGTGCAGTTCCGCAAAACAGAAAAGAGCTTTGCTGACGTCATCTGAGCGTTATGACAACCATAAAGGTCGACAACCTCGGGAAGCGCTACATCATCGGCCAGCGGCAGGAAGCGCGGTACGATACCTTGCGTAATGCCGTGGTACGCGCGGTGCGCAAGCGTCTTCCGGGCCGCCCGCGCGCGCAAGCGTCGCAGAACGAATCCTTCTGGGCCCTGCGCAACGTATCGTTCAGCCTGCAGGAAGGCGAGCGGCTCGGCATCATCGGGCGCAACGGCGCAGGCAAGTCCACGCTGCTCAAACTGCTCTCCCGCATTACCGATCCGTCCGAAGGCTCCATTCGCCTGCGTGGCCGGGTGTCGAGCCTGCTCGAAGTCGGCACCGGCTTTCACCCCGAGCTCACCGGTCGCGAGAACATCTATCTCAACGGCGCCATCCTCGGCATGCGCGCTCACGAAATACGATCGAAGTTCGACGCCATCGTCGCATTCGCTGAAATCGAAAAATTCCTCGACACCCCGGTCAAGCGTTTCTCGTCGGGCATGTATGTCCGGTTGGCGTTCGCGGTCGCAGCGCATCTCGATCCGGAGATCCTGGTGGTCGACGAAGTGCTGGCGGTGGGCGACGCACAGTTCCAGAAGAAGTGCCTGGGCAAGATGAAAGACATCGGCGGCAGCGGGCGCACCGTGCTCTTCGTGAGCCACAATATGGCGGCCATCGAGCAGATGTGCAGCCGCTGCGTGGTGCTGCAGAAGGGACAGCTGCTATCCGATTCGACCGATGTGTCGGAGAGCGTTCGTCTCTATCTCGCCAGTGGCGAGGAGGCTCATATCGCGCGATGGGACAACACGAAGGACGAGTTCCGCGATTCGCCCTTTCAGCCGACTTCGTTCTGGCTTGGTGACGAAGCCGGCAATGCCATCTCGTTGCCGGCGCGGCGCGACGCCGAAGTGTGGGTGCACGTCGCCGGGGAACTGCGCGAGCAGGATGAGGCGCTCCAGATCGGATACGGCCTGTTCTCGGAAGACGGCCACCTCCTGTACTGGAGTTGCACCACCGACACGGCGCAGGAAACGTGGCCGCAGCTCGTGCCCGGGCCGGTGCACGTCAAAAGCCGCGTGCCGGTGGAGCTCCTCAACGAGGGTGACTACCGGCTCGGCCTGCTCGTCGCGCTTTACTTCAGGGAATGGATCGCCGAGCCCGGCGTCCGCGGGCCGGAAATCATCCTGCCCGTGCGCGGAGCGCTGAGCGAATCGCCGTACTGGGTAACGCGGCGGCCGGGGCTGCTCGCGCCCGCGATACGCTGGATCGCGTAGGGTCGCCGTGTTCTACCCCGAACGCATCACTCGCATCAAGCCCGGAGACCGCGTGCTGGAGGTCGGACCGGGCAACGCGCCGCATCCGCGTTCGGATGTGCTGCTCGAGCTCGCGGTCGACAGCGATGCGGAACGCGAGCGTCAGCAGGGTGGGGCGGGCAAGCTCGCGACCGACAAGCCGGTCGTGTACTATCGCGGCGGCCGCTTTCCGTTTCGCGACGGCGAGTTCGACTATGTGATCTGCTCGCAGGTCGTCGAGCACGTAGACGACGTGCCGCTTTTCGCCGCCGAGCTGGCGCGCGTGGCGGGCGCCGGCTATGTCGAATTTCCCAGTGCAGTGTACGAATATCTTTACAACTTCGACGTACACGTCAACTTCGTCGCGTTCAGGCACGGCGAACTGTGCTACATGAAGAAAGCCGAGACGCCGCTCGACTACTTCGCGGGCGTGCAGCGTTTTCTGCGAACGACGCTCCAGCAGGGCTATTCGGGACTGGTCGACAGCCTGGTGCGCGACATGATCGAGGGCTTCGAATGGACGGGAAGCTTGCCCGTGCGCAGGGTGACAAAGTTCGAGGACATTTTCGACGGCGACCGACCCGTAGCACGCTACGAGCCGCGAAACGGCATAGTCACGCGCGCATTGCGGCGCGGCGTGCGCGCACTGGCCTCCCGTATGGCGCGGCGCGCGGGCCGAATGGGGCAACGGTGACGATCCTCATGAAAGAATGCCAATGACTTCCGTCGCGACGGCTGCCGATCATCCGCGGCTGCATCTCGGCTGCGGCGAGCGCCACCTGCCGGGTTACGTCAACATCGATTTCCCGCCCGCACAACATACGGTGCAGCGCAAGAGCGTCGCGGACCAGCATGCCGACATCTGCGGCCTTGTCTACCGACGCGAGAGCATCGCCGAAGTACGCCTCCACCACGTGTTCGAGCATTTCCGTCGGCCGACCGCATGCGCGCTGCTGGCGGTGTGGCACTCTTGGCTCGCGCCCGGCGGTCGGCTCCACGTCGAAGTGCCGGATCTTTTCCGCAGCCTGCTCGTCATCTGCAACCCGTTGCGTAGCGCGCGACGCAAGGCGGTTGCCGAGCGCCATCTGTTCGGATCCCACGAGGCTCCTTGGGCGGCTCATTACGAAGCCTACACCTCCGCCAGCCTACGCCGTGCTATGGAAGCGTTCGGCTATACGCCGATACGCACGCGCCGGCATGGATGGCGCGGTACATTCAATGTCGAAGTGATGGCCGAGAAGCGCGGCGCCACGCGCAGTGCCAACGAATATCGTGCGGCGGCGCGCCGCTACCTTGCCGACTTCCTGGTGGACGACACGCCCGGGGAGCTTGCGTTGCTCGACGTGTGGATGCGCGCGTACGACGAGCAGTTTGCGCGAGGATATGCCAGTGACTGAGCAGGGCGGGGCTGGCTCCGCGGGCGGCGTCTCGGTCGTCATACCGACGTGGAACCGCGCTGCCATCCTGGGCAGCGCGATTCGCAGCGCATTGAATCAAAGCTGGCCGCCGTTGGAAGTACTGGTGTGCGACGATGGCTCGACCGATGACACCCGCGAAGTCGTAGCGCGCATCGCCGATGCGCGCGTACGATGGATCCCCGGCGCGCGCGGTGGCCGCCCGGCGATACCGCGCAATCGCGGACTTCTGGAAGCCCGCGGGGAGTGGATCGCCTTTCTGGATAGCGACGACGAATGGCACGCGGAAAAATGCGAAGCTCAGCTCGCGCGACTGCGGCAATCCGGCCGGCTCGCCTGTTGTTCGAACGCGGCAAGAGTGGTCGGTGGGCGCGACGCCGGGCCGCTGCTGCAATTCACGAGCGACGTGCTGACCTTCGAAGCTCTCGCAAAGTGCAACCAGGTCGTTTGCAGCTCCATGCTGCTGCACCGCTCCCTGCTGCCGCGCATAGCCGGCTTTCCCGAAGCGAAGGCGCTCACGGCATTGGAGGACTATGCCCTGTGGCTTCGGGTATCGACGCTCACCGACATCGATTACCTGACGTATCCACTCGTGAGTTACCGCGACGATCCGGCGGCCAGCGTGCGCGCCGACGGCATGGACATCAATGTGCAGCGCCGGGCCGTCATGACCGATTTTCTCGCATGGTGCAGCACGCAGCAGGGCGAGCGCATGCGAACTGCAGAGCGCATTGCAGAGCGTCACCTTACGCTCACCCGGTGCCCCCGGCTCGTGACATGGGCGCTGCGTGTGCTCGGCATCGCATGAAGCGCGACGGCACGGAAACACGCGCCGTGATCGTGACGCGCTTGTGGGGCGGTCAGGGCAACCAGATGTTCCAGTACGCGCTGGGGCGCCGGCTCGCACTTGACCGGGGCGCCCGCCTCAAGCTCGATCTAGGAGCGTTCGCGGGCGATCCCCTGCGCACCTACACGCTTCATCATCTTCGTATTCAGGCCGATATCGCGAAGCCGGAGGAAGTGCAGGCGTTTCGTCCGCCGCTGGCTCGCGTGTTCGAGCGGTTCGGTCCGCTGCGCCGATGCCTTACTCCGCGCTTTATCATCGAACAAGGCTTCCCCTACGATGCGCGCGTGCTGCGCGCTCCGCGCAGCGCTTATCTCGCGCGCGGCTACTGGCAGACCGAGAAGTACTTCGCGCCGGTTGCCCACACCATACGCGCCGATTTCCAGCTTTTGCGTCCGATGACGCCGTCTCGCATGGCGCTCCGGGAGCAGCTCATCGATTGCGCATCCGTCTCCGTGCATGTACGCCGCGGTGATTACGTCGCCAACGCCGTGACGAACGCATACCACGGCACCTGTGCTCCCGAGTGGTACGCGCAGGCGATGGCCGTGATTGCGACGAAAGTGCCTGGTGCGCGGTTCTTTGTCTTCAGCGATGATCCGCAGTGGGCGCGGGCGAATCTTCCGACCGATTGGCCGATTGCATTCGTCGATCCATCCGACGATGGCCGGGACTACGAGGACATGCATCTCATGGCCGCCTGCCGCCACCACATCACGGCCAACAGCTCGTTCAGCTGGTGGGGCGCATGGCTCAATCCCTCGCCCGCAAAAATCGTCATCGCGCCGCGGCAGTGGTTCCGGGAGGCGCGAAATGATACGCGCGATCTGGTGCCCGAGTCGTGGCTGCGGTTGTGACGGCGGGAGGGCCGACTTCATGCGCGTGCTGATCTGCTGCGAGTTCTACCATCCGAGCCTGGGCGGCGTTCAGGTCGTGATGCGCGAGATTGCCGAGCGGCTGGTGCAGCGAGGCCACGAGGTCGTGGTCGCGACGACGCGGCTCCCCGAGCGCCGCGCGCTGGTGCACAACGGCGTGCGGATCGAAGAGTTCGACGTCGCGGGCAACGCCGTTTACGGGTGCACGGGGGAGGTCGAGCGTTATCGCGAGTACGTCGCCGCTTTCGACGGTGACGCCATTCTCGTGAAGGCGGCACAGCAATGGACGTTTGACGCACTGTGGCCAGTGCTCGACCGAATTCGCGCACGCAAGGTGTTTGTGCCGTGCGGCTTCTCGGGCCTCAAGGAGCCCGACTACCGGGATTACTATGCGCAAATGCCGGGGGTGCTGAAGAAGTTCGATCATCTTATCTTCTATGCCGAACGCTATCGCGACATCGATTTCGCGCGCGACCATGGTCTTACCCACTGGAGCGTCGTGCCGAACGGGGCCAGCGAGACCGAGTTCTCGGTGCCGCGCGATAGCGGCTTTCGCGCACGCTACGGCATACCGGAAGAGAGTTTCCTGTTCCTTACCGTCGGCGCCTATACCGGGCTCAAGGGCCATGCCGAGGTTGCCGAGGCGTACGCGCTGCTGGCCGCCGATCAGCCAACCGTTCTCATCCTCAACGGCAACCGGCCCGTGCCCCGCGCCGCGGCGCTGGGCGGCGTGCAAGCGGCGCGGTTCACGACGCGCGCAGTGCGGGCCTTGCGGCGGCTGGGGCCGGTCGCCGCCGCGAAGCGGGCGCTCGAGGCGTTCAAGCCTGAGCCGATTACGCGGTGGACCGAACACGCGGGGGCACAGCCGGGCAAGCGCGTGCTCGCCCTCGAACTGCCCCGCGAAGCGCTGGTCCAGGCTTACATGGCGGCAGATCTGTTCGTCTTCGCGTCGCACATCGAGTACTCGCCGTTGGTGCTGTTCGAAGCGGCCGCCGCCGGGACGCCGTTTCTCAGCGTGCCGGCGGGCAATGCCGAGGAAATCGCACGCTGGACCGGCGCCGGCATGATATGTCCGGCGCCGTGCGACGGACGCGGCTATACGCGAGTCGATCCCCGCGTGCTATCGATGAAGATGCGGGAGGCGATGAGCGACCTGCAGCGATTGCGCGAACTCGGCGAGGCTGGCCGACGTGCTTGGCGTGAGCGCTTTACGTGGGCAACGATTGCCGCGCAATACGAGGCGCTGCTTGCGCCGGTGGACACGCGAAGGAGCGAGCATGCCACGTAGCGAGGCCGCGGGTAGCGCCGCGGGCACGCCCGTCGTGTCGATCCTTCTGCCGTCTTATAACGCCGCGCTGACGCTCGGAAGCGCGATCACGTCGGTGCTGGCTCAGCAGTTCACCAATTGGGAGCTCCTCGTGCTGGACGATCACTCACGCGACGGCACCCCCGATCTGGTGACTGCGCTTTGCGATGCTCGGGTGCGGTACATCGGTCCGACGTCCGAGCGCGGGCTGGTGGCGCGCCTCAATCAGGGCATCGCGCTCGCCCGCGGTCGTTATATCGCCCGCATGGATGCCGACGACGTGAGCTTTCCGTTGCGGCTGGGACGGCAGGTGGCCTTCCTCGACGCGCATCCCGACGTCGATCTGGTGGGCTGCAAAGCGGTCGCCTTCCGTGAAGATGGCGCAGTGCTCGGCATCCTGCCCTTTGCGCCGACGCATGAAGCGCTGTGCAAGCGTCCATGGAGTCACATTCCGCTTCCGCACCCGGGCTGGATGGGTCGCCGGGCGTGGTTCGAACGCCATCTCTACCGGCCCGTGCCGCGCGCCGAGGACCAGGAACTGCTCTTGCGCGCTTATCCGGTGAGTCGCTTTGCCTGCCTGGACGAAGTGCTTCTCGGTTACCGGCTGAACGCTTTTCGATTGAGCAGCGCGTTTGCGGCACGGCGGTCATTGCTCCGCGCGCAGCTTCGTATTTTTTTCGAGCGCCGTGAATTGCTCAATGGGGTGCGCGCGGCCGTCCTCGCATGTGCCAAGATGGCGGCGGATGTCGCCTGTGCCGCGGGCTTCGAGAAACCGTACATGGGGACTGCCCGACATGCTGTTTCAGCGGAGGTCCTGGCGCAGTTAAACTCGTGCTTATCGGCCGGTGCTTCGACAAAATCATGAAGCTGCTCTATCTCATAACCGAAGACTGGTTCTTCTGCTCGCACTTCATCGATCATGCGCGGTCGGCGAAAGCAGCCGGGTACGATGTTGTGATCGCTGCCCGCGAAAGCGAGCACGGCGGACGCATACGCGAGGCCGGCTTGAGGCTGTTGCCACTCAAGATCGAACGGCGCAGCACGAATCCTCTGCGCGAGTTGCGCACGTTGCTCCAGGTCTGTCGCATCTATGCGAGCGAACGGCCGCACATCGTGCATCACATTGCGCTGAAGCCGATCATCTACGGCTCGCTTGCAGCCCGCATCACGGGGATCGCGCGCGTGGTCAACGCACCGGTGGGATTGGGCTACGCATTCACCTCCGCGGGTGTCAACACGTGGCTCCTCCGGCGTGTAATCCTCGGCGCCATGCGTTGGCTCATGAATCCGCCCGGCAGCCGCGTCGTCTTCGAGAATCGGGACGATCTCGAACATTTCGTTGATCGTGGACTCGTGCATAGAGGCGACGCCGCGCTCGTGCCTGGTAGCGGCGTGGAGCTGTCGCGGTTTCGCGTCGCGGCCGAGCCGCCCGGGACACCGACCGTCGTGCTGACGGCGCGTATGTTGTGGGACAAGGGAGTGGGCGAATTCGTGCAGGCAGCGCGTCTGCTGCGCGCACAAGGCGTTGCTGCTCGTTTTGTACTCATCGGAGCGCCCGACGCCGGCAACCCCGCCAGCATTCCACCGGAACAGCTCATGCGCTGGCGCGACGAGGGGATCGTGGACTGGCTGGGCTACCGGACCGACATACCGGAGCTCCTCGCGGCGAGTCACATCGTATGCCTGCCGTCCTACCGCGAGGGATTGCCGAAGGCGCTCGTCGAAGCACTCGCTGCTGGCCGTCCGATCGTGACGACCGATGTTCCGGGATGCCGGGAACTGGTCAAGAACGGCGAGAACGGAATCCTCGTGCCACCGCGGGATGCGGCGGCGCTGGCGCGCGCGCTGGCAGAGCTTATCGCCAATCCCGGTCGCCGCGCACGCTATGGCGCCGCGGGGCGTCGCCGTGCGGAACAGGAGTTCCACAGCGGCATCGTGATCGACGCGACGTTGCGTCTTTACGAATCTCTACTCAACAGTGGAAATGCGCGGCGCCGCAAACGTATGGTCGTGCGCCCGGGCCTTGGCCGGCGCTAAGTAGGCCCTCACGCCGTCGGCTCCTCAGTCGGGACAATTCTGTTGCCAGCGCCAGGCATCGGCGCACATCTCGACGATGCCACGTTGCGCTTTCCAGCCCATCTCATTCTGGGCGAGTGTGGGATCGGCATAGCAGGTCGCGATATCACCCGGGCGGCGTCCGACCACTTTGTACGGAATGGGACTGCCCGTAGCGGTCTCGAATGCGGCGATCATTTCCATCACGCTGTAGCCGCGGCCGGTGCCCAAATTGTATGTACGAAGCCCGGGCCCGCTGTTGAGCAGCTCGAGCGCTTTGACATGCCCTATCGCGAGATCGACGACGTGTATGTAGTCGCGCACGCCGGTGCCGTCCGCGGTCGGATAGTCGTTTCCAAAGACGGTCAGTTGCGACAGGCGCCCCGAGGCGACTTGCGCGATGTACGGCATCAAGTTGTTCGGAATACCGCGCGGGTTTTCCCCTATGAGTCCGCTGCTGTGCGCCCCGGTCGGGTTGAAGTAACGCAGCAGGGCGATGCTCCAGGTTTTGTCCGAAGCGTAAACGTCGCGCAACACGTCCTCGACGACGATTTTGGTGCGGCCGTAAGGATTGGTAGCGCATAACGGAAAATCCTCGCGAATCGGGTTCTCGCGTGGATGGCCGTATACGGTTGCCGACGAACTGAACACGAAGCGCTTCACGCCGTGATCGCGCATGGCCTTCAGCACATTGAGTGTCCCCGCTACATTGGTTTCGTAGTAGTCGAGCGGCAGGTCGAACGATTCGCCGACCGCCTTCAGCGCTGCGAAATGGATTACGGCGTCGATAGGGTGCGTGCTGAACACCGAGTCGATTGCGCTCTTGTCGCGCACGTCGGCTTCAACCAGGTCGAAGCTCCGCTTTGCGATTTGCTTGAGTCGTTCGATGACACTGCGTCTGCTGCCGGCAAAATTATCGAGGACGATGACATCCCAGCCGCGATCGAGCAGCTCAACGACGGTGTGTGAGCCGATATACCCAGCGCCACCGGTGACGAGTATTTTGTTCATGGAATCAATATGCAGGCGTTTGGTTCACGTGAGCTGCCGCGCGTGCGGCGCAGCGGGGACGACGCATCAGGCATTACCAGCCAGCAGGTCCTTGAAATACCCGATGGTACGTCGCAGGCCTACGTGTAGTGCAGTTTTCGGCTCCCACGAGAGCTTTTCGCGCGCAAGCGTGATGTCGGGCTGGCGCTGCTTGGGATCGTCCGAAGGCAGCGGCTTTACGACCAGGCGCGAGCGCGAGCCGGTGAGCTCGATGACCAGTTCGGCGAGCTCCCGGATGGTGAACTCTGCCGGATTACCGAGGTTAATGGGGCCCGGCAAGTCTCTATCGGTCGCCATGAAACGCACAAAGGCGTCGATGAGGTCGTCGACGTAGCAGAACGAGCGGGTTTGGGAGCCGTCGCCATAAATAGTGACGTCCTCGCCCCGCAGAGCCTGAACGATGAAGTTCGATACGACCCGGCCGTCGTTGGGATGCATCCGCGGACCATAGGTGTTGAAGATCCGTGCGACCTTGATGGTGACGCCATGCTGGCGGTAGTAATCGAAAAACAACGTTTCGGCGCAGCGCTTGCCTTCGTCGTAACACGAGCGGATGCCGATCGGGTTCACATTGCCCCAGTACGCTTCGGTCTGGGGATGAACGGTCGGGTCGCCGTAAACCTCGCTCGTCGATGCCTGGAAAATCTTCGCATGCACGCGCTTTGCTAATCCCAGCATGTTGATGGCACCGTGCACGCTGGTTTTAGTGGTCTGCACCGGGTCGAATTGATAGTGAACCGGCGACGCGGGGCATGCGAGATTGAAGATCTCGTCGACCTCCACGTACAGCGGAAAGGTCACATCGTGCCGAATCAGCTCGAAGCGCGGATTGCCGATCATGTGCGCGATATTGTCCTTCGTTCCGCTGTAGAAGTTGTCGGCGCAGAGGACGTCACAGCCGTCGTTGAGCAGGCGCTCGCACAAGTGCGAACCCAGGAATCCGGCTCCCCCGGTGACAAGCACCCTTTTTCTGTTGGCGATTTTCATCAGTAGTACTTCGTCGAATAAGCGCCCGAAGTATAAAGCAAACACGAACCGGCGCCTCGATCGCGCTTCTGGTTTGAAAAGCGGCGAAGCGCGAGGAAGGGTCAAAGCCGTCGATATGGCGGCGGTGGGGAAGCTACCTTAGCGACAGGTCGGAACGCCTGATCGACAGATGCAGTGCGCGGGCGAGGTCTACTGGCCGCACGACGCGTGCCGATTGCAGGGCAGTGCGCTTTTTCCATATGTGGGGCAGCCCACGGAGCGCGTCGATCTTCGCCCTCAGCGCCACCCGACCGTGACCCAGGCACGCGAGCAGCAAAACGGTCACCACTTCAACGATCACGTGCACGGGCAGCAGAAGCCAGAACAAGGCACCCGGCATGTTTTTCACGAACGTCCACATCAAATTGCGATGGCCGTGATAAATCGCGAACTCGCTCCGCCGGCCCGAGAGCGCCGACCCCTTGTGCAGCACGACGGCGCCCGGCACGTACAGGCAGCGGTGACCCATAAGCCTTAGCCGGAAGCCGAAATCGACGTCTTCGACGTAGCAGAAGTAGTCCTCGTCGAAGCCGCCGAGCGCGACGAAGACGTCGCGTCGGTAGAGTGCGGCCGCGGCACAGGGTGAGAAGATCTCGCGCTCCTTAAGGTACCGGTCGGACATGGTGCGGCCCCTCGCCTCGCGCCATACGAGACCGCTGAAGTGATAGACATCCCCCACGCCATCGAGCATTTGCGGCGCATCGGCCTGCAGCAGCCTGGAACCAAAGCACACATCGTTCGGGTGCTTGCTTGCTGCGAGCAAAAGCGCCTCGAGCCAGCTTGGGTCTGGAAAAGCGTCCGGGTTGAGCAACGCAAGCCACTTGCAGTCCGTCGCACGCGACGCTGCGACATTGTTGGCAGCGGCGAAGCCGACATTCCGGTCGAGCTTGATCAGTTCGACCTGCGGATAGCGAGCGGCGAGATCGTCGCAAGATCCGTCGGTGCTCGCGTTGTCCACGATGAGCACGCGTGCAGGCGGCACCGTTTGCGCCGACACGGCGGCGAGGCATCGATGGAGCAGTCCGCCGCCGTTCCAGTTCACGATGACGATGGCGGCTGATTCGCCGCTGGCCGGTCGGTAAGGCTCCACGCGTGCTTCGCTCATTCGAGGCCGGCGAGGTACCGCAGCTTCTCCAGTGGCCGGAAGGTGTGCGGATCCCTCACTGCCATGACCTTGTCCATGATGTATTGCTTGTCCGCTTCCGGCAGGCCGTTGAACGCGTCGAAAAAAAGGCGCATCTGCGTGAGCGAAAAGACGCCCCGGTAATAGACGTCCTTCTTCACGAAAGGAAAATCGACGTGCAAAAGGCCGGCGAGCTGCCAGAAGGCCGTCTGATTGATGCCGTGCTGCGCGGCGAGCAGAGTCCATCGGACGTCCTTGAACTTTTCTGCCGCAAGGACGCCGGGCTCAGCCCGAAGGAACCCGTAGGGCAGATACTGCAGCGTCTCTTCTATATTGGTCTGGGGCAGCTGCGCGAGCGCCTTGATGAACACGGACGCCGGATACATGAGCGAGATGGGCACTTTGTTGTACGTCAACATGGCGGAGAAACGCAGCTCGCCCGCTCGAATCGTGTGCAGTCTGCAATGTATCGGGCGCAGCTTGGCCCAGTAACGCTTGAAAAAGGGTTGCTCCCACACGTCGCGGGATACCGAAAACAACCACGAGGATATGTGGTAGTTCTTTTCCGTCGTTTCCGTTACGCCAACCACAGGGGCAGCTTCCGCAAGGAAGCGTTCGAGAAACGCGCGATAGCGCGCACGCAGCACAAGTACCGAATCGTTGGCGAAAATGATGCGCGTCGGATCCGCAGCGCCTCGTTCAATCATGTGCTGGATGATGCGCACCCCGAGCTTGTAGGAGGCGAAATCCCGGCCCAGCCCCGGCTTGCGTTCGTGGTACATGAGCGCGAGACCTCGTATACCGCGGGCCTCGCTGTCCGGTAACGCACCGTTGTTGATGACGATGAGGCCGACACCCCGCGCGGCGAGTTCGACGAGCATTTGTTCGCAGTTCCGGCAGAGCACGCCTACCTGATGAAGGGCGACGATCGCCATGTGCGAATGGGAGGCGGTGACGGCACGGGCCGATTGCGGCAGCGGCTCCCTCGGCGTCAACCAATATCGCAGGTACGCGATGGCGTAGTAATAACCGACGATGATGACCATCATCGGAGCGAGCAGCAAAAGACCGAAGCGGCGGAGTGGACGCGGAAGTCTCATAATTGATTCTGTATTCCTCTATTGCCGACCTTTTTTTCGCCCGCGGTAACGCAGCAGCGCCGCACGCGGAGCCGCCTCGCGTCGCGCCGTCGAGCGGCCCCGGAATACTACGCTGTCGCCACAGCGCCGGTCCCGTTCGTCTCTATATTCTGCAGGTGCGCTATGCGACCGTGCTCCAGACGCATGATCCGGCTGCAGTTATTGCGCAACAAGTTTTCATCATGAGACGCGAGGACGAGAATTTTCGCTTTGCTGATCATGCGAGTCAGGCGCTGGTGGGCTTTTTCGGCGAAAGCCGCATCTCCAGCGCTCAGCCATTCGTCCATTAAAACGATATCCGCATCGACGCTGGTCGATATTGCGAAGGCCAGGCGCATCGACATGCCGCTCGAGTAAGTGCGCAGCGGCATGTTGATGTACTCACCGAGATCCGAGAATTCGGCGATCTGATCAACGAGCGGCGCGATCTCCCGGGGCTTGAAGCCCATCACCGTCGCCCGCAGAAAGATGTTCTCGTAGCCGGTCGCCTCCGGATCCATCCCGAGGGTGATGCTGAGCATCGAGGCGATGCGCCCGGTCACCTGCATCGTTCCGCCGACCGGCTCGTACGCGCCCGCTATAGTGCGGAGCAACGTCGATTTGCCCGAGCCGTTGTGTCCGACCAGTCCGAGGCGATCGCCATCCTTCAATTCGAAGCTCACCTTGTCGAGCGCACGGATCACCACCCGCTCGCTTACATCACGCGCGACCAGGCCGCCGGTCGCTGCATGGATGAAGCGCTTCTTGAGAGAGCGGCTCTTTACCCCGTCGTAAATGGGGAACTCGACCGTGACATCCTCGGCTTTGATATGCGCCATCTGTTACAACCAGTATGCGATGCGGGTGCGGAAGCGAGCAAACAATAGCATGGAGATGACCCAGCCTATTCCCGTGATGAGCAATGCAAGCAGCCAGAGCTTCACGCGGGTTTCCTCGCCGAGCAACGGAGCGCGCACGATTTCCATGAAGACGTAGAGCGGATTGAGGTCGAGCGCCCACTGGTATTTTCCGAGCATCGTCGGTCTCCACAAGATGGGCGTGAGAAAGAACGCAAGCTGCAGCAGGCTCGCAACCACCTGCGGTATGTCACGAAAACGCGTGCACAGGAGCCCGAGCAGAATGCCGAACCACACGCCGTTTATCGCGATGAGCAGCACACCGACGGGAACGAGCACGAGGCTCGGACCCCAATGGGGACGGAAAATTGCCAGTACGACGAGGACCGCTATGAGGTTGTGCGCAAACATGATGAGATTGCGCCAGACGATACGCAGCACATGCACGGTGTACGGCAGCTTGAGGTCCTTGATGTACCCCTCGGCCGAGATGAATGCAGTGCACGAGTCGGTAATCAGCGTGCTCATGAGCGACCACAGGACGATGCTAACCGCGAGAAACGGAAAGTACGCAGACAAGTCCTGGTTGAACAGCCTGCCGTAAAGGGGACCCATTCCCAGGATCACGACGGCCGTGCTCAGAGTGAGCCAAAAGGGCCCGAGCGTCGAGCGGCGGTAGCGCTGCTTGATCTCCAGCCATCCGAGCATCGGCCACACGTAGATACTCGCTATGCCGTCGCGAACGTCGCGAATGGCGGCCACGAGCCGCTGCCTAAACACGCTCATTGCCTCGACTCACTTTTTGCGATGTCATTCACCGTTCATTCGCTTGCGCCCGAACAGGCGTATTTTTCGGGGCGGCTGCTGCTCCGCATCCGCGGGTGGTGCCACGAACGGATTGTTCGCCAATTTTGCGAACTCCGCGCGCAGCCGCGTCTCCCAGCTGCCCTCCAAGGCACGCGGCAATTCCTCAACCAGGTTGTCAATGAGCGACTGGCGATAATGGAAATCCGACGTCTGCAACAGGCTTTGCGCTTCCTGTGCAAACATCTCGTTGAGCTCGATCTCGTGGCGCAGTATGCGGGTGGCCGCCTCGAAGTATGTGAGCCGCTTGCGAGTGTCGTGATGGTGGTTACCGAAAAGCATGCCGGCGTAGTAGGTCAGCCCTCCCAACCATGCCGGCACTCGCTTCATGTGCTCCTCGAAGCTCGACGTCTGGAGCACGCGATTGACGGGCACATCGACGATATCGAGATCGTAGGCCTCGCGCGATAGTGCGCGCAGCGCCTCGAAAACCCCCTGCGCTCTCTCATACTGGCCGAGATTCACCAGCTCCTTGAAAAGCCGGTAAAGCGCGCCGCTGCGCAGATCCTTGTCGGTGCGCTGCGACAACAGCTCGAGGTACTCGAGATAACGGGGCATCCCGAGACGGTTCATGTCCGGTTCTGGGAACGGGCTGTTGCTCGCCCACGCAACCAGCCGCTCGTTTTGCTCCTGAACGTTGACGAAGCGAAAGCCTGCTGAGCTCAGTAAGGCGGCCAGTGCCTCGCGCGACAGCACGAAGTAGTGAAATCCGGGTGCGAGCTGCGCGAGAACCGAGGATTGCGGATTCTTCGGCTGTATGTAGCTTGCCGCTGGTGTGGTCAAGACGACCACGCCGTTGTCGGATGCGGCACTGGCCAGATGGCGGAGAAAGTCCGCAGGATTCGCGACATGCTCGATCACTTCACTGCTGAAGACGATGTCAAATTTGCGTCCGTCCAAGGCGCCCGGCTCGCCCAAGTACGCCGCGCGTATATTCGCTCCCAGACGCCGCGCGCCTTCCTTGCCGTACGCCGCCTTCTCCAGGCCCAGTGCCTCGCCTTTTGCAACGCGCGACCAGTAATCCACGCAGAATCCCACACCGCAGCCGACTTCAAGCAACGAACTGCCGGCCGGCATTTCGACGGCATGAATCGGGCGCAACATGGAATCGATGCCGGCGCCGATCTGAAGATAATGCGCCAGCGTCACGCCGCCGCGGTCTTCGGTATAGTGATTCACCATGAAACGGGCGGCGTCCTCGTAGAAGCAGGACGAGCAGTTGCTACACTGCGAGAGCACTGCCCCGTCGACCTCGCTCCCCGGATTCTCGATCTTCAAGACGCGAGTGGAGTGGGCGTGCCCGCATGCCGGACAGGCGCCTACGCCCGAGGCCCGGTCGCTGAACCATGTCAGTTTCAACGTGTTTCTCCTTGCCCGCCGGGCTTCATGGGAGCGGCCGTTGTTCGAGCTTGCAATGATGCATGAACGCAGGCTGTGGGTCGCTCGTTTTTGTGAACGCGGTTTCTATCGGCGTTTCGAGGCCGCGTGGGCGCGCGACCGGCCATCGAAGGCGATCTAGGCGGAGGCGCGTCGCCGGGTGCCCGGCAGATAGACTTGTCGATAGTATTCTGCGAGCTCATCCCACGCTTCTTCCTCGTTCCAGCCCAGCTCGCCATGCCGCAGACGGTCGGTATTTATTCGCGCAAACGGCTCGGAAAACTCGCTTTGCACGGCGAGCTCGAGTGGCGTCGCGATGTCGAGTCGCCGTCCGATTTCTCGTCCGAATCGCAGGGCGAACGCGCCTTGACTTTCCACGTACCCCGACGGCCCCAAGCGGGTCTCGCGACACCGCGAGTCGAAGTTCGTCACCCACTCCGCATATGCCTTGGCAAGCAGCGAAACGTGGATATTATCGCGCACGTAGTCCGGCGTTTTCACGACCGCCGTCTTTTCCTGAGCCCAGCACTGGAGCAGGTAAGCGCAAAAACGCGGTTCCTCGTACGGGCCAAATGGATTGGGGATAACGAACTTCCCCAGCGGCAGTTGAAAATGGCCGGCCCAAAACCTGAGGATTTCGTACGTGAGTCCCTTGGAAAGGCCGTACGGCGAGAACGCGCGCAGCGGCGCTTCCCCTGCGCCCTCGCCATATTCGAACACGCTTCCGGTCGCGACGATCCCCCGCAGGCCGTTCGCCTTGCCAACGGCCAAAACCTGCTGAAGGCCGCGCGTATTTTCGTGAACCGCGCCGTGGACATCGAAATCAATGCTCTTGTAGTTCTCGACGCGCGCTGCGTGGTGGCATAGGACATCGGCTCCGTCATCCATCACGGCGATGAAAGCGTCGCTTCCGAACGGACAACTCCACACGAGCTGCGCTCCGGCCGATTGCAGCAATAGCACCCGCTGCTCGCGAACCCCGCTGTAGGAGCCTTCTTCACCTCGCAGCGGCGCAACCACCTCGTGCCCCGCTTCGAGCAGCGCGCGCGTGAGCCAAAGTCCCGTGAATGAGCTGGCGCCGGTAAGAACGATCCTCAAACGAGCCCCCGCATCCTTTCCAGGCCGTGGAAGTCGGCGTTCAAATCGGGCCATTTGCGATCCTTGTCGGAAATCTCGACGGGCTCGATGGGCCACTCGATCTCCACGGCAGGATCGTTGAATCGAAGTCCGCGCTCGTTCTCGGGCGAATAAAATGCGCTGACAAGGTAGAACGCTTCCACGTTGTCGGTAAGCGTCACGAAGCCGTGTGCGAAGCCTCTGGGAACATACATCATGCGCCGGTTCTCGGCAGTAAGCTCTGCACCGAAAGCACGGCGGAAAGTCGGCGAATCGGGCCTCAAATCCACGATGACGTCAAACAGCGCGCCTTTTACGCAGCGTACGACTTTCACTTCGGCGGCCGGAGGCAGTTGATAGTGCATGCCGCGAAGCGTGCCCTTACTGCTGCTCAGCGAATTGTTTATCTGTACAAAATGATTGACGAGCCCGGCGTCCGCGAATTCCTTCTCGCAGAAGAGCCGTGCAAAAAACCCGCGATCGTCGCCGCGCTTCTCGAGCTCTATCGTGTACGCGCCATGGAGCGGCGTCTTATTGAATTTCATGATTAGCGGCCCATCGACTCATGTGTCCAGCGTAACGCATTGCTGAGCCGACCCTCGCTGATGTGCTTTTCCAGGACTTTCAGCCGCATGAACTGGGAGCCACGGAAATCAGCGTCGCTGAAATTCATCCGCTCCATGCCGCGCTTCAATTCCTCGATGGACTGTTTGAGGTCCACCTGCGGCTGATGCGTCGGCGCGAGTTGCCGGTAGAGGCTGAAATCGACGCGATACGAGCGCTTGTCCGGCGGCGCGTTTTCGTTAATGCTCACCCGAGTGCCCGGGATCGCGGCCGCGACCGCGAGCGCAAGATCGCGGACTTGGTAGTTCCACTCGTCCGACCCCACGTTCACCGCGAGATAGCGGCCGCCGTTGCCGGGATCCCGGGTGAGCGCCCAGTGTATTGCACGCGCCATGTCTTTTACGTCGATAAGCGGCCGCCACGGCGTGCCATCGCTCAGAACCGTAATTTCGCGTGACGCCATGGCGCCGGCAACAAAATCGTTCAGGACGAGATCGAGCCGCAGCCGGTCGGACATGCCGCACGCGGTCGAAAAACGCAGTGCCGTGACCACCGCGTTCGGTGCGTCGAGCTGGGCGAGCGCTTTTTCCGTCGCAACCTTCGATTTCGCATACGCGGTCAATGGATTGAGCGCGTCGGTCTCCTTACGAGGCCCCCCTTCGGCGTACCCGTACATGCTGCAGCTGGAGGCGAACACAAAGCGCTTGACACCCGCCGCGACGGCCTTACGGGCAATGTCCGCGCTGGAAGCGTAGTTGATGGCCTCGGTCACTTCCTCGAAGCGTTTCCCCATCGGGTCGTTCGAGACAGCGGCAAGGTGCACGACCGCGTCCACGGACGCGAACATTTCGGGCGATACATCGCGCACGTCGCCGAAGAGCTGCATGTGGAGGCTGCGCTCGGGCAGTGCCACGGCACCCGTAAGGCAATGGGCGAAAAAGCCGGAATCGTATCCGATCAGCTGCGCGTCCTTGAAAGCCGAGCGCAGGTGTTGAACCAGTACCGGCCCTATGTAACCCATATTGCCCGTAATTAAGATCTTCATCCTCTATTCCTCGTTGGGCGTGACTTACCAAACTTTCCAGGGCGCTTTGCCACTCGCCCACAACTCTTCCAGGTGTCGCTTGTCGCGCAGCGTGTCCATCGGCTGCCAGAAGCCATGATGGAAATACACGGAGAGCTCGCCATCCCGGGCGAGATTCTCCATGGGCTCTCGTTCCCACACCGTGGCATCGCCTTCGATGTATTTGCCGACCTTTGGCGACAGGACGAAGAAACCACCATTGATCCAGCCGCCGTCCCCCTGCGGTTTTTCCTGGAAGCCCAGCGCTTTCGAGCCTTCGAAGCGCAGCGCACCGAATCGGCCGGGCGGTTGGGTCGCCGTCACAGTCGCGAGTCGCCTTTCACTGCAGTGCAGATCGATGCTCTTGCTAATGTCTACGTCACCGACGCCGTCGCCGTATGTGAGGCAGAAATAAGGGTCGTCTGCCACATAGGACAGCACTCGCTTGATGCGGCCGCCGATCATTGTATCTTCACCGGTGTCGACGAGCGTCACCCGCCACGGCTCGGCATAGTTATGATGCACCGTCATCTCGTTCTTTTTCATGTCAAACGTGACGTCCGAGGTATGCAGGAAATAATTGGCGAAGTATTCCTTGATGACATACCCCTTGTAGCCGAGGCAAACGACGAATTCGTTGATCCCGTGTGCCGCATAAATCTTCATGATGTGCCAGAGTATCGGCTTGCCACCGATTTCCACCATGGGCTTCGGCTTGACTGTCGTTTCCTCGGAAAGGCGCGTGCCCAAGCCTCCGGCAAGTAAGACTGCCTTGGTCATGTTGTCGTCTTTATGTTGAAAAACTGAAGCGAGCAACGCTCGCCCGATTCTTAGTTCACTTGATTGGCACTTCGGGGTCTTGGCCCCGTGAAATAGCGGACGATGCTTGCCAGGTGCTGCAACGCGAGGCGTCCGTCCTTTCTGCTGGCACGCTGGCCTTCATGGACCACCTGCGCACCGGGCTCATAGAGGACGGACCATCCCGCTTCATGCAGCCGCCGGCAGATGTCCACGTCCTCGTAGTACAGGTAATACGCTTCATCGAAGCCGTTCACGGCCCGATATGCCTCGGAGCGAAGCAGCATGAACATGCCGGCCACCCACTCCACCGGCACGCATCCGCGGTCTATGGGGTAATCGAGCTGCACGGGCAAGCCAATCAACTTACGAAGCAGGATCGACACGGTGGGAAAGCAACGTGCACTGTCCTCGACGTTGCCCGTCGGACTGCGTACGAGCGGGCCCACTACACCGACGCGCGGGCCGGCTTGCATGGTACTGAGAAGCTGCCTGAACGGGTCGGAGGTTATCGTCACGTCCGGGTTACAGACACAGTAGAACTCGGTATCGCAGTAAGCGAACGCCGCATTGTGATTGGCGCCGTAACCTTTGGGGTGCTGGTTCCGGATGACGTGGACCGGACACGTTAATTGCGCCGTGTGTAACGGGATAGGATCCGGAACGTTTTCCGTAATCACCAGCCGGATGTTCTCCGCGCAATGCCGCTCGAGCTCGGAGAGCAGAAAATTCAACATCCCGTTCTGCCTGTGGCTGACGATAGAGACAGTGATCTGTGGAAGCGGCATACGGGGTCAAACTCTCGCGAGCTCGGCAAAGGAAAGATGGCAAAGGCGCCTGGCGGGAAGCATTATCCGTGCCAAATGGTGGAAGAGTTACCGATGCGGGTTCACCATAGGGCAGCAAATACCGAGCGTGGGCCGATTCGTTGGCGCGAACCGCGGTAAAACTTACAACCCAACTGCGTGTCGGGTAAAAATTACCGATCTAGGGGAGGACCTCGGCAAGCTGCAGCCGCGGGGCGGCCTGGTCCCGACTGGAAAGTATCGGCTGTACAGCTAAAGGCCAGCGAATATCGAGCTCTGGATCGTTCCAGCAGATACACCGCTCGTGTTCCGGTGCCCAATATTCAGTGGTCTTGTACTGGAACTCGGCGTAGTCCGATGTCACGAGGAACCCATGCGCATATCCGGGCGGGATCCACAGCATTCGCCTGTCGTCTGCTGACAACATGAGTCCGAGCCATTTGCCGAACGTCTTCGAGCTCCGACGTACATCGACGACGACGTCATACACCGTTCCAGCGGTCGTGCGCACGAGCTTGCCCTGCGGCCGCTTCACTTGATAGTGCAGACCCCGAAGCACATTGCAGGCGGAGCGAGAGTGATTGTCCTGAACGAAGTGCGCATCGACGCCCGTATTGGCGCGAAACTCGCGCTCGTTGTAGCTTTCGTAGAAAAAGCCGCGCGCGTCACCGAAGATTTTCGGCTCGATGATCAGCACGCCGGGTAGCTCGGTCTCGATGACCTTCACTAGAACACCTTCTCCTCGAGCAGACGCGACAAGTAGTTGCCGTAACTCGTCTTGCCGAGCGACGCGGCAAGCGCTTTGAGTTCCGCGGCGGTAATGTAGCCCTTGCGATAGGCGATCTCTTCCGGGCACGCCACCTTCAGTCCCTGGCGTTTTTCCACTGTCTCGATGAACTGAGCGGCCTGCAGCAGCGCGTCATGGGTCCCGGTATCCAGCCACGCCATGCCACGGCCCATGATCTCGACGTGCAATTGTCCGCGCTCGAGGTAGTGATTGTTGAGATCGGTGATCTCGAGCTCGCCACGCTGTGACGGCTTGAGCGTCTCTGCGATGTCGACCACGCGGTCATCGTAAAAATAGAGCCCGGTCACTGCGTACCGCGACTGCGGTTGCGTCGGCTTCTCGACGATAGATAGCGCCTGCCCGTCGGCGTCGAACTCGACCACGCCGTAACGTTCCGGATCGTTTACCGGGTAAGCAAATACTGTCGCGCCTTCGCTACGGCGTACCGCCCGCCCGAGCTGACTCACGAGATCGTGTCCATAGAAGAGATTGTCCCCGAGGATCAATGCGACCGGCTCTCCAGCGATGAATTCTTTGCCGAGCAGGAACGCTTGGGCAATCCCCTCGGGTGCTCGTTGCGCCTCGTAGGACAGTTCTATTCCCCATTTGCGGCCATCGCCTAGGAGCGTCTTGAAGCGCGAAGCATCCTCCGGCGTCGTGATAACAAGTATGTCTCGTATGCCGGCCAGCATCAGCGTCGAGAGCGGGTAATAGATCATCGGTTTGTCGTATATCGGCAGCAGCTGCTTCGATACGACCTGTGTAACCGGATGGAGGCGCGTGCCGGCGCCGCCGGCGAGGACGATGCCCTTGCGTATGGTATGGGTCACTGTGTCCCCGATGACGATAGCGTGCGGCGCAGATGCTCGTGAGAGCGGGTTGAGGTGTAGTTCATATGCCGGCCTCTGGCGAAGTGTCGTGCCACGGGGCGCGCGCTGCTCGGTCGGCCGCAGCGAAAACGTCATCGCGCCAGCCTATGAAACCGGGGCGGATTATAGCATCGACCCCCACGGGCCCCATGCAAGAATTACTCGAATGCGAGGCCGCGCGTGAAGCGCTTATCGTACGGCTGTCGCACGATGGCGACGCTCGGGTAAAACGTGCACGCCATAGTTATTTTTGCTTGGGACGCTATGACGTGCGTGCTATAAAAAGCGCCTTTCCGGCGCGCCCTTCAAATCTCATCGCGGCTCGCCGCGCGCCACATACCACGTTGTCGACCTTTCCCGTAGGTTACAGGGAGCAGCATGCAGTTAAGAAAATTACCGGACGAAATCGTCACCGCATTACGTGCTTGCCGCACGCACTTCATTGCTGCCGTGCTGTTTAGCATGGCGACCAATCTTCTGTATCTCGCGCTGCCGATCTACACCTCGCAGGTGTACGACCGGGTGCTTGCGAGCGGGAACATGGCAACACTCGTGATGCTGAGCATCGCATTCGTATTTGCCATCGCCGCGCTCGCCGGCCTGGAAAGCGTTCGCGCCCGCGTGCTGAATCGAAGCGGCATGCGACTCGACGCGCTGCTCGCGCGTCGCGTGATTTCCGCATCGGTGGAGCAGTCGCTGATCGTACCGATGCTGCAGCGGACCCAGCCGCTGCGCGAGCTTGATTCTTTCCGCTCGCTGATCGCCGGTCCGGGTCTTGTTGCGTTGCTCGACATGCCGTGGGCGCTGCTCTTCCTCGGCGTGCTGTTCATCATCCATCCTGCGATCGGCGGCGCAGCGGTCTTGTGCGCGGGCATACTGCTCGGACTGGCGGTGCTCAACGAGTATGTGAGCCGCAAGCCGCTCGCGGAATCGACGCATGCCGCCGCGCGCAGCTATGCCTTTGCCGAATCGAGCCTCAAAAACGCGGAGATCATCCATGCAAGCGGCATGATGGACGGTCTGCTCGATCGCTGGCGCAAGGATAGGAACCGCATGCTGCAGGCGCAGACGGCGGCGGTCGATCAAGGATCGACGGTGCTGAGCGGCATACGCTTCGTGCGCTTCTCGGCGCAGGCGCTGGTCCTCGGTGTGGGGGCTTATCTCGCGATCGATCGCACCATCACACCGGGCGCGATGTTCGCGGCCAGCATATTGCTCGGGCGGGCGATGCAGCCGATAGAGCAAGTCGTGGGATTATGGCGTCAACTGATTGCAGCCAAGCAATCCCTCTACAACGTGTCCGCGCTGCTCGCCACGCGTCCGCCGCGCCGTCCGACCATCTCGCCGGCGGAACCGACTGGACACATCTCGGTGGAGGAGGTGGTGTTCGTGCCGCCCGGCACTACCCGCATGGTGATCAACAAAGTCAGCTTCGCGCTCACGCCCGGCGAAGCGCTCGGCCTGGTGGGCCCGAGCGCGGCGGGTAAGTCGACGCTTGCGCGGTTGCTGGTGGGTGTATGTCCGCCTACGGCCGGTGTCGTGCGTCTGGACGGCGCGAACGTCTGGACCTGGGATCGCAATGCGTTCGGCCGGCACGTCGGTTATCTCCCGCAGGACGTGGAACTGTTCCCCGGCACCGTTGCCGATAACATTGCACGTTTCGGCTCGCTGGTGCCGGAAGAGGTCGTTCGTGCATCGAACCTTGCCGGCGCGCACGAGATGATTCTGCGATTACCGAACGGCTACGAGACCGAGGTGGGCGACCAGGGCATGCTGCTTTCCGCCGGTCAGCGCCAGCAGATCGCGCTTGCGCGCGCCGTGTACGGCGCGCCGCGCTTCGTTGTTCTCGACGAGCCCAATTCGAACCTGGACAGCAACGGCGAGGCGGCATTGCTCGAGTGCCTCTCGCGCCTGAAGAACATGGGCACCACCGTCGTGGTCATTTCGCACCGCATGGCGGCGCTCAACGCGGTGGACAAACTCCTGTTCCTCGATGGCGGCGTCGTGAAGGGCTTCGGCCCCCGCCAGGAGATCATGGCCCGATTGTCTGCACCGCCGACGCGTACCGCGGTCGCGGGCCACGCATAACCACAAGCATCGAATAAACATGTCCAATACTCTGAGTTCATACGTGAGCGAGGCCGCTCCGCAAGTCGAAGACGACGCGCGGCGTCCGATACTCACCGGTCTTGCCATAGTCGGCGCTTTCGTCCTGGCGCTCGGCATCTGGTCCGCCGTCGCCCCGGTGAGCAGCGCGGTCATCGCACCCGCGGTGGTCAAGGTCGAAGGCAACCGTAAGAGCGTGCAGCATCTCGACGGCGGCATCGTGAAGGAGCTGCGCGTGAAGGAGGGCGACAAGGTCGAAACCGGCCAGACGCTCATCGTTCTCGACAATACGCAGGCGCTGGGCGCGGTCGGTGTGCTGCGCAAGCAGCACGACGATCTGCGCGCGCAGGAAGCGCGGCTGCTCGCCGAGAGGGACGGCGCGGCGGCGGTGTCGTTTCCCGACGAGCTTCTCGCACGCCGCAGCGATTCGGATGTCGATACACTGCTGCGCGCACAGGAGAACCTGTTCGTAAGCCGGCAGACGGCGCTCGCCGGTCAGGTATCGCTGCTCAAGCAGAAAGTGGCGCAGACGCGCGAGCAGATCACAGGCTCCAGGGCGGTCCTCGTGTCGCGTCAGCAGCAGCTTGAATCCACGCGCGGCGAGGTGACGGGGCTGCGCGACCTGTTCAAGAAAGGCTATGTGCCGCGTCAGCGCATGCTCGAGCTCGAGCGCTCCGCCGCCGAGCTCGAAGGGCAGGTCGGCGAAGTCAAGGCGAATGTCGCAAAGGCCAACCAGGTGATCAACGAGGCGACGCTGCAAATCCAGCAGCTGCAGGCTGATCGTGCCGCACAGGTCGCCGGTGATCTGCGCGAAGTGCAGGCGAAGCTCGCTGAGCTAGGCCCCAAGCTCAAGGTCGCCGAGGACACGCTGGCACGTACCGAGATCCGCGCGCCGTATTCCGGCTACGTCGTCGGGATGACCGTCTTCAGCGTGGGCGGCGTGATAGGGCGTGGCGAGAAGATCATGGATATCGTACCGGACACCCAGGCGCTTGCGGTCGAAGCAACCGTCAACGTCGAAGACATCGACGGCGTGCATCCGGACATGGACGCGCAGGTACGCCTCACTGCGTATACCCAGCGAAGTACTCCCAGTATGCGAGCGCACATCACGCAGGTGTCGGCGGATCGCCTCACCGACAGCCGCAGCGGGCAGAGCTACTACGCGGTGCAGGCAAAGATTCCAGCCGACGAGCTGGCCGCGCAGAGCAACGTAAAGCTGTTCCCCGGCATGCCGGCAATGCTCGTCATACCGACGGGCGAGCGCACGGTGCTGGACTACCTGCTAAGACCGCTCACCGAGTCGATCAACAAGGCGATGCGCGAGAAATAACTCGCGCGGCACTCGCCGTAACCCGCGGAACGCTGGCGCGCAGCCAATGCGCTGCGCGCAGCAGTCTCGCGCGCGCTCTTGCTCAATTGTTCACCTGCTGTGTGAGCCGCACATGCGTGCGTCATGGCTGCTGGTCCGCCGAACGCAGCGCCCACACGATCGGCGACGTGGCATGTAACACCTGCACTGTCGGGCATCACAGACACCCATATCGATGACATTGCACTCGCTCTTCCTCGCGTGCCATGCGTCCGGCATGTCGAGCGAAGCGCGATTCAAGAGGGAAATCATGACACTGTATGGGCATATGCGCATATTCATGCCATTGCACCGAAGCGTTTCGCATGTCACTGCGGCGCGCTTGGCGGGATGTGCAATGCTGCCGTCGCTGTCCTGCGACAACGGGCCGCGCTTGAAATGATCGCTAAAGATCATTCGTCATGAGAGGGAAAGCATCCCGATTACGCTCGCGGCACGCGCTGTGCATTCGCGCGAAATCGGCCGTCGAGGCGTCGGGGCGGCCCGACAAAAATCGCCGCCGAACATGCGACTCGCCGACGATCCAATGCAATCGAATCGCAGCGTGACAAATGCACTGAGCACCGCGATGTACATAGGGAAGAATGCCGCGTCCATGACGATGGCGCATTGCTAATCACCATCGTTTTCGTTGCGGCAATCCTCGCTGTTGCATGCATCTTGCTTTTAGCTGCGCGGCTCTCGAGGAGCCCAAGCGCACCGCATCGCCGTGGGCCACGCCGCTCAGCAGCCGATGGCCGGGACACCGAATCCGCTACATGCGTTGCGCATAAAACGTCGTGACAAACCGCGCCAGCGGCTCAGCACCGACGAGAAAAGAAAGGATAAGACATGAACAGAAGATGAAGCAGCTTTGTCAGCCGCGTTGTCGGCTCCATTCATCAGTAATGGCGGCATGCCGGTGATCCGGACGCGCCGTAATGCACATCAAACAAAGTAGGGGTAGCTATGTCAGTTGCAGTATCAGATCCCACTGCCGAACTCTGGCGGTCCATCGTCTTCATCCAGATCAACTTCCCGTCGGGCGCATCGTACGGCGGCACGGGCGTCATGGTTGGACCCAACGACGTGCTCACGGCGAGCCACGCGCTGTACATGCCCGATCAAGGCGGCGCTGCAACGAGCGTGACCGTCACGCCCGCGAACTGGGGACAGGCGCCCTACGGTCAGTACACGTCCACTTCGTTCCACTACTACACGGACTTCGACCCGAACAACAGCCACATGCTGATGCCGGGCGGCAACGATGGTCTTGCCACGCTGACCGGCTCGGAACACGACATCGCGCTCGTGGATCTCGGTACTGCGGTGGGCAACCAGACGGGCTGGATGCAGCTCGATCCCAACTTCACGAGCGGCAACGTCAACGTCACGGGCTTCCCGGCTGCGTACGGCTGGCAGATGGTGAACGACTACACCTCTGCGTCGCAGAGCGGCGAATCGATCATCAACTACTCCGGCATACAGCTGAACCCGGGCAATTCGGGCGGCCCGGTGTGGTACCAGGGCGCTGACGGCCAGGGGCACGTAGCGGGCGTGGTTTCGACGTCGGGCTGGGGCGCCTCGGTGAAAGGCGTCTACAACGATCTCGTCAACTGGATCAATGGCAACGATTACATGATCAGCGGCAGCCAGAGCAGCACGCCGGCGCCCAGCGCGAGCACATCGACGAGCACATCGACGAGCACGACGACGACCACGACGACCGACACTCATACGACTCCGACGCAGGACACGACGTCCACGACCACAACGGATACGTCGGCTACGCCTACGACGACCACCACGCCGACTTACGATGCATCGACGTCGACGACCACGACGACGCAGCCGGCGAGCGGATCGCAGCACGCGCTCGCCGCCGACCTCGCGGCCACCCTCGTGGACTACAACGGCGACGGCAACGCGGACATGCTCCTGCGTAACGTCAACACCGGCGCACTGCAGATCCACAGCCTGAGCGGCACCTCGGTGGTTGGCACGAGCGGCACCAATCTGGGCGCGGGCAACGACTGGTCGGTCGCAGGCAACGGCGACTTCAATGGCGACGGCCGGGGCGACATCCTGTGGCACAACAACAACGGCGGTGTGGCGCTCTGGACCATGAACGGCGCCTCTGCGATCGACAGCGGCATGGTATCGAGCGCGCCGACCAGCCAGCACATCGAAGGCGTGGGCGACTTCAACGGCGACTCGAAAGCCGACGTGCTGTGGCGCGGCGACGACGGCACGGTAAGCACCTGGCAGATGAGCGACCACAGCATCACCGGCGGCGGCACGGCCGGCAGCATGTCGGCAGACTGGAAGGTTGCCGGCACAGGCGACTTCAACGGCGACTCGAAAGCCGACGTGCTCTGGCGCAACGACAATGGCACCGTCGCGATGTGGCTGATGGACGGCACGTCGCACGGCGGCGGCGGCGCGATGGCGAGCGCACCTCTCGACTGGCATGTCGCCGGCATCGGCGATTTCAACGGCGACCATCACAGCGACATTGTGTGGCAGCAGGACGGCGGCGCGGTGAGCATCTGGTTGATGGACGGCGAACACGCGGTCGGCGGCTGGGGCAGCATCACCGGAACGCAGCCCGGATGGAAGCTCGCCGGCGTGGGCGACTTCAACAACGATCACCGCTCCGATTTGCTGTGGCAGGACACGAGCGGCGCGCAGAAGATCGAGCTCATGGATCAGCTCCACACCATCGCTTCCGCGACCATCGGCACGGTGGGCAGCGACTGGGTCGTGTCGTAAGCGCAACGCAACGCGACTTGCGAAGGCCGCCTCCGGGCGGCCTTTTTTTATGCCGGCGCGGTTACAATCGCGGCTGCCGCGCCGCGCGATGACGACATGACCGCATGATTTCCATACTGCTCGTGAAGACGTCTTCGCTCGGGGACGTCGTCCACAATCTTCCGGTCATCTCCGACATCCGACGCAACGTACCCGGTGCGGCGATCGATTGGCTCGTCGAGCAGAGCTACGACGCGATACCGCGCTTGCATCCGGGCGTGCGGACCGTCATTCCGGTCAACGTCCGCCGGTGGCGCACGGGGTGGTGGCGCGCCGAAACGCGTGCCGACATTCACATGGCGATCGCACGGCTTCGGGCCAATCACTACGACGCCATCATCGACACGCAGGGACTGATGAAAAGCGCGCTCGTCGCCCGAGCGGCCCACGGACCGCGTTACGGTCTCGACTGGCATAGCGCACGCGAGCCGCTGGGATGGCTGTACGACCGGACGTTCCGCGTGCCGTGGACGCTGCACGCCGTGGAGCGCAACCGCGAGCTGGTGGCGCAGGCCTTGGGGTACCGACGATCATCCATGATTGATTACGGCGTCGAATCGCATGGCTGCGCTGTGCGGACGGGCTCGCCCTACGCCGTGTTGCTGCATTCCACCAGCGCGCGGGCGAAGCTGTGGCGCGAAGACGATTGGGTAACGGTCGCGCAGCGGCTGGTGGCTAATGGTATGCGGATCGTGCTGCCATGGGGTAACACCACGGAGCGAGCGCGCAGCGAGCGTCTTGCTTCGGCGATGACGAACGCAGCCGTGCCCGAGCGGTTGTCTCTCGACGCGGCTGCGCAGCTGCTCGCCGGAGCGGCGCTGGTAATCGGCCTCGACACCGGGCTCACCCATCTCGCCGGCGCGTTCGGCGTGCCCACGGTCGCGCTGTACGTCGCGACCGATCCCGCCGCGACCGGATTGTACGGCTGCCCGCGCGGCGTCAATCTCGGCGGCAAGCGACGCCCGCCTTCGACCGGCGAAGTGATGCAAGCGGTCAGTGACGTGCTGAGCTCGGCATGAGACGCGCCCTTTATACGGCGTTGCTGTATCTGTTGCTGCCGCTCGTTCCGTTGCGCTTGTTGTGGCGCGCGCGTCGCCAGCGCGAGTACTTGAGCCACGTTCCGGAGCGGTTCGGATTCTACGGCGGCGTGCGCAGCGCGCAGCCGTACCTCTGGATACATGCCGTATCCGTGGGCGAGACCAGGGCTGCGGAGCCCTTGGTGCGTGCGCTGCGCGAGCGCTATCCGCAGCACCGCCTGCTCATTACGCATATGACCCCGACGGGGCGCGAAACGAGCCAGCTCTTGTTCGGTGCCAACGTAGACCGATGTTATCTGCCGTACGACTATCCGGGCGCGGTCCGCCGCTTTCTTCGGCACTTCAAGCCCGCGGCAGGCCTGCTGATGGAGACAGAGCTGTGGCCGAATCTCATCCATGCAGCAGCATCGGCGCACGTGCCGGTATATCTCATCAACGCGAGGCTGTCGGAGAAATCGTACGCGGGTTATCGTCGTCACGCCGGTCTCGTGGCCGAGGCGCTGCGAGGTTTGGCCGGCATCGCAGCCCAAACCGAAGCGGACGCGAAGCGCCTCGCAGCGTTGGGCGCATCCGCGCCGCGCATCTCGGGGAACCTCAAGTTCGATATCGTCCCGCCACCCGCGCTCGTGCAACAGGGCGTGCAGTGGCGCGAAAACTATGGCGTGCGTCCGGTGCTGCTCGCGGCGAGCACGCGCGACGGCGAGGAAGAGCTGTTGCTTGACGCGCTGGAGCGCATGGCTGTTGCGCACCTGTTGCTCGTAATCGTCCCGCGCCATCCGGACCGTTTCGAGGAAGTCGCCGGCATATTGCAGCGTCGCGGGTTTGCCTTTCAGCGGCGCAGCGCGAACGCTGCCGTGCGTCCCGATACGGAAGTGCTGCTCGGCGATAGTCTCGGAGAAATGTTCGCGTATTACGCCGCGTGCGATGTCGCCTTCATCGGCGGCAGCCTGCTCCCGTACGGCAGCCAGAACCTCATCGAGCCCTGCGCGGTCGGCAAGCCGGTGTTGATCGGCCCCAGCAGGTATAACTTCGCCGAAGCGGCCGAGCTCGCGGTCGAAAGCGGGGCTGCGTTATCGGTCGCCGATGTCGAGGATCTCGCGCATAAGGCGAGTGAGCTGCTTACCGATCGGAACAGGGCGCGGCGGATGGGGGAAGCAGGCGTGGCGTTTTGCCGGGCACACCAGGGCGCGGTGCAGCGCGTGCTCGAGCTCGTACGCTTTTGATGCGCTACGAGGCGCCCAGCCAGCGGTTGATATCCACGAGATCGTCTTCGGTCAGCTGACCGATGGCCGCCTTGAGCCTTAACAGGGACATCACGTAGTTGTAGCGCGCCTGCGCGAGGTCGCGGCGTGCGGTATAGAGCTGTTGCTGCGCATTGAGCACGTCCACCTGCGTGCGCACCCCTACCTGCTGACCGAGGCGCGTCGATTCGAGCTGGCTCTCGCTCGACACGAGCGCCGCCTGCAAGGCCTGCACTTGGGCAAGACCGCTGGTGACGCCGAGGTACGATTGCCGGACATTGAACTCGGCGGTGCGCCGCGCGTTCTCCAGATCCTGCCGCGCGCGATCCTCGTTGGCTATCGCTTCACGTACTTGGGAGTTGACGAGCCCGCCCTGGTAGAGCGGTATCGTCACCTGCAGACCGATGGCGCGCACCCTGGCATCGAAGCCGGGACTTTGCACGCCGGAGATGCCGGCGCCCTGGGCTTGATCCTGATAGCTCGCAATCGCATCGAGCGTCGGATAGTGCCCGCTGCGGTTGCGCTCGATGTTCTGGCTGGCGAACCGCAGTCCCGCTTCGGCGGCGCGCACCTGCAGATTCGTGCGGCGCGCTTCATCCACCCACGTGTCCATCGTGGCGGGCTCGGGCGCCTTCAGCGCGAGGCGCGTGCTGAGCGGCGCGAGCGGCGGAGCGGACTGATTGATGATCTGCTCTAAGCTGCGGCGCCTCAGCTCAAGGTCGTTCTGGGTGGCGATCTCCTGCGACACCGTGAGGTCGTAGCGCGCCTGCGCCTCGTGCGTGTCCGTGATGGTCGCCGTGCCGACTTCGAAGTTGCGCTTGGCCTGTTCGAGCTGCTGGCCGATCGCGGCCTTCTGTGCTTGCGACAGCGCGACGTTGTCCTGAGCGAGCAGCACGTCGAAATAGCCTTGCGCGACTCTCAGTATGAGGTCCTGAGCGGCTAGCGCAAACTGAGCTTCCGCCTGGTCGACCTGCGTGCGCGATTGATCGTACGCGATCATGTTCTGCCGCCGGAAGATCGGCTGCGTGACCGTGAGCGTGATGGCGTTGGAATTGAATTGCGTGCTGCTGCCCGGTATCCCCGGAACCCGAAACGTCACCGAACGATCGTTGTACAAGGTATTGGCCGAGATGCTGGCCTGAGGCAGCAGGCCGGCGCGGCCCTGCGGGATCCGCTCTTGCGCGGCGGCCCATTGGGCGCGCGCGCTGGCATAGACTGCATCGGCGGTTTGCGCCTGGCGGAAAACATCCAGCAAGTCCGCGGCGTGGGCATGCAGCGACGCTGCGAGCGCTGCTGCGACCGCAAGCTTCAGGCGGGCGGGCGTCAAAAAACGAACCGTTCGGGTTGTACGGCGTTGCGCAGCGGAGGTATGCACGTCTCGAACACAGCCATCGAGTTATAAACCCCGCGCGAGATGCAAGTGACGAGCCGCGCTTCCATGATGGGGGGCTCGCCCACGACGGCGAACAGCCGGCCGCCGGGCTGGAGGCTGTTCTGAAAACCGAGCGGCAGAACGGGCAGCGAGCCGGTGACGACGATGACGTCATACGGACCGTGCTTGTCCCAGCCGCGCGCGGCGTCCCCGGTCTCGACGGTCACGTTGTGTATGCCATGCGCACGCAGCTTCGAGGCCGCCGCTTCGGTGAACTCCGGGACGATATCCACGCTGTACACGTGCGAGGCGAGGCTCGCGAGCAGGGCGGTCATGTAGCCGCTGCCGGTGCCTACTTCGAGCACGCGGTCGGTCGGCTTGATGCGCAGCTCCTGCAGGATGCGGGCTTCGATCTTGGGGGCGAGCATCTTTTCACCATGCCCCAGCGGTATCTCCATGTCCGCGAAGGCGAGCGCGCGGTACGGCGCCGGCACGTAGTCTTCGCGATGCACGCTGAAGAGAAGATCGAGAATCTGCTGATCGAGCACTTCCCAGGGTCGGATTTGCTGCTCGACCATGTTGAAGCGCGCACGTTCCACATCGGCTTGTGGCGTCATTTTTTCACTCGTGGAAGGGACGTAAAAGGCAGGTCCGCGAGCTTGCAATTATCCCATATTTCAATTAGTTTGCCAGATCACGCAGGGGTCCTCGCGGCGGGTGCCGCGGGGTGAGACAGACCCTCTGAACCTGATACGGGTAATGCCGTCGTAGGGAAGCGTGGTGGACGTCCGCCCGCCCCTCTTGGCTGCCCGGCGGAGTGCCAATGAACGCGAATCCCAAGTTTCTCAACGCTGCGGCCCATGTCGACGAAGCGGCCGTGCAACCTTTACCGAATTCCCGCAAGGTCTATGTCGAGGGCTCGCGCCCGGACATCCGCGTTCCGATGCGTGAAATCAGCCAGTCGGACACCCCGGCGTCTTTCGGAGCGGAAAAGAATCCCGCCATCATGGTGTACGACACGTCCGGTCCATACACGGACCCGGCTGTCAGAATCGATATCCGCAAAGGCCTGCATCCGCTGCGGCAAAAGTGGATCGAAGAGCGGGGCGATACCGAAGAGCTCTCTGGACCCAGCTCGCGCTATGGACAGGAGCGGCTCGCCGATCCCAAGCTCGCCACGCTGCGCTTCGACCTGCTGCGCAAGCCGCGCCGCGCGAAGCCGGGAATGAACGTGACGCAAATGCACTATGCGCGCCGCGGGATCGTGACGCCCGAGATGGAATTCATCGCAATTCGCGAGAACCAGCGCCGCGAAGGACTCATCGAGCTGCTTACGCGACAGCATCCGGGCGAATCGTTCGGCGCCGCACTGCCGAAGCTCATCACGCCGGAGTTCGTGCGCGACGAAGTCGCGCGCGGCCGCGCCATCATTCCCGCCAATATCAATCACCCGGAAACCGAGCCGATGATCATCGGGCGCAATTTCCTGGTGAAGATCAACGCGAACATCGGCAACTCGGCGCTCTCCTCGGGCATTCAGGAAGAGGTCGAGAAGATGACCTGGGCGATCCGCTGGGGCGGCGATACGGTGATGGACTTGTCGACCGGCAAGCACATCCACGAGACGCGCGAATGGATCATCCGCAATTCTCCGGTGCCCATCGGTACGGTGCCGATCTATCAGGCGCTGGAAAAAGTCGACGGCAAGGCCGAAGAGCTCACCTGGGAAATTTACCGCGACACGCTGATCGAGCAATGCGAGCAGGGCGTCGACTACTTCACCGTGCACGCGGGCGTGCGCCTTCCCTTCATTCCGATGACCGCGAAGCGCATGACCGGCATCGTCTCGCGCGGCGGCTCGATCATGGCGAAATGGTGTCTCGCGCACCACAAGGAGAGCTTCCTCTACACCCACTTCGAGGAGATCTGCGAGATCGTCAAGCAGTACGACGTCTCGTTTTCACTCGGGGACGGCCTGCGTCCGGGCTCGATCTATGACGCGAACGACGAAGCGCAGCTCGCGGAGCTCAAAACCCTGGGCGAGCTGACCGACATCGCGTGGAAGCATGACGTGCAGGTGATGATCGAAGGCCCCGGTCACGTGCCGATGCACATGATCAAGGAGAACATGGACCTGCAGTTGAAGTACTGCAAGGAAGCGCCGTTCTACACGCTGGGGCCGCTCACCACCGACATCGCCCCCGGCTACGATCACATCACCAGCGCGATCGGCGCGGCGATGATCGGCTGGTACGGCACGGCGATGCTGTGCTACGTCACGCCCAAGGAGCATCTCGGCCTGCCCGACAAGAACGACGTCAAGGACGGCATCATGGCCTACAAGATCGCCGCGCATGCCGCCGACCTCGCCAAAGGCCACCCCGGCGCGCAGATTCGCGACAACGCGCTGTCCAAGGCGCGCTTCGAATTCCGCTGGGAAGATCAGTTCAACCTCGGGCTGGACCCCGACAAGGCGAAGCAGTTCCACGACGAGACGCTGCCGCAGGAAGGCGCCAAGCTTGCGCACTTCTGCTCCATGTGCGGTCCGCATTTCTGCTCGATGAAGATCACGCAGGACGTGCGCGACTACGCCGCGCAACAAGGTGTCGACGAAAAAGCGGCGCTCGAGAAAGGCATGGCGGAGAAATCGGCGCAGTTCAAGAAGCAAGGCGCCGAAATCTACCGCAAGCTGTGATGAAGCCGCGCCTCGATGCTGCGGTGCTGCTGCTCGGCTCGGTGCTGTGCGGCGGTGCCGCGGCGGCGCCGCCCGAAGCGCAGATCCCGCAGGTCGTCGATCCGCGCGTGCTGCTGCATTCGCTGGTGACCGAAGAGCAGGTGGCGGCGATGTTCGAGTATTTGCGCAACGCCCTCATCGCAGCGGCCGAAGGACGCGAAGGTCCGGTGCCGGAAATTCTGCGCCGCGAGCTGGATCGTATCGATGCCGATGTCAAGCTGCGCGGCACGCTCGCCGGCCTCATGATGTTGAAGAGCCTGGAAGCGGAAATCCGGCAGCTTCTGAGAGATACGCAGCCGCCGTCCGGCACCCCGGCGCCGGTTCCTCCCTATCAGCGCTCGTAGACGAGGCGCTACGAGTTCCGCGTAGCAGCGGCGTTGCCGCTGCTACAATGACGCCCCCATGGACGCCGTGCTACTCGTGAAGGCCCTCGTGCTGGGCCTGGTCGAAGGCTTGACCGAATTCCTGCCGATCTCGAGCACGGGACATCTCATCATCGCCGCGCAGCTGCTCGATTTCCACGACGACAAAGGCAAGGTGTTCGATATCGTCATCCAGAGCGGCGCCATGCTTGCGGTGATCTGGGAATATCGCGCGCGGTTTTTCGGCGCAATCGTGCACGCAGCGCACGACGCGGCGGCGCGGCGCTTTCTCGCCAACCTCGTCATAGCGTTCGTGCCGGCCGCCGTTCTCGGCCTTGCATTCGGGTCGCTCATCAAAGCGCATCTGTTTTATGCCGTGCCAGTCGCGATTGCCTTCATCGCCGGAGGGCTGCTGATATTGTTTGTCGAGCGCCGTAAACATCGCCCGCGTGTCGAGCACGTCGACGACATGCGCTGGTCCGATGCGCTCAAGGTGGGCTTCGCGCAGGCATTCGCCCTGATACCGGGCACGTCGCGCTCGGGCGCGACGATTGTCGGCGGCATGCTGTTCGGCTTGTCGCGGCGGGTGGCCACCGAGTTCTCATTCTTTCTGGCGGTCCCTACACTCATGGCGGCGGGCGCGTACGATCTCTACAAGCACCGCACTCTCTTTTCCGTCTCCGATACGCCGGTGTTCGCGGTGGGGCTGGTGGTCTCGTTCATTTCGGCATTTGTCGTCATCCGCTGGCTGGTGCGTTACGTGGCCACTCACGATTTCACCGTGTTCGCGTGGTACCGCATCGCGTTCGGCATCGTGGTTCTCGCCACCGCGTACGGCGGGCTGGTGGACTGGGCGCGCTAGCGCTCGGGCGCGATAAATCCTGTGTTCACGCTGAGTCGTTACCGCTCGCTGTTCGCCATTCCCGGCCTGCGCGCAGCATTCGTCGCTTCCGTACTCGGGCGTCTGCCGATTGGTGTGGCGGGTCTCGCCATCCTTCTATACGTTCAGGCTCGCTCGCACTCCTTCGTGCAGGCCGGGCTTGCGAGCGCGCTGTACGTGCTGGGGCTCGCAGCGGTCGCCCCGGTATTGGGCCGCCTCATCGACCGCCTCGGGCCCCGCCCGATCATGATGGCGTGCAGCGCGATCTACCCGGCCGCATTGCTGGTGCTGATTTATGCCGTGGAGCGCAGCGCGCATCCGGCCTGGATAGCGTTGAGCGCGCTGACCGCCGGCGCTGCGTTGCCGCCGGTGAGCATCTGCATGCGCGCGCTGTTTCCGCGCGTCGTTGAAGATCCCGCGCTGCTGCCGACGGCGTACTCGCTGGACTCCGCGCTGGTGGAGTTCATCTTCATCGTCGGGCCCGCGCTCGTTGCAGCATGCGTCGGTGCCGGCTATCCGGCGGTCGCCGTCGCATCGGCGGCAGTGTGCGCCGCAGCGGGCGGCTCGATATTCCTGCGGGCTGAAATGGTTCGCGCGTGGCGTCCGACGCGAGGCGGGCCATCGACGCGGCGCGGGCTGTTGCGTCGACCCCAGCTGCTGCTCGTATTTGCCATTACCGTGTGCTATTCGATCGCGTTCGGACTATTCGAAGTGGCGGTCACCGCGTTCGCCGCTAATCATGGGCGGCCCGGGATTGCGGGCGTGGCGCTCGCGATGGCGAGCGTGGGCAGTGCGGCGGGAGCGCTGACGTACGGCAGCCGGCACTGGACGATGCCTCTGCCGCGTCAGTTTCTGTGGGCGTTGCTCGGCATGGCAGCATCGATCATGCTGATGACGCCGCTCGAGAACATTGCGCTCTTCGTCGTGATTTCGGTGATTGCCGGGGTGCCCATGGCGACGGTCATTTCAATCCAGTCGCTGCTGGTCTCGCATCTGACGCCGCGCGAGATGCTGGCCGAAAGCTTCACGTGGGGGACGACGTGCCTGCTCGGCGGCATCAGCGGCGGGCTCGCGGCAGGCGGTGTATTGGTCGAGCGCGCCGCACCGAGCGGCACGATGGCCACAGCTGCGGCCATCACCGCCCTCGGTGCCGCATTGACCGGATGTTTGACGTTGCACGACGCGAGTCGAAGCTCGTCGCCGCAACGCTCATGATTGCTGGGTCAGCTTTGCACCCAGGGCAGGCCGGCAGCGCGCCAGCCGCCTTTGGTGTTCCGATGCCCGGTCGCGTCCTTATCGCCTTCGAAGCCCTCGAGCACGTTGTACGCCTCGTAGCCCGCCTCATGCGCGAGCATCGCCGCGTTGTGGGACCGTCCGCCGCTGCGGCAGATGAAAAGCAGCGGGTCGTTTTTGGCGGGGTCCACGGCGCGCTGCAGCTCCTGCATGAAATTCGGGTTGGGACGGCTGCCGGGGTACTGGAGCAGCTCGATTTCGACCGCACCGGGGATACGGCCTACCCAGTCCCATTCGGCGCGCGTGCGCACGTCCACCAGCTTGGCGGGCGTCTGCTGTATCAGCTCGTAAGCTTCGCGCGGCAGTAGCGCTCCTTCATAGGGTAGCCCCATGTCGCGGGCGCGGTCGCGCGCCGCCTTGAGTATTTCTTCCACAGTCATGACAGAGACTCCAACGACGATGCGGGGTATTCTACACAGCTTGCCGGAAAGCTCGCTGCGCACCAAAATGAGGCGCATGCAGGGTGAGTGCACCAATACGGTGCATAACCGCGCATGGGCTCGTGTACAACCCCTTGTGGCACAACGCCTTTTTGGTGCATGGGCGTGGTACAGATCGTGCTGAACCGGGCTCCCGTCAGTACGGGACTCGCAGCTTCAATTATTAGGAGAATACGATGGCAGGCGCTGCCAATGTAATGAAAATGCTCAAAGACAACGAAACGAAATTCGTTGATCTGCGCTTCACCGACACCCGGGGCAAGGAACAGCACGTGTCGGTGCCAGCCAAACATTTCGGGGAAGACAAGTTCACTGACGGCCATGCCTTCGACGGTTCGTCCATTGCCGGATGGAAAGGCATCCAGGCGTCCGACATGCTGCTCATGCCGGATCCCGAGAGCGCGCGCATGGACCCGTTCACTGACGAAGCCACGCTCATTCTCACCTGCGACGTCATCGAGCCTGCCGACGGCAAGGGCTATGACCGCGATCCGCGCTCGATCGCCAAGCGCGGCGAGGCGTATCTCAAGTCCACCGGCATAGGCGATACCGCTTACTTCGGTCCCGAGCCCGAGTTCTTCATTTTCGACTCGGTCACCTGGAACGTCGACATGTCGGGCTCGTACGTGAAGATCAAGTCCGAAGAAGCGCCGTGGTCCACGGCGGAAGACTTCGAGGGCGGCAACATGGGCCATCGCCCGCCGGTGAAGGGCGGCTATTTCCCCGTTCCGCCGGTCGATTCGCTGCAGGACATCCGCTCGGCGATGTGCCTTGCGCTCGAAGAGCAGGGCGTCGAAGTCGAAGTTCATCACCACGAGGTTGCGGCGCCGGGACAGTGCGAGATCGGCACCAAGTTCAACAGCCTGGTGAAGCGCGCCGACTGGATGCAGATCCTTAAGTACACGGTGCATAACGTTGCGCACTCCTACGGCAAGACTGCGACCTTCATGCCGAAGCCTGTCGTGGGCGACAACGGTTCCGGCATGCACGTACACCAGTCGCTGTGGAAAGGCGGCCAGAACCTGTTCAGCGGCAACGGCTACTCCGGGCTGTCGGAGCTCGCGCTGTATTACATCGGCGGCATCATCAAGCACGCCAAGGCGCTGAACGCCATCACCAACCCGGGCACGAACTCGTACAAGCGCCTGGTGCCCGGCTTCGAAGCGCCGATCAACCTCGCCTACTCCGCGCGCAATCGCTCGGCCTCGGTACGCATTCCGTACGTGACAAGCCCGAAAGCGCGCCGCATCGAAGTGCGCTTCCCGGATCCGACGGCGAACCCGTATCTCGCGTTCACCGCAATGATGATGGCCGGCCTCGACGGCATCCAGAACAAGATCCACCCCGGCGATCCGATCGACAAGAACCTCTACGATCTGCCGCCGGAAGAGGCGAAGAAGGTGCCGAATGTGTGCTCGTCGCTGGACATGGCTCTGGAGCACCTGGACAAGGACCGCGAGTTCCTCACCCGCGGCGGCGTGTTCTCCAACGACATGATCGACGCGTACATCGCGTTGAAGATGGAAGAAGTCACGTTGTTCCGGATGACGACTCACCCGGTCGAGTTCCAGATGTATTACAGCCTGTAACCCGGGCCTGCGGCACGAAGCGAAGGCGGGCCCTCGCGCCCGCCTTCTTTTTTGGAAAAGCGCACGTGCATTGTCATATGACGAGTGCTGACTTAGACTGTCGCCCAGTGACGCGTGCCGTGAACCGCGTCCTTCCTGCGGCAGCCTATAACACCGACAATGACGATGCCCATGCGTACACTCATCCTTGCACTGCTGCTCGGCGCCTGCGCCTCGTCGCTGCGCGCCGAGATCTGGGAGTGTACCGACGAAGGGGGCAACCGCCGCTTCACGAACATCAAGGCCGAAGCGCGCGGCTGCAAGCAGCTCAACGTGGGGCCGATCAATTCGGTGCCTCCGCCGCCGAAGCCGGCCGCAAAGGCACCAGCGGCGACACCGTCGAATTTCCCGAAAGTGGACGCGCAAACGCAGCAGCAGCGGGACATCGATCGGCGCAAGATCCTCGAGCAGGAGCTCACCAACGAGCAGAAGCTGCTGGAGCAGGCAAAGAAGGAGCTTGCGGAGCAGGAAAGCATACGGCAGGGCAACGAACGCAACTATCAGCGGGTGCTGGACCGGCTCGAGCCCTATCAAAAGCGCGTGCAGCTCCACGAGAACAATATCGCGAATCTCAAGAAAGAGCTTTCCGGTCTGCGTTAAGACCGGCGCTCCTTCCTTCCCAGCCGGGTGAATCCGGCTGCATCCCTGTGTCGGGCGCACGGACATGATCGCCGTGCTCGCTGGACTGGAACTCCTTGCCACGGCGGTCGTGCTCGTGAGCGAAGACGGCTTCGTGCGCTACATGAATCCCGCCGCCGAGAACCTCTTCAAGGTATCCAGCCGCAATGCGCAGGACGTCCCGCTCGACGAAGTCTTCCCCGGCAATGGCGTGCTCCACGGCGCGATCGAGCATGCGCGCCAGGACAAGGCGACATACACCGAGCACGACCTCGAGTTCGCCATGGAGGACGGCAAGCTGCGCCTATCGTGTACGGTCACGCCCGTGGAGCTCACCGAGCCGGCGCACGAGCCAGGCTTCATCCTCGAACTCCGTCACATCGAGCAGCAGCTCAAGATCGCGCGCGAGGAGCGCATCCTCGATCAGACTCACGCCAATCGCGAGCTGATACGCAATCTCGCGCATGAGATCAAGAACCCGTTGGGCGGCATACGCGGCGCCGCGCAATTGCTCGATCGTGAGCTCGAGCGTCCCAATCTTCATGAATACACCCAGGTGATCATGAAGGAGGCCGACCGCCTCCAAGCGCTCATGGATCGCCTGCTCACGCCGCACCGCCTGCCGCAGCCGACGCAGGTCAACATTCACGAAGTGCTGGAGCGGGTTCGCAGCGTGATCCTCGCCGAATATCCGCGCGGCATCCGGGTGAAGCGCGATTACGACACGAGCTTGCCGTCGATCACCGGTGACCGCGAGCAGTTGATACAGGCGGTGCTCAATATCGTGCGCAACGCAGCGCAGGCGATCGTCGGACGCGGGACGGATGCCGAACCCGGAGAAATCACGTTGCGCACCCGCATCGCTCGGCAGGTGACGCTGGCCCGCAAGCGTTATCGCCATGCCATCGAAGTGACGATCAGGGACAACGGGCCCGGCATACCGGAGGCCATGAAGGAGCGCGTGTTCTATCCGCTCGTCTCGGGACGCGAAGGCGGCACGGGGCTTGGCCTCACGCTCGCGCAGAATTTCATTTCGCAGCATCACGGGACCCTCACGCTCGAGAGCGTGCCGGGCAACACCGTGTTCACGATATTGCTGCCGGTGTGCGAGGCGCACCGTGCCGGCCCGGCGACAGCATGATGATCAACGAAAGGCGGTGCTCATGAAGCCGGTGTGGATCATAGACGACGACCGGTCGATACGCTGGGTGTTCGAGAAAGCGCTCACCCGCGAGAATATTTCGTTCAAGACTTTCGAATCGGCGCGTCAGGCGCTCGTGGCGCTGGACAGCGAGACGCCGCAAGTGATCGTGAGCGACATCCGCATGCCGGGCGAATCCGGTTTGGAGCTGCTGCAAAAGGCCAAGGAGCGCTATCCAGGGCTGCCCGTGATCATCATGACCGCCTACTCGGATCTCGAGAGCGCGGTGGCGGCGTTTCAAGGGGGCGCGTACGAGTACTTGCCCAAGCCGTTCGACGTCGATCATGCGGTGGAGCTGATACGGCGCGCGACCGAAGAGAGCCTTTCGCACGAGACTGCGGCCGAGACGACCGATGCCACGCCCGAAATGCTGGGTCAGGCGCCGGCGATGCAGGAGGTATTTCGCGCAATCGGTCGACTGTCGCAATCGCAGGCGACGGTGCTCATCACCGGTGAGTCGGGGACGGGCAAGGAGCTCGTCGCGAGCGCGCTGCACAAGCACAGCCCGCGTGCATCGCGGCCGTTCATCGCCCTCAACACGGCGGCGATACCCAAGGAGCTGCTCGAGTCCGAATTGTTCGGCCATGAGCGTGGCGCATTCACGGGCGCTCAAACCATGCGCCGCGGGCGTTTCGAGCAGGCGGAAGGGGGCACGCTGTTTCTCGACGAGATCGGCGACATGCCGGCGGAGCTGCAGACGCGGCTGCTGCGCGTGCTCTCGGACGGCAATTTCTATCGCGTCGGCGGCCATCAGCCCATCAAGGCCAACGTGCGCGTCATCGCCGCGACACACCAGGATCTCGAGGCCCGTGTTCGGCAGGGTTTGTTCCGGGAAGATCTCTTTCACCGCCTGAACGTCATACGGTTGCGGCTGCCGCCGTTGCGCGAAAGACGCGAAGACATTCCGCTGCTTACCCGCCACTTCCTGCAGAAAAGTGCGCGCGAGCTCGGTGTGGAAGCCAAGCGTCTATCCGATGCCGCCCTCAAATACCTGCAGGGGCAGGACTGGCCCGGCAATGTGCGCCAGCTGGAAAACGTGTGCCATTGGCTGACCGTGATGGCGCCGGCGATGAACATCGAAGTAACCGACCTGCCGCCCGAGCTGCGAGGCGACAACGCGAGCACGCCGGGCGAAGACTGGGCCGCTGCGTTGGACCGCGAAGCGGATCAGCGGCTCAACCGCGGCGAGACGGCGATCATGGACGAGCTCACGCGCCAGTTCGAGAAGACGCTCATCCTGCGTGCGCTGGCCCACACGGGCGGGCGGCGCATCGAGGCCGCGCATCTCCTCGGCGTCGGCCGCAACACGCTTACGCGCAAGGTGCAGGAGCTCAAGATCGATGCGAAAGACAGTGAGGAGTGAGCGCTACGCGGTGAAGAGTGAGGAGTAAGGGGTGAGGCCAGAGAACGGTGCGGCCGTTCGCGTTCCAGTCACCAGTCAGAACTCACGGTTCACGCCGCTGAAAAGTCGGCAAAGACCGGAGCGTGATCCGAAGGCCGTTCCAGCCGTCGCGGCTCGACGTCTACGGTGCAGGCTTTGCATGATGCCGCGAGCGCCGGCGACACCAGGATGTGATCGATGCGCAGCCCCATCTTGCGACGGAACGCATTCATGCGGTAATCCCACCACGTGTAGGAGCCGGGCGGCTGCTCGAACAGGCGGAAGCTGTCCTTGAGACCGAGCGCGTAGAGCTCGCGCAACGCCGCTTTCTCCGGCTCGGTGAAATGTATGCGCCCTGCCCACAGCGCCGGATCATGCACGTCGCGCTCTTCCGGCGCGATGTTGAAGTCGCCCAGCACCGCGAGCCGCGGATGGCGGCCGAGTTCGGCTTTCAGCCAGTCTCGCAATGCCGAGAGCCAGCCGAGCTTGAACGGATACTTGTCCGACGTCGGACTCTCCCCATTCGGCACGTAAACGCAGACGTAGCGCACCCCAGCGATCGTGGCGGCGAGCAGGCGCTTGTGCGTGGTGTCGAAGTCGGGCAGCGCATCGACGACATCGCTCGCCGGTTGGCGCGACAGTATGGCAACGCCGTTGTATGTCTTCTGCCCGCAGCAGAGCACCTGGTAGCCCGCTGCCGCAATGTCATCCCTGGGAAACGCGGCGTCTTCGAGCTTCGTCTCCTGCAGGCACATGACATCGGGCTGGTGCGATGCCAGCCACTGCAGCAGGTGCGGCAGACGAATCTTCAGCGAATTGACGTTCCAGGTCGCGATGCGCATGACTAGGGCGTAGCGGAAGCGTGCGGGTAGCCGGCCGCGTCGAGCGCTGCATCCCAGTCGGCCGCCGAATACCCTTTGAGCTGCTGGCGTCCCACGAGCAGCACCGGTACTTCCATCGTGCCCGTGATTTTGCGGAACTCCTCGTTGTCTGCCTTGGCGTCCTTCTCGACGAACGGAATGCGGCGCGCGACGAGATGGCTTTTGGCCTTGTCGCACACCACGCCGCAGGCGGTCGTCCACAGCGTCACGGGAAAATTCTTCGCCGCCTGCTGCACGGCGTAAGGCAGCCCGGTGCTGGGCGTGAGGTTGCCCTGCACGCGGCGCTGCTCTACCTGCTTGGCGTTCTCCGGCGGCGGCGTGTCGCGCCACTCGACGCGGCCCTGGGCATCGACCCAGCGGTACAGTTGCGCCGCGTGCAGCGGCGCCACGCCACATGACAAAAGCACAAGTATGGCGACGATTCTTTTCATGATGGATTCACCTCCGCGGTGGACTCTAACACCGCAGAGTCGCGCGCGAACAGGTGCTTTATAACGCTTCGGCGAGCCCACTGTGCCGCAGCAGCGCGTCGATTTTCGGCGCCCTGCCGCGGAACGCCACGAACGACTCCATCGCCGGTCGGCTGCCGCCGACGCCGAGGATCTCGTTCCAGAAGCGCTTGCCGGTCAGCGGATCGAGCACGCCGTTCTCTTCGAACAGGCTGTAAGCGTCCGCAGACAGCACCTCCGCCCACTTGTAGCTGTAATAGCCTGCCGCGTACCCTCCCGCAAAGATGTGCGAGAAATTATTCGGAAAGCGGTTGTATGCCGGCGGTATGACGACCGCCACCTGCTTGCGGATCTCGTCGAGCAGCTCGAGCGCAGTCTTGCCGGACGCCGGATCGTAGTCATAGTGCAGATGCAGATCGAACAACGAGAACTCGAGCTGCCGCACCATCTGCATGCCGCTCTGGAAATTCTTCGCCGCTATCATCTTGTCGAACAGCGCCCGGGGAAGCTTCGCTCCCGTCTCGCAGTGCCTCGTCATCGGCTCGACGACGTCCCATTCCCAGCAGAAGTTCTCCATGAACTGGCTGGGCAACTCTACCGCGTCCCATTCCACGCCATTGATGCCGGAGACGCCGAGGTGGTTCACCCGGGTCAGCAGATGGTGCAGACCGTGGCCGAACTCGTGAAACAGCGTGATCACTTCGTCGTGCGTAAACAACGCGGGCTTGCCGCCGACCGGGCCGGAAAAATTGCAGTTGAGATACGCGACCGGCTTTTGCACGCCGCCGTCCTTCTGCCGCCGCGCAATCGCTTCGTCCATCCATGCGCCGCCCCGCTTGCTCGGGCGCGCGTACAAATCGGCGTAGAACTGGCCGACCAGCTCGCCGTCCCGGTCGCGTATCGAATAGAACCGTACATCGGGATGCCACAACGGCGCCTCGCTGGGCTCTATGCTGAGCCCGTACAAAGTGCCGACGAGTTTGAACATACCCGGCAGCACGGTCGTCTCGGGGAAGTACTCCTTCACTTCCTGATCCGAGAAGGAATAGCGCGCAGCACGGAGTTTCTCCGACACATAGGCATAGTCCCACGCTTCGAGCTGCGTCATGCCCAAGGCATCGCGTGCAAAGGTTTTGAGCTCTTCCAGATCGCGCTCGGCATACGGTTTGGCGCGTGCGGCGAGCTGCTCGAGAAAATCGAGCACCTGGCGCGGCGACTCCGCCATCTTGGCTTCGAGCGAGTATTCCGCGTAATTCGCGAAGCCCAGCAGCTGCGCCATTTCCTTGCGCAGCTCGAGGATCTCGGCAATCAGCGGCGTATTGTTCCATTCCGGCGGGCCGAACTCGGCCGCGCGCGTGACGTACGCCTTGTACATGAGCTCACGCAGCGGTCGGTGATCGGCGTACTGCATCACTGGCAAGTAGGACGGTGCATGCAGCGTGAATTTCCAGCCTTCGCGCTTGTCGGCCCGCGCCGCGTCGCGCGCGGCTTCGACCACGTCGTCCGGCATGCCGGCGAGCTCGCGCTCGTCGATAACGTAGTGCGAGAACGCGTTGGTTGCATCGAGCAGGTTGTCGCTGAAACGCGAAGAAGCCTTCGCAAGCCGTTCCCGGATTTCCGTGAAGCGTGCCTTGTGCTCGGCAGGAAGCTCCGCGCCGCCCAAGCGGAAATCGCGCAGCTCGTTCTCGATGATCTTCCGCTGCGCGTGATCGATCTGCGCGAATTCGGATGAGGCACGCAATGCCTTGAACTTCGCGTACAGCGCCTGGTTTTGCCCGACCTCGGTGTAGTACTGCGTGATCTTCGGCAGATTCGCGTTGTAGACATCGCGCAGCTCGGGGCTGTTCATCACGGCGTTGAGGTGACCTACCTGTCCCCACGCGCGGGACAGGCGCTCGTTGGCGTCCTCCAGCGGCTGCACGAAGCTCGCCCACGAGACGGGCCCATTGTCCGCCACCAGGCGCTCGATCAGCGCGCGGTTTTCCGCGAGCAAGGTGTCGACGGCCGGCGTGACGTACTCGGGTTTGAAATCGGCAAACCGGGGCAGGCCGGCAAAATCGAGCAATGGATTCATGGTGCGGGGTTCCGGAAATGGACGCTGAATGTGAACACGGCTGACGGCCGGAGTTCCGGCCGCCAGAACGCTAGCGCGCTTCGTAGACGACCTGGCCTTCGACCAGCGTATAGCAAACCTTAGCCTTGAGCTCCAGGTTGAGGAAAGGTGTGTTCTTTCCCTGGCTTTTCAAGGCGGCTGGCGTGATTTTCCAATAGCGTTCGGGATCGAAGATGCACACGTCGGCCATGGCGCCCGCCGTGAGGTGCCCGGCATCGATGCCGAGCAGGCTGGCGGGCATCGACGTGACCTTGGCGAGCGCCTGCGCCACATCGAGGCCCGATTCTTCCGCCCACTTGAGCGTCAGGGGCAATAGGAGCTCCAGTCCGGTTGCGCCCGGCTCCGCTTCCGAGAAGGGCAGCTGTTTCGCGTCGTCGTCGATCGGCGTGTGATCCGAGCACAGCGCGTCTATCGTGCCGTCGGCGAGGCCGCGGCGCAGCGCGTCGCGGTCGCGCTGGCTGCGCAGCGGCGGCATGAGGTTGCAATTGGGGTCGAAGAAGCCGATGTCGAGCTCGCACAAATGCGCGTGATGCACCGAGACGTCGCAGGTCACCGGAACGCCTTGCGCTTTCGCCGTCCTCACCATGTCGACGGCCTCGGCGCTGGAGAGCCGGCAGATATGCACGCGGGCGCCGGTTTTCCGCGCAAGGATGAGGATAGTCGCAAGCGCGGCCGTTTCCGCCGCCACCGGTATCGCGGGCAGGCCCAGTCGCGTGGCCACCTGCCCATCGTGCGCAACGCCGTGGCGCGCGAGCGCGGGATCCTGCGGCCGCAGCCACACCGAGAAGCCGAACGTCGACGCGTACTCGAGCGCGAGCAGCAGTACGCTGTTGTCGGCAATCGATGCGTCGGCCTGCGAGAAGGCGACACAACCGGCGTCGCGGAGCTCCGCCATTTCGGTGAGCCGCTGCCCTTTGAGTCCCGTGGTGAGCGCGCCTATCGGATACACGTGCGCCTGGTTCAGATTCTTCGCGCGGAACTTGAGCATCTCGACGAGCCCCGGCTCGTCGAGCGGCGGATCCGTATCGGGCGGGCATGCGAGGCTCGTTACGCCGCCGGCCACCGCCGCCTCCATTTCCGATTCGAGCGTGGCCATGTATTCGAACCCGGGCTCGCGCAGCCGCGCCGCGATGTCCACGAGCCCCGGGCAGACGATGAGCCCCGAGGCGTCTATCGTCCGATTCGCGCTCCAGCTTTTGGGCGCTTCTCCGATCCCGACGACCCTGCCGGCGGCGATGTAGACATCCGCGTGGCGGTCGATACCGTTGCGCGGATCGATGAGGCGGCCGTTCTTGATATGGATCTTCATCGGGTTTCGCTCGTCATGCCGCTGTGCTGGTGATGCCGTCAGTTGCCCGCCACGATGCTCATGACGGCCATGCGCACCGCGATGCCGAACGTCACCTGCGGCAGGATGACGGACTGGTGGCCGTCGGCCACGCTCGAGTCGATCTCGACGCCGCGGTTCATCGGGCCGGGGTGCAGCACGATGGCGTCCGGCTTTGCGAGCGCGAGTTTCTCGTCGGTGAGGCCGTAGTATTTGTAGAACTCCTGCGCCGACGGCAGCAGCGCGCCCTGCATACGCTCGTTCTGCAGCCGCAGCATCATCACGACATCGACGTCCTTCAGCCCTTTTGCCATGTCGTGGTAGACGTGCACGCCGAGCGTGTCGACATCGTCCGGCAACAGCGTCTTCGGACCGATGACCCGAATTTCGGGGCAGCCCAGCGTGGTGAGCGCGTGTATCTGTGAGCGCGCCACGCGCGAATGCAGGATGTCGCCGACGATCGCCACACGAAGCTGCGAGAAATCCTTCTTGTAGTGGCGGATGGTGAACATGTCGAGCAGCCCCTGGGTGGGGTGCGCATGCCGGCCGTCCCCGGCGTTGATCACATGGATCTCGGGCCCGACGTGACGCGCGATCAGGTACGGCGCCCCGCTTGCCGCATGCCGGACGACGAACATGTCGGCCTGCATCGCCGACAGATTCGCGACGGTATCGAGCACCGTTTCGCCCTTGGTGGCCGAAGAGACGTTGATCGCGAGATTGATGACGTCGGCCGAAAGGCGCTTCGCAGCGATCTCGAACGTCGTGCGCGTGCGCGTGGATGGCTCGAAGAACAGATTGAACACGGCCTTGCCGCGCAGCAGAGGGACTTTTTTCACCTCACGCTGGGTCACGCCGACGAACGATTGGGCGGTATCGAGTATCTGCCACATCACCGCGGCGGGCAGGCCTTCGAGCGACAGCAGGTGATGCAGTTCCCCGTTTTTGTTGAGCTGCGGATTACCGGGATCCAACCACACTTTCTAGTCCTTGTGCCAGGCGAGCGCGAGGCGGCCCGCATCGTTGCGTTGTAGCTCTATGCTCGTTCCGGGGGGAGGCACGATCGTCGTGCCGAGATATTGCGCGGCGATGGGCAGCTCGCGACCGCCGCGATCGACCAATGCCGCAAGCCGTATGCTCGCCGGCCTGCCGTAGTCGAACAGCTCGTTCATGGCGGCGCGTATCGTGCGCCCGGTGTAGAGCACGTCGTCGACCAGCACGAGATGGCGGCCTTCGACATCGAAAGGAATCTGCGAACGCTTGACGTCGCGATGCAGGCCGATTTTTTCGTAGTCGTCCCGATAGAACGACACGTCGAGGGTGCCGCAGGGGACTTTCAAGCCCAGCGCTTGATGCAGCCGTTCGGCGATCCAGACACCGCCGGTGTAAATGCCGATGAGACCGGTATCGGGGCCGACATCGGCCCGCATCTGGTCGGTGAGTGCCTTCAGCAGCTGCTCGGCGTCGGGTAGCGGATTGCCCGGCATGATCGCTTCTTTTGAGACGCGGCTAGGGTATCACATTCGCGTGTGGCGCTTAAGCGCCGCGGCTCTGTGCACGGCAATACGAGTAGTAGCTGCGCAGGATCTCCGCGGCGGACTCCGCGTCGAGAACGTCCTTCAGGCCGCGGCCGGTGATGCCGCGCTCGCGCAGAGCGCTTTCGGCGGCGACCGAGGTGTAGCGCTCGTCGACCAGCGCGACCGGGAGGCGGAAGCGGCCCTCGAGTCTGTGTGCGAAGCGCCGCGCCAGCCGGGTAAGCTCGTGCTCGGTGCCGTCGGCGTATGCCGGCAGACCGACGACGAGGAGCTTGGGCTGCCATTCGGCGATCAGTCGCTCGATGACCGCGAATCGCGATTTGTTGTCTTCGGCGGCGATGAGCTCCAGCGGGCGCGCGCTTTCGATCGCCGTTTCACCGACAGCGACGCCTATGCGCTTTTCACCAAAGTCGAACGCGAGGACTGTGACGCTGGCCGGAAGGGCGGGAGAGGAGGGCGTCGGTGTGGGCTGCCGTTCAGGCATGTCCCGCGACATCCGACAGTGTTGCATAGTCGACGCCGAGCAGTCCCATCGCGGCCGAGAGGCGCTCTTCGGAAGGCACATCGAAGATCACCTCACGCTTGGCCGGCACGGTGAGCCAGGCGTTCTGGGCGATCTCGTGCTCGAGCTGTCCCGGCGCCCAGCCGGCGTAGCCGAGCGTCACGAGGATGTCCCGCGGGCCCGCGCCGCGCGCGACGGCCTTGAGGATGTCTTTCGACGTGGTCAGGCCGATTTCGGCGCCGACGGCGAGCGTCGACTGCCATTCCCCGATCGGCGTGTGGAGCACGAAGCCGCGGTCGACCTGCACCGGGCCGCCGAAGTGGATGGCCACGGACTTCAGCGCTTCGGATCCCGTGGGGATGCTCACCTGCTCCAGCAGCGTGTGCAGATTCATTTCTATCGGCCGGTTGATGACGACCCCGAGCGCGCCCTGCTCGTTGTGCTCGCACACGAAAGTGAGCGTCTTCGCGAAATGGGGGTCCGTCATCGCGGGCATCGCGATGAGGAAATGGTGGGTGAGATTCACGTTCACGTTATGCACTTGCCGCCTTGCAGGTTATTTTAAGGGCCGCTACCGGCCGCCACAATCGCACGCACTATGCCTGCCGGCTGGCAGGAATTGCGCCTTCTCCACGGCACGCTGCCGGCACGCGCGGTGAGGTGCGCTGCGACGATCACGCCGCTTCGCACGTCGCCGCGTGCGCAAGCGGCCAGGCGCATCACGCGTTCTTTGACACCGAAACCCTGCATAAGCTTCGAGAGTCAGGATGGCGCGTCCAGCCCTTCCGTGGGAGCGTTGCCGGGCTCGATTGCGCGTTACGCTGCCGTGCGCGGGCTCGATGTCCGGGGCATGACACGCCTCTATCAGGATCAAGCCATATCGAGCGGAATGAAATCCTGACGCGAGGCCGGTAAAAGCAGCCTCTCTTTAGGTCTTATCGGCTTCTTGCCGCAAGCGGCTGACAATGGGTCCATCGAGCCGGTGTGATGCTCCGCTCGGAAAATTTCGGCGCACCGGACGGTGCGCCCGCCCTCACGACGTTGCCCGAGCGCCGGCTCGCGCTGGCGTCACTTGCGCCAGAACGCGGGCGTGAAGACGATGAGCAGCGTGAAGAGCTCCAGCCGCCCGACCAGCATCGCGAACGTGCACACCCACGTCTGAAAATCGCCCAGCGATGCATACGTCGTTGCCGGCCCCACTTCGTTGAGTCCCGGCCCGGTGTTGTTGATGCACGCGATGACGGCGGTGAAGGCGGTGATCGCGTCTACACCGGTCGCGAGCAGCAGGAGCGTCATGATGACGATGAGCGAGATGTAGACGAACATGAATGCCAGCACGGCGAAGATCACCTTGTTTTCGACCACCTGGTCCCGGATCTTCAGCGGCGTCATGGCGCGAGGGTGGAGCAGTTTCACGAACTCGCGATAGACCTGCACCGCGAGCAACTGCGCGCGAATCATCTTCACGCCGCCGCCGGTGGATCCCGAGCAGCTCACGAAGCTGCAGAGGAACAGCATCCACATCGGCGCGAATATGGGCCACTCGTTGAAATCGGTGTTGGAAAATCCGGTCGTGGTCGCGATCGATACGACGTTGAACGACGCGTAACGCAGGGCGGTGAAATAGCCCGGATACACACCGCTGAAATGGAGGTATGCCGCGATGCCGACGGCGCTCGCGAGTGTGACAAGTACGAACAGTCCCGCCTCGGGATCGCGCCGATACGGCTCCGCGCGGCGCGCCCGAAACGCGAGGAAGTGCGTGCCGAAATTGATGCCGGCGAGCAGCATGAAGACGATGGCGACCATCTCGACCGCGGGAGAGTTCCAGTAGCCGTAGCTCGCGTCGTGACTGGAGAATCCGCCAAGCCCCATGGTCGAGAACATGTGCAGGATCGCATCGAACCAGCTCATGCCCGCAGCGGCATAGGCCACCACGCAGGCGAGCGAAATGATCGCGTACACTACCCACAGCGCTTTCGCCGTCTCGTTGATGCGCGGAGTGAGCTTGGTGTCCTTGAGCGGCCCCGGCGTCTCTGCGCGCATGATCTGGCGGCCGCCGACGCCGAGCAGCGGCAATACGGCGACGGCGAGCACGATCAACCCCATGCCGCCGAGCCACACGAGCAGACAGCGCCATAGATTGACCGAAGGCGGCAGCCGGTCGAGATTGCTGAGCACCGTGGCGCCCGTAGTGGTGAGGCCGGACACCGTTTCGAAGTACGCATCGGTGAAGCTCAAGCCCGGTATGAGGAGCAGCAGCGGCAGCGTCGCGAAAGCGGCGCCGCCCGCCCACGCCAGCACGACGAGCAGCATGCCGTCGCGCGCACCCAGCGAGCCTCTGTAGCGGCGTGTGATGATCCACATTACCCACCCGGTCGCGATGTTGACTGCCATGGAGGCGGCGAACGCGTGAGCGGCGCCGTCGCGGTATATCAGCGACGTGGCGATGGGCAGCAAGTGAAAAGCGCTCATCGTCATGGCGATGAGCCCGAGATGGGGCGCGACGGCGAGGAACGGGTTCATCCTGCCGCCGTCTAGAAGAAGCTCATGTCGACCTGGAACAGCTTCTCGACCTTGGGCACGATGCGCTTGTTCACGACGAACACGATGACGTGATCGTCCGGCTCTATGACGAGATCGTGATGCGCCATGAGCACCTGGTAGTCATGTGTCATGACATGCTCGGCCGAACCTTCGGCCACGCGCCGCCGCACCACGGCGCCTATCGTCGCGCCTTTGGGCAGATCGATTTCCTCGATGCGCCGGCCGACGACGCGTGACGACTTTGCATCGCCGTGGGCGACGAGTTCCAGCGCTTCGGCGGCGCCACGCCGCAGCGAATGCACGGCGACGCAGTCCCCGCGCCGCACCCGCGCAAGCAAAGTGCCTATCGTGGCCTGAGCCGGCGAAATCGCGATGTCGATCTGCCCGGCCTGCAGCAGGTCGACGTACGAGCGGCGGTTGATGAGCGCTATCACCTTGCGCACGCCCATGCGCTTCGCGAGCAGCGCGCTCATGATGTTGTTCTCGTCGTCGTTGGTGAGTGCGCAATACACGTCCATCTGCCCGATGTGCTCCGACTCGAGCAGCTCTTCGTCGGTGACGTCGCCGGCCAGCACGAGCGTCTTGTTGAGCTCGATGGCGAGACGCTCGGCGTTGGACTTGTTGTACTCGATTACTTTGACCTGATAGCGGTCTTCGATCGCCTTCGCGAGGCGCCGGCCGATGTTGCCGCCCCCGCCTATCATCACCCGGCGTATCGCCTTGTCCATGCGGCGCAGTTCGCGCATCACGCCGCGGATGTTCTCGGTCGCGGCGAGGAAGAATATTTCGTCGCCCGCTTCGACCACCGTGTCGCCTTCGGGAATGATGGGACTGTCCTGGCGGAAGATCGCTGCGACGCGCGCATCGATTTGCGGCATATGCGCGCGCAGATGGGCGATCTGGTGCCCGACGAGCGGGCCGCCATGGAAAGCGCGGACGGCAACGAGACTCACCTGCCCTTCGGCGAACTCGAGCACCTGCAGCGATTCGGGAAACTCGAGCAGCTTGACGATGTAATCGGTCAGCACCTGCTCGGGGCAGATCGCCACGTCGACGGCGAAGTTCTCGGGGGAGAAGATTTCCGGATGGGAAAGGTAGTCGGCCGATCTGATGCGAGCGATCTTGGTCGGGATGTTGAACATCGCCGCAGCGAGCTTGCACGCGACCATGTTCGTTTCGTCGCTTTGCGTGACGGCGAGAATCATGTCTGCGTCGCGCGCCCCGGCCTGCTCGAGCACCGCCGGATGCGCTGCATTGCCGTTCACCACCCGCAAGTCGAGCCGGTCCTGGAGTTGACGCAGGCGTTCGGCGTTGACGTCGACGATGGTGATGTCGTTCGCTTCCGAAACCAGACTCTCCGCGACCGATGAACCGACTTGGCCGGCGCCGAGTATCACGATACGCAAGGACGCTTCCCCTAGCTCAGCATGCCGCACGGAAGGACCGGGCGGCACTTTTGCGAAACCGCGATTCTATGCCCGCCGCGTGACGAGGTGCTAGGGTTGGCGGCGCAGCCAGTCGCGCCACGCTTCGAACAGTGCCCGGTCGCGCGCCGCCACTACGGAACGCTGCCACAGCGGCGCGGTCCAGAAATCGTCGTGTTCCAGGCTGCACATTACGCCGCCCGCCTCCGCGAGGATGAGCGAACCGGCCGCGTAGTCCCACAGTTTCTGGCCGCCGTGCAGGTACACGTCGAAGCGTCCCGCGGCGGTGTAGCACCATTCGAGCGTGCTGGCCCCGTAATTGCGATGGGAGAAAAACGGCGGATGATCGGCGATCGCGCGCGCCAGCCTGCGCGGCAGACGCTTCAGATCCACGCCGGCCATCGCTTCGGCGAGCGCCGGCACGCGCTCGCGTATCGGCAGCGGCTCGCCGTTGAGGAACGCGCCCTGCCCGCATTGCGCATAAAACATTTCGTCCGCGACCGGATCGTAGACGACGCCGAGCTCGGTGCGTCCGCCGCGCATGAATGCGACCGACACCGCGAAATACGGCAGGCCGTTCACGAAATTGGACGTGCCGTCGATAGGATCGACGCACCACAGCCCCTGGTCGCCGGCGAGCCACTGGCCGAGCTGGTGCTCGTGCTTCATTTCTTCGCCGACGATGGGAGAATTGCTGATGGCCGGCAGCCGCTCGAGCAGCGCATCCTGTGCGGCGACGTCGGCCGTCGTAAAAAGACTGCCGTCGGCCTTGCGCTCGTGCGCGACTTTGAGAAAGCGTGGCATGACTTCGGTCATCGCCACTTCGCGCACGACCTCCTGCAAAGCGCTCAGCATGAGCACTCCCTTACGTCGCACGAGGCAGATGCGGGCAGAAAAGCGGGGCGCATCGCGGTGAACATGATGGCATGTGGCATAATTTTACCAGAGAAGAAGCAGGGCAAGCCTTTGACGCGCATATATTTTCCGGACAGGATCGCCGAGCACGGCGTGTGCGAGCTGCACGGCGAGCAAGCGCATTACCTCACGCGCGTGCTGCGCGTGGAACCGGGTGATGCACTGGTGCTTTTCGATGGACGCGGCGGAGAATATCCGGCGACGGTGACAGCCATTGCGAGGAGCGTGGTGCGCCTCAACGTCGCGGAGCGCATCGCGGTCAGCCGCGAATCGCCGCTCGCGATCCACATTGCACAAGGCATATCGAGCGGCGATCGCATGGACTACACCGTGCAAAAAGCGGTCGAGCTCGGCGTCACGCGGATACAACCACTCGCGACGGAGCGCTCGGTCGTGCACCTCGATCAACAGCGCGCCGCGAAGCGTGTCGCGCACTGGCAGTCGATCGCCGTAGCCGCATGCGCGCAATGCGGGCGCAACGAGGTTCCGGCAATCGCGCCGGTCATGGACTACAGAACGTGGCTGGGCGGCCTAGAGTCCGAGCGTGACGTGCGCCTGATGCTGAGTCCGCTCGCTGCAAACCGGCTTCACGATCTTAAGCGCCCTGCAGGCGCGGTATGGTTGCTGTGCGGTCCCGAAGGCGGACTCGCCCCCGTGGAGCAGCGCGATGCGGAGCAGGCGGGCTTTCATGGCGTGCGCTTAGGTCCTCGCGTGCTGCGCACCGAAACTGCGGCCGTCGCGGCGCTCGCCGCCATGCAGGCCTTGTGGGGCGACTTCTGAGCGAACTTCCTAACTTTCCCTGGTATGCAAACTCGCATAATATCGGCACCACTCGACGAGGGCCTGCAGCACAGCGAGAGGTGGAACATTAACGATACGAACGACAAGCCGGCCGAGATCGACAGCGACGGCACGCCACCTGCGCGCGGGCAGCGTCGGGCCCGGTTGTCGACGCAGGATCGGTTCATCGACTGGTTTCAATCCGTCGCGCCGTACATCCATGCGTTCCGCGGCAAGACGTTCGTCATCGCGTTCGGCGGCGAAGTGGTGGCCGACGGCCGCTTCTTCGATCTCACCCATGACTTGAACCTGCTCGCCGCCTTGGGCGTGAAGCTCGTGCTCGTGCACGGCGCGCGCCCGCAAATCGAGGCGCAGCTCAAGGAGCGAGGGCAGCGCAGCCGCTTCCACGCCGGCCTGCGCGTCACCGATGACGCAGCACTCGTCGCGGCGAAGGAGGCGAGCGGCCGTCTGCGCGTCGAAATCGAAGCGCTGTTATCGATGGGTCTGCCGAACTCACCGATGGCGGGCGCGGACATCCGCGTCGCCAGCGGCAATTTCATCACGGCGAAGCCGCTCGGCGTTCTCGAAGGCACCGATTTCATGCACACCGGTGAAGTGCGCAAGGTCGATGGCCTCGCGATACAGCGGCGGCTCAACGACAGCGAGCTCGTGCTCGTTTCTCCCGTCGGTTACTCGCCGACCGGGGAAGTGTTCAACTTGTCGCTGGAAGACGTCGCGACCTCGACGGCGGTCGCGCTACAGGCCGAGAAGCTCATTTTCATGATGGACGCGGTCGGCGTCACCGGGCGCCGCGGCGAGCTGTTGCGCGAGCTCACGGTGCATCAGGCGCAGACGCGAATCGCGCGCGGCACGCTGTCCGAGGGCGATGTGCGGTTTTATCTGCCGCAGGCGGTGCGTGCGTGCCAGAACGGCGTGAAGCGCGTGCATCTCATCTCGGGCCATATCGACGATGGTCTGCTGCTGGAGCTGTTCACGCACAAAGGCGTAGGCACGCTCGTCACGCCCGATCCGATCGAGACGCTGCGTCCGGCGCGGCTCTCGGACATCGGCGGCATCCTGCAGCTCATAGAGCCGCTCGAGGCCGAAGGCATCCTGGTCAAGCGCAACCGGCGGCTGCTCGAGCGCGAAGTGAACCGCTTCGTCGTCATCGAGCACGACGGCATCGTCGTGGCGTGCGCTGCGCTCTATCCCTTCCCCGAGGAGCGCGCGGCGGAACTCGCGTGTCTTGCCGTGCGGCCGGATTTCCGCAACCAGGGTGCGGGAGAGCGATTGCTGCACGACATCGAAGTTCGCGCGCGCCGCATGAAACTCAAGCGCCTTTTCGTGCTCACTACGCGGGCCGAGCACTGGTTCGTCGAACGCGGCTTCGTGGAAACCGGGCTCGAAGAGCTCCCCGGTCCGAAGCGCGCGCTGTACAACTTCCAGCGCCGCTCGGTCGTGCTCGTGAAGCGCATCTAGCAGTCGAGGCCTCGTGACTCATTCACCCCGCAGTGCAGGCGCGGCAGGCGAAGGCCGCCGCACACACCGCGCGATTGTTGCACCATGACCCGCTGGCGTATGGGGTTATCGCTGCGTGTGCGGCTGTTGCTCGCGAGCGTACTCGTGCAGGCCGTCATGCTCGTGTTGCTGCTCGCCAATAGCATCAACACGCTGGACGAGACGCTCGCGGAGCGCGCTCGCGTCCACCTCGAGGAGCAGAAGCCGCTGCTCAACGCGGCGCTCGTGCCGCTCCTTACCAACCGCGATTACGAGGCCGCGCAAAAGCTGTTGCTCGAGGTGCGACGCGAGCAGGAGCGCTCCTATCTGCTGCTGTTCGACCGCGAGGGCAAGCTGGTGGCGGCGAGCGGGCCGTCACCCACCGGTGGGCCGGACGGGACGATGCGCAAGTTCGACGCCCGTTTCCAGACGGAGATGGATATCGCATCGCCCGGGCAGAAATACGGCACGCTCAAGTTCGGCTGGTCCACCGCGTTTTTGAAGGGTGCGCGCGCGAACCTGATACGCGAGAGCCTGCTCATAGGCGCTCTCGTGCTCATGCTCTCCGCCGTGACGATGGTCGCGGTCTCGTACTGGCTCACGCGCAACTTGCGCCAGCTCACGGCGGCGAGCGCGCAGCTCGCCGCGGGCGATCTCAACGTGCGCCTGCCCGTGGGCGGTGAAGACGAGGTCGGGCAGCTCACCGGGGCGTTCAATGCGATGGCGGCGACGCTCGAGGGGCGTATCAAGGCGCTCGCGGAAAGCGAGGCGAAGTTTACCGCGATCGCGGACTACAGCTACGACTGCGAGTTGTGGATAGGGCCGGACGGCAAGCTCATCTGGATCAATCCGCGCGTCACCGATATGTTCGGCTATACGCCCGAGGAGTGCCTTGCGACCGACAATTTTCCCGCGCCGTTCATCAGCGAACCGGACGTCGTGCGGACGATGCGCCAGATCCGTCGCGCGCTGCGCGGCAACAGCGGCCAGGACTACGAGTTTCGCGTGCGCCGCAAGAATGGTCAGGAATTCTGGGCGGCGGCCGACTGGCGCCCGATCTACGACAACCACGGCGCATACCTCGGCATTCGCATCAGCATCCGCGATATCACCCAGCGCAAGCAGGCGGAGCAGCGTCTCGAGGCGACGGTGATCGAACTGCGCGAAGCGCAGGCGGTGCAGCAGGATTACCTTACGCGGGCGCAGAACGAGCATGCGCGCCTGTCCGCGCTGCTGGCCGCGATGGACATCGGCATTCTGTTCGTGTCGCCGGATCAGAAGGTCGTGTACAGCAATCCCGCGTTCACCCGCATCTGGGCGCTGCCGCCGGGCGCGCGCCTCATCGGGCGCAATCCGCAGGAAGTGCTCGCGAGCTCCGCGACCGCGCTTGCGCGGCCCGAAGACCAGGGGCGGCACATATTGCGCCAGCCGCGCCTGGGCGAGATTTTCGGGACGCTCGAAATCCAGCTCGCCGACGGCCGTCTCATCACGCAGCAGGGGCACGCCGTAGAAGACGTGTACGGCCGGCCGGTAGGCCATCTGTGGCTGTTCGAGGACGTGACGCGCGAGCGGCAGACCGCCGATCAGCTGGTCTACCTCGCCGAGCGCGATGCGCTGACCGGGCTTTACAACCGCCATCGCTTCAACGAAGAGCTGGCGCGCATGATCGCCGACGCCCAACGCCACGACTCGCGGCTTGCGCTGCTGTTCTTCGATCTCGACGACTTCAAGTACATCAACGACACCTTCGGCCATCGGGCGGGCGACGCCATGTTGATCCGCGTGGCCGGCGAAGTGGCGGGCCAGGTACGGCGCAACGAGATCTTCAGCCGCCTCGGCGGTGACGAATTCGCCATACTGGTGCCGGAGATCTCGAACGAGATGCTGCGCGTGCTCGCCGAGCGGATCACGCGCTCGATATCGCTGGTGCGCTTTCAGTTCGAAGGCCAGAGCCTGCGTCTCACGTCCAGCCTCGGCATCGCGGTGTTTCCGGATCATGCGGACAGCGCCGAGGAGCTGATTGCGCGCGCCGACACCGCGATGTATCAGGCGAAAGAAGCCGGCAAAAACGCCTGGCGCATTTATCGCAGCGACATCGACACGTCGCAGCAGATGATCTCGCGCCTTTCGTGGAACGACCGCATCCTGCACGCGCTGGAGAGCGGGCTCATGCATCTGCAGTACCAGGGCGTCTACACGGCGCACGGCCGCGAGCTCGCGCATTTCGAGGCGCTGGTGCGCATGCGCGACAAGGACAACCCGGACCGCATACTCATGCCCGCGGAATTCATTCCGATGGCGGAGAAATCCGGCAAGATTCTCGACATCGATCGCTGGGTGGTGCGCGAAGCGATAGAGATGCTCGCGCACAACGAACACATCCCCGCCATCGCGGTGAACATCTCCGGGCGCTCGTTCGACGAGCCGGCGCTGCCCCAGTTCATTGCCGAAGAGCTGAGGCGCTGCAACGTAGTGCCGCGCCGCCTGCTGGTTGAGCTCACCGAAACGTCGGCGGTGTCGGACCTTCACGATGCGCAGCGCTTCATCGAGGCGTTGCGCGAGACGGGATGCGGCGTGTGCCTCGACGACTTCGGCACGGGCTTCTCGTCGTTCGCATATCTCAAGCACCTGCAGGCCGACTCGGTGAAGATCGACGGCCTCTTCATCCGCAACCTGCCGCACGACCACGACAACCAGCTCTTCGTGAAGGCCATCGTCGCGGTCGCACGCGGCTTGCATAAAACCACCATAGCCGAATGCGTGGAGGACGAAGCCACGCTGGAAATGCTCAAGGGCTTCGACGTCGACTGCGCCCAGGGCTATTTCCTCGAGCGCCCCCGGGACGATCATCCACTCATCGTCGCCGCGCACAGGGCGCGCGCCCGGGCTGCCTGACGCTGCCGTGGGCAGCGCGGATTTGCGATAATACGCGGCTACATTTCGAGACGAGGTCAGCGATGGCGCGCACCGTGCATTGCGTGAAACTGGGCCGCGAGGCGGAAGGGCTGGACTATCCGCCGTATCCGGGCGAGCTGGGCAAGAAGATCTATGCCAACGTTTCCAAGGAAGCGTGGAAGCAATGGCTGGAGCTCCAGAAGATGCTCGTCAACGAACACCGCCTGAACCTTGCCGACAAGAAAGCGCGCGACTATCTCGCGCAGCAGATGGAGAAGCACTTCTTCGGCGAGGGCGCGGAAACCGCGGCAGGCTACGTGCCGCCCAAGCCGTGATCGTCCATGCAGCTGATACTCTGGCGGCATGCCGATGCTCCGCCCGGCTATCCGGACAGTGAGCGCACGTTGAGCGCTACGGGTAGGCGCCAGGCCGAAACGATGGCCGCATGGCTGCGGCCGCGGCTGCCCGACGCCTATCGCATCATGGTGAGCCCTGCCGTCCGCGCGCAGGAAACGGCCCGTGCGCTCACTGCGGACTTCCGTACCGAAGAGGCGGTCGGCACGGCGGCAACGCCGGAGCAGGTGATGGACAAAGTCGGCTGGCCGTATGGCGACGAGACGGTCGTTGTCGTGGGGCACCAGCCGACCCTGGGCGCCGTGGCCGCGCTCGCGCTCACCGGGAAGATCGACGGCTGGCCGATGAGCACGGGCTCGATCTGGTGGCTCGTCCGCGCGGAGCACAGCCGCGAGACAGTAGTGCGGGCCGTGTTGGCGCCAGACCTGTTATAGAGTGACGTCGCTTTGCCGCGGATGTCACCGTATGATGCGGTTCAGCCCAGCATCAGTTCCAGCCCTGGCTCCTGACCAAGCGCATTAGCGGCGGTCGATGGTCCGTACGCCATCGACCGTGCCCAGGACGAGCACGTCCGCGCCGCGCCGCGCAAAGAGTCCGTTGGTGACGACGCCCGCGATATGGTCGAGCGTGCTTTCGAGCGCGGCCGGGTCGTCGATGGCGAGGCCGTGCACGTCCAGTATTACGTTCCCGTTGTCGGTCAAGAAATCCTTGCGCCATACCGGTCGCCCGCCGAGCTGTTCGATCTGCGAGGCCACGTAGCGGCGGGCCATCGGAATAACTTCGATGGGCAGCGGAAACTTGCCGAGCCTGTCGACCAGCTTGGTCTCGTCCGCGATGCAGACGAAGCGCTGGGCGACGGCCGCGACGATCTTCTCGCGCGTGAGCGCTCCACCGCCGCCTTTGATCATCGACAGGTCGCGATCGATCTCGTCGGCGCCGTCGACGTACACCGGCACGTCGCTGACCGCATTGAGATCGAGCACGTCTATCCCCACTTTCTTGAGGAGTGTCGCACTTGCTTCCGAGCTCGCCACCGCGCCGGCGAGTCGGTGCTTGATCTGCCCGAGCGCTGCGATGAAGTAGTTGGCCGTCGATCCGGTCCCCACTCCGAGCATGCATCCATCCGGAATATGGTCCAGCGCGGCGAGCGCAGCGGCGCGCTTCTGTTCGTCCTGGTTCATGCGCCCGATGGTAGCCGTATCGGCCTTGCCGGTAAACGGCCGTAGGCTCCGCGGCAAGGCAGGGCGTGTCGCTCGTGGCCATTCCTGATACGCTAAGCCCCTCTCCGGATTACCCGACCATGAAAAAAATCGACTACCTCGAGCGCATCCTCAATGCGCGGGTCTACGACGTCGCCATCGAATCGCCGTTGGAAGATGCGCCGGTGCTCTCCGGCCGTCTGCACAACCGCGTGCTGCTCAAGCGCGAGGACATGCAACCAGTGTTCTCGTTCAAGCTGCGCGGCGCCTACAACAAGATGGCCAAGCTGCCGCGTGAGGCGCTGCGCCGCGGGGTGATCGCGGCCTCCGCCGGCAACCACGCGCAAGGCGTCGCGCTCGCCGCGCAGCGGCTCAAGTGCAAAGCGACGATCGTCATGCCGGTCACCACCCCGCAAATCAAGATCGAGGCCGTTCAGGCGCGCGGCGCCCGTGTGGTGCTGCACGGCGACTCGTATGACGAGGCTTACAGCCATGCGCGGGAGCTCGAAGAAAAAGGCGGCCTCACGTTCGTGCATCCCTACGACGATCCGGAGGTCATCGCGGGGCAGGGCACCATAGGGATGGAGATCCTGCGACAGCACAGCGATCCGATACACGCGATCTTCGTTGCGATCGGCGGCGGCGGACTGATCAGCGGCATCGCGGCGTATGTTAAGCGCTTGCGTCCCGAGGTGCGCATCATCGGCGTGGAGCCGGAGGACGCCGACGCGATGTACCGCTCGCTCAAGCTGGGGCGTCGGGTGCGGCTCGATCAAGTTGGCCTCTTCGCCGACGGCGTGGCCGTGAAGGAAGTCGGCGCAGAGACGTTCCGCCTGTGCCGGGAGCTGGTCGACGACATCATCCTCGTGGACACCGACGCGATCTGCGCCGCGATCAAGGACGTGTTCCAGGACACGCGCGCGATACTCGAGCCGGCCGGCGCGCTGGCGATCGCGGGCGCCAAGGCCTACGTCGAGCAGACGCGCGTGCGCAACGAAACGCTGGTGGCGGTCGCGTGCGGCGCGAACATGAATTTCGACCGCCTGCGATTCGTCGCCGAGCAGGCGGAGCTCGGCGAGAAGCGCGAAGCCATACTCGCGGTGACGATTCCCGAAACGCCGGGCAGCTTCAAGGCATTCTGCGCGCTCCTCGGGCCACGGAACATCACCGAATTCAATTACCGCTACGCCGATCCGCGCCAGGCGCAGGTCTTCGTCGGCGTGCAGGTGCACGATCGCGCTGAAACCGGGCGGCTGGTGCGGGATCTGCGTCGCCACGGCTTGACGACCCACGACTTGAGCGACAACGAGCTTGCCAAGCTGCACGTGCGGCACCTCGTCGGCGGCCACGCCCCGCCCATAGACAACGAAATCCTCTATCGCTTCGAGTTTCCGGAACGGCCCGGCGCGCTGCTCAAGTTCCTGAATGCCATGAGCCGCGGGTGGAACATCAGTCTTTTTCACTACCGCAATCACGGCGCCGATTACGGCCGGGTGCTGGTCGGCATGCAGGTGCCGCCGCAGGACAAGCGCAAGTTCAGCGCTTTTCTCGAGGAGCTCGGATACCCGTACCGCAACGAGAGCGACAATCCGGCGTATCGGCTGTTCCTGGCCTGATCGGCGTCCCGGCAAAGCCAGGGTCGAGGCATGGTACGGTAATCGGGCGGGCACAGTCGTGCGTTCATGCTTACTATTGCCTTCTGTTGAGCGCGAAAATCCGTACAATGCCCGTGACCGTATGATCTCTCCGATGACACGAATCGTTGCCGCCGCGGCGCTCGCCGTTGCCGCCGCTGGCGCCTACGCCGGCCCGCAGGAAGACGACTTCCTGGCCGCGCGTGAAGCATTCCGTGTGGGCGATGCGCGCAAGCTCGACCTCTATGCCAAGCGGCTGCGCGGCCATGTGCTCGAGCCGTACGTCGCGTACTGGCAGCTGCGCCTGCGGCTGGATGATGCAACACCCGGCGAAGTGCGCACCTTCCTCGCCAACAACGCCGACACGCTGCTCGCCGAGCGGCTGCGCACCGAATGGCTGAAGGCGCTTGCCCGCGATCAGGACTGGGACACTTTCCAGGCCGAGCTTGGCGCGGGCGTCGGCGAGGATCTCGAGCTCACGTGTTATGCGCTGCAGGCGAAATCACGCGCCAAGCCCACCGAAGCCCTGCAGGAAGCGCGGCCCCTGTGGTTCGTCGGCCGCGAGCTGCCGGACAACTGCACCCCGTTGTTCAAGGCGCTCGCTGCCGCCGGGCAGCTGTCGGAAGAAGACGTGTGGAGCCGCGTTCGCCTGTCGCTGGAGCTCGGTCAGACCAACATGGCGTGGCGCGTCGGTACGTTCCTGCCGCCTGGCACAGGTCCCGAGCTGCGGACGCTGATGCTGGTGTCGTCCAATCCCGCTGGCTACCTCGACAAGCCGGTCGATCTCAAGACGCGGGCGCTGCGCGAGACCGCGATGTTCGCCGTGTATCGACTCGCGCGCAGCTCGCCGTCGCAGGCCGCGGGCTACTGGGCGCGCCTCGAGTCGCGCTTCAGCGAGGACGATCGCGCCTACGTGTGGGGTCAGCTCGCTTATTTCGCTGCCATGCGGCACGACCCCGCGGCGCTCGAGTGGTATGCGAAAGCGGGCGATCTCAGCGATCTGCAGCTCGCGTGGAAAGTGCGAGCGGCGCTGCTCGTACGCAGCTGGAAGGACGTGCTGGCGGCGATAGACGCGATGACCGCAAAGGAACGGGGACAGTCGAGCTGGCGCTACTGGAAAGCGCGCGCCCTCGAAGCGCTGGGCCGAAGCGAGGAGGCCCTGGCGCTGTTCAAGCCGCTGTCGGGCGAGTACAACTTCTACGGCCAGCTTGCGCTCGAAGCGCTGGGCGAGAAAATTGCCGTGCCACCGGTGGCGTACAAACCGAGCAACGACGAAGTACGCGCAATCAGCGGGCTGCCCGGCATACAGCGCGCGCTGGCGCTGTACAAGATGAACCTGCGCGTCGACGGCACGCGCGAATGGTTCTACACGATACGCAATCTCGACGACAAGCAGCTGCTCGCGGCGTCGGAAGTCGCGCGCCGCAACGAGCTGTGGGATCGCGCCATCAACACCGCCGACCGCACCGAGAGCCTGCACGACTTCAGCTTGCGCTACGTGGCGCCCTACCGCCAGAACTTGAAGACGTACACCACCCAGCTCGACCTCGACGAAGCATGGGTCTATGGGCTCATCCGTCAGGAAAGCCGTTTCGTGGCGAGCGCCCGCTCGTCCGCCGGCGCGGGCGGCCTCATGCAGCTCATGCCGGCCACCGCGAAATGGGTCGCGACCAAGCTGGGATTGCGCAACTGGCACGTTTCGCAGGTCACCGACATCGACACGAATCTGAGCCTGGGCACGTACTACCTGAAGCACGTGCTCGATACGCTCGATGGCTCGTCGGTGCTCGCGTCGGCCGCTTACAACGCGGGTCCCGGACGCGCGCGCGCCTGGCGCACCGATGCGCCGCTCGAAGGGGCGGTGTATGCGGAGGCCATACCGTTCAACGAAACGCGCGATTACGTGAAGAAGGTGATGTCGAACGCCACATACTACGCGCACACCTTCACTCAGCAGCTGCAATCGCTGCGGCAGAGGCTGGGCGTCATCGCGCCGCGCCGCGCGAACGGGGAGACGCCGCTCGGCGATACGCCCTGAGCGCGCTCGCTGCGCTCCCAGTCGCTCCCCCATACCCGCTTGCCGTTTCGGCGACGTGGCACCAATCCGCCTGCAGCCCAGGCTGTACAATCGCCATGGAATGCAGCAGGGGCGGCACGAGCATCGAAGAGGTTAGCGTGCTTGGCGGTGAAACGATTCCCTCCAAGCCGTGGAGGCATCATGAACATCGAAAACGTTTGCGTGCTGGGTGGCAGCGGTTTTATTGGGCGGCACATCTGCGAGGTCCTCGCGGCAAAAGGCTATCGCTTGCGTGTCCCGACGCGCCGTCGCGAACGGGTGAAGCATCTCACCGTCCTGCCGACCGTCGAACTGGTCGAGGCCGACATTCACGATCCGCGAACGTTGTCGTGGTGCTTGCGCGGACAGCATGCCGTGATCAATCTCGTCGGCATTCTTCACGGCAATTTTCAGCAGGTGCACGTCGAGCTGCCGCGCAAAGTGGTGGGCGCATGCAAGGCGCAGGGCGTGCAGCGCCTGCTGCACATGAGCGCGCTCAATGCGGACGTCAACGGCCCTAGCGACTATGTGCGCAGCAAAGGCCAGGGGGAGATCGTCGTCAGGGAGTCGGGCCTTGCCTACACCGTTTTCCGGCCCTCGGTCGTGTTCGGCCCCGGCGATCGCTTTCTCACCGTGTTCGCACGCATGCAGTCGATGGCGCCCATCGTTCCACTCGCGTGTGCAAATGCACGCTTTCAGCCTGTGTACGTGGAAGACGTCGCCGCCGCTTACGCCGCGGCGCTGGAAGATCCCGAGGCGATAGGCGCCGCGTACGATCTTTGCGGGCCGAAGGTATACACGCTGCGCGAGCTGGTGCGCTACGCAGGCGAAGTGAGCGGACATCCGCGTCCGGTGATAGGGTTGGGTGCTCGCCTGTCGTACCTGCAGGCAGCGGTGCTCGAATCTCTGCCCGGCAAGATGATGACCCGGGACAACGTGCGCTCGATGAAGGTGGACTCGGTATGCAACTCGCGATTTCCGTTCGGCATAAAGCCCGCCGCGCTGGAGTCCGTCGCGCAAAACTGGCTTGCTCCCCAGTATCCGCGCACGCGGTTTCAGCCGTACCGCGATCGGGCGCGACGCTCTAGCGGACCTCGATGAAGACTTACGTGGTGGGCGGCGCGGTGCGTGACGGGCTCCTCGGCTTGCCGGTGAGCGATCGCGACCACGTCGTCGTGGGCGCGACGCCGGAGGAGATGCGGCGCCTGGGCTACAAGCCGGTGGGCCGCGATTTCCCGGTCTTCCTTCACCCGGATACGCACGAGGAGTATGCGCTCGCACGCACGGAGCGCAAGACGGCGCGGGGGTATCACGGCTTCGAGTTCTATGCGGCGCCCGACGTGACGCTGGAGCAGGACCTCGAGCGGCGCGATCTCACGATCAACGCCATGGCGCGCGATGAGGCCGGCACGCTCATCGATCCGTACGGCGGGGAGGACGACTTGCGCGCCGGCATACTGCGCCACGTCAGTCCCGCGTTCGCCGAAGATCCGGTTCGCATATTGCGCGTGGCGCGGTTTGCTGCGCGTTTCGGCTTCGAAATCGCGACCGACACGCAGGCGCTGATGCGCAGCATGGCGGAGGCGGGCGAAGTCGACGCGCTCGTGCCCGAGCGGGTGTGGCAGGAGTTTGCGCGCGGGTTGATGGAGCTCGAGCCTTCTCGGATGCTCGCCGTGCTGCGCGAGTGCGGCGCGCTCGAGCGTGTTGCACCCGAGCTCGCGAGCCTGTACGACGCTTCCGCTTGGGACGATGTGCTCGACACGATCGACACGGCCGCGGCACAACGCATGTCGCTCGATGGGCGCTGGGCGGCGCTGACGCGCACGCTGGATCCGTACGCTGCGGACGCCCTCGCACAACGGCTCAAGGTGCCCACGTCCTGCCGCGATCTATCCGTGCTTGCGGCCAAGCACGCGAACACCATCGCGGATGCCGCGGATCTCGATGCATCGGCGTTGCTCGAGCTCTTCAATGCCGTCGATGCGTGGCGCAAGCCGAAGCGCTTCGAAGAACTGTGCGAGGTGGCGTTGATCGGCGAGCCGGACGCCCAGCGGACTTTGCAGCGATTGCAGCGCGCGGTCCATGCAGCGGCGGCGGTGGACGCGGGCGCGATCGCGCGCGGCGTCACCGGGGGCGATGCGATACGCGATGCGGTTGCCGCAGCGCGGCTGCAGGCGATACGCGCAGCGCTCATGAGCATGAACGGAGAAGGATGACGATGATAGAGCTGTACACATGGAGCACGCCGAACGGCCGCAAGATCTCCATCATGCTCGAGGAAGTCGGCTTGCCGTATCGCGTGCATGCGGTGAACATCGGCAGAAACGAGCAGTTCAAAACGGAGTTCGTCGCGATCAGTCCGAACAGCAAGATACCGGCGATCGTGGACAGCGAAGGGCCGGACGGACAGCCGATCAGCCTGATGGAGTCCGGCGCGATACTCGTCTACCTTGCCGGCAAGGCAGGCAAGCTGTTGCCCGACAGCGTGCGCGGCCGCTACGAGGCGCTGCAGTGGCTCATGTTCCAGATGGGCGGCGTCGGTCCGACTTTCGGGCAGGTGCACCACTTTCTGCGCGCGGCGAAGCAGATGGTGCCTTATGGCATCGAGCGCTATGTCGCGGAGACGCGCCGGCTGTATGGCGTGCTCGATGCGCGCCTGGCGCAGCACGAGTACCTTGCCGACGAATACACCATCGCCGACATCGCGACCTACCCCTGGGTCGCACGTTACGAGTGGCACAAGACGCGGCTCGCGGACTATCCCAACGTGCGGCGCTGGTTCGATGCGATCTCCGCCCGCCCGGCGGTACAGCGCGGCATGAAAATCCCCGAGCTCTAGGCCGACGTCGCGGTCAGTCGGCTTTCAGCCCCATATCCCGAACCAGCTTGCTCCACTTCGCCACTTCGGTGCGTATGTGGTTGCCCAACTGTTCCGGCGTGCTGCCGATGGCCTCGGCGCCTTCCTTGGTCATCCGTTCGCGGAAGTCCGGCGACTTCACCGCTTTGACCACCACGTCGTTGAGATCCGCCACGGCGGAAGGCGGGGTCGCGGCCGGCGCCACCAGCGCCCACCATGTCGTGAATTCGTAGCCGGGCAACCCGCTTTCGGCGATCGTCGGCACGTTGGGCAACGAGGTGGAGCGCTTCGCGCTCGTCACGGCGATCGCGCGCAGCCGGCCGGACTGCAGGTGCGGAACGACCGGCACCAGGTTGATGAAGCTCATGTCCACTTCGCCGCCGAGCAGGGCGGTGAGTGCAGGTCCGCCGCCTTTGTACGGCACGTGAACGATATCCACCTTGGCCATGTTCTTCATGAGCTCGGCCGGAATGTGAAGATTCGTTCCGTTGCCCGCCGACGAATAATTCATGCGGCCCGGCTTCGCGCGCGCGAGCGCGAGCAGCTCTTTCAGATTTTTTGCAGGAACGGTGGGGTGGACGACGAGCAGATGCGGGCCGCTCGCGATCAGCGAGATCGGCGCGAAGTCTTTCACCGGATCGTATGGCGCTTTGCCGAACAGCGCCGGATTCACGACGAACGGCAGGGTGTTGAGCATCACCGTCGCGCCGTCCGGCGCCGATTTCGCTGCGACCTCGGTGCCTATGTTTCCTGAAGCGCCCGAGCGGTTGTCGACGATCACGTTGCGACCGGTCATTTCCGTGATCTTGTGACCCAGCAGTCGCCCTACGACATCGAGGCTGCCGCCGGGAGGAAACGGAATGATCATGCGCAGCGGCTTTGCGCCTTGTTGCGCGTGAGCGGTGCCTGTGCCGAGCGAGCAGACGAGGGCGGCAATGCAGGGGAGGACTCTGAGCTTCATCGGGAGCCTGCGCGTTTTTGTTCAGGACATCGCGTATTCTGCCCGCTTTCGCGTCTCGCGGGCTAGCGCGACCCGGGAACCAGAACCGCCGCGCCCGTCAGGCGGCCGCTGCGCAAATCGGCAAGTGCCTGGTTGGCGTGCTCGAGCGGATACGCTTTGGTCGACGTGCGCACGGGAACCGTGGGCGCGAGCGCGAGAAATTCTTCGCCGTCGCGCCGCGTGAGATTGGCGACCGAGCGCACGGTGCGCTCGCCCCATAGCAGCTCGTAGGAAAACGAGGGTATGTCGGACATGTGTATGCCGGCGCACACGACCGTGCCGCCTTTGCGCACGGCGCGCAGGGCGCTCACGACCAAGGCTCCCGCCGGCGCATAAATGATGGCGGCATCGAGCGGTCGAGGCGGGGCAGCGCCGGCATCGCCTGCCCACGTTGCGCCGTGATCCAGCGCGAAGCGCTGTCCTTCGCGATCGCCGGGGCGCGTGTAGGCATAAACCGTACGTGCTTGCGCGCATGCGACCTGCGCAACGATGTGCGCAGCCGCGCCGAAGCCGTAGAGTCCCAAGATCTGCGCGTCGCCGGCCATGACGAGCGAACGATAGCCGATGAGCCCCGCGCACAGCAGCGGTGCGGCTGCAACATCGTCGTAGCTGTCCGGCAAGGCAAAACAGTACCGTGCATCGGCGAGCGTGTATTCCGCATAACCGCCGTCGATCTGGTAACCGGTGAAACGCGCGCGGTCGCACAGGTTTTCATGTCCGCTCGTGCAGTACGTGCAGCGGCCGCAGGTGTAGCCCAGCCACGGGATGCCGACCCGCATGCCGATACTGAATTGCTCGACGTCCGGGCCGAGCGCTACGATCTCGCCGACGATTTCATGTCCCGGCACCAGGTGCGCTTTGGGCTGAGGCAGCTCGCCGTCGACGACATGCAGATCGGTGCGGCACACGCCGCACGCGCGTACTTTGAGCAGTACCTCGCCGGCCGACGGTGTGGGCATCGGCACGTCGGCGCAGCGCAAGGGTGAGCCGGGCGCTTCGAGCTGCATGGCTTTCACCGGGCCTCTCCTCTTGCATGAGTCTGCAGCAGGCGTACGATTGCGCGGGTGTTGAGCTCCGGCGTCGTGCGCAGCCGCGAGTCGCCCGTCACGGTGTTGGCCCATCGCATGTGACGCTGCATGCGGTGCACCACGTCGGGCCATTCGCGCGCGGTATGGCGCTTCGGATCGGGCAGCGCGTGACATTGGCTGCACGCGAGGACGTAGATCTGGCCCGCTTCGGTGCGCAGGACGGGATCGCTCGCGTCCATTTCCTGCTGCCCGTGGCGTTGCAGGTATGCGATCAGCGTCGCCGCTTCCGCGGCAGTCGGCGCCTCCACACCTTCCATCAGCTCCTTCATTACTGCGCCGAGATTGCCGCCGCCGCGCATGCGCCACACCATGCGATCGACGACCGTCTTCCAACGAGCCGCCGTATGCATGGCCGGGTTCGGCAGGTGATGACATTGCATGCAATACTTTGCGACCAAGCGCGCGCCTTCGGATTGCGGCTCCGGCAATTGCGACGGCGAGACGCTGCGCGGAAGAATGCGTTCGAGCATTTTGCCATGTGGTGTCCGCGCCCAGGCTACCCCATCGCTCGATGGTGCCGCGTGGCCGCATGCCGGCGTTGCAGCCGCCAGCATTGCAGGCAGGAAAACGAAGCGCCGTATCACACGCGTGAACGAGCTTGGGTCCATCACTACAGCAGGTGGGTTTTGTCGCCCTGCGCGAAGCCGCGCAAGCCGTCCTGTATGCCTTTGCCGAGCGCGATGACCTTGAAGCGATCTCCCATCTCGGTCGGGGACAGCAGCTGCTGCGCCTGCGAGGCGAGGGGCGCATAAGCGTGGACGTCGCTGGCCGGCACTTGCGCCAGCATCTCGGTGATGCCGCAATTGATGAGAAAGTTCGCTTGCGTGGTGTAGCCGAGCACTTCGGCGCCGGCGCTCACCGCCGCCTCGGCGATCGCGGTGAAATCGACGTGAGCGGTAATGTCCTGCAAGCCCACGAGAACGAAGGGATCGCCGTGCGCATGATGCCGGTAATGGCACATGAGCGTGCCCTCGGCGCGCGCGGGATGATAGAACTCGCGTGCCGGATAGCCGTAGTCGATAAGCAGCATGACGCCGCGCTCCAGGAGTCGCGCAAAGCTTGCGATGAAGCCGCGCGCCGCGATGTTGAGTTCCGTCCGATAGCCTTCCGGCAGCGCCAACGCCGTTGCTGCGGCAAGCACGTCGCCTTCCGCACGCCGATCGGACCATGAAAACACCGGCCCCTCGGCGGCCGCAACGCCGACTTCGCTCACCGTACCGTTGCGGACGCGCACGACATGCGTCGGTATGGCGTCGAGCACTTCGTTGCCGATGACCACTGCGTTGAGCCGCGACGGCAAGACCTCCAGCCATTGCACGCGTTCGAGATATTGGGCAGCACGTTCTGCAATGGTGGCCCGCTGCCGTTCGCGCAGGTCTGCGCTTACCTCGAGGATCAGATAGCGCTCAGGCAGCTGACCGCACGCGCCGAGCTCGCGTAGAACGTCTGCGGCGAGGGCGCCGCTGCCGGCACCGACTTCCAGCACATCGGGCAGCGCTCGCTCGCGCAGCTGCGCCACCTGGCGGGCGATGCAGCGTCCGAAGAGGGACGTGAGCTCAGGCGCGGTCACGAAGTCGCCCCCGGCACCGAACTTGCGGCTGCCTGCACTGTAATAGCCGAGTCCCGGCGCATACAGTGCAAGCTCCATGTAGCGCGCGAAGCTCACCCATCCGCCGTGCGCGCGTATGTCGCCGGCAATGAGCGCGGCGAGCTCTGCGCTGACGGCTCGTGCTTCGGGGGGCGGGGGCGGCAGATGCGCAAGATGCGGTGGCAGGTACACGCCTTGGATGATGAGCGATTCGGCTAGAATTGACAATTTTCCGCGTCCCTTGAAGCGCAGATCGACATGAGCGATAGCCTGGCCGACAAAGTCGTGCTCGTCACGGGCGGCGCGCGCCGCGTCGGTGCCGCCGTTACGCGCCGCCTCCATGCGGCCGGCGCCCGGGTGGCGGTGCACTATCGCTCCTCGCACACCGAAGCCCACGCGTTGCAGGCGGAATTGCTTGCGCGCCGGCCGGCCTCGGCCATCCTGCTGCATGGCGATTTGCTGAAGGCCGGGTACCTGGCAAGTCTGGTGCAGGACGCGGTCGATGCGTTCGGCCGCCTGGATGCCGTCGTGAACAACGCTTCGAGCTTCTATCCCACGCCGATCGGTGAAATCACCGAGCAGGCGTGGGAGGACCTCGTGGGCACCAACCTCAAGGCGCCGCTCTTTCTGTCGCAGGCCGCCGCGAAGGAATTGCGCAAGCACCGCGGGTGCATCGTCAACATCATCGATATACACGCCGAATTCCCGATGAAGAACTATGTCGTGTACAACGCAGCGAAAGGCGGTCTCGTGTCGCTCACGCGCTCGCTTGCGCGGGAACTCGGTCCCGACGTGCGCGTCAATGGGGTGGCGCCGGGCACTATCCTGTGGCCGGACGACGATACGTGGCGCGATGAGCTCGCGCGCCAGCGCATACTGAACCAGACGGCCTTGAAGCGCGTCGGCGAGCCCGACGACATCGCGAAGGCAGTGGAATTTCTGCTCACCGCAGCCCCATACGTGACCGGCCAGATTCTCGCCGTCGACGGTGGACGCAGCGTGATGATGGGATGATGCAATGAACGACGTAGCGATGCCGCCCGCCGCGGATACGCGCAAGGCCGTCTACGAAGCCAACAAGCTTGCGAAGCGGCTGCGCCGCCTCGTGGGCCAGGCGATCGGCGACTACGGCATGATAGCGCCGGGCGACAAGGTGATGGTGTGCCTGTCGGGCGGCAAGGACAGCTATGCGCTGCTCGACATCCTCATGCACTTGCGCGATCGCGCGCCGGTGCCCTTCGACCTCGTTGCGGTCAATCTCGACCAGAAGCAACCGGGTTTTCCCGCCGACGTGCTGCCGGCGTATCTCACCAAGATCGGCGTGCTGTACCGCATCGTGGAGCAGGATACTTACAGCGTGGTAAAGCGCGTCATTCCCGAAGGGAAGACCATGTGCTCGCTGTGCTCGCGGCTGCGGCGCGGCGTGCTCTACCGCGTCGCGGGCGAGCTCGGCGCAACGAAGATCGCGCTCGGCCATCATCGTGACGACATCATCCAGACGTTTTTCCTCAACCTCTTTTACGGCGGACAGCTGAAAGCGATGCCGCCCAAGCTCGTGTCCGACGATGGCCGCCACGTCGTCATCCGCCCGCTTGCGTACTGCGAGGAAAAGGATATTGCCCGCTACGCCGCGCTGCGCGAATTTCCGTTGATCCCCTGCACGCTCTGCGGATCGCAGGAAAATCTGCAGCGCAAAGCCGTGAAGGCGATGCTGCACGAGTGGGACAAGCGCTATCCCGGTCGCGTCGATACCATACTGACCAGCCTTCAGAATGCGCGCCCGTCGCATCTGCTCGACCGCGCGCTCCATGACTTCGCATCGATCGCGGCGGATGGCGTACCTCATCCCGAAGGCGATCGGGCATTCGATCCCGATATGTGACCTATACGAAATCGGATGGAACTTCCCTCCCGTGCAGGCGCTCTTTGAAGCGACAGGGAGAACGAAGATCCATTCGCGCATGACACGCCTGCACGCCGCACTCGGCGTCCTGATTGCCGTAATCGCATTGCTTACAGCGAACGCCGCATGGAGCGAGCCGCAGTTGCACGCCGCCTGTGTCACGGCGGCGGATATGGCTGCGCCGGGCGATGCGAACGACGAGCGCGGCATAACGGACATTTTGATGTCGTCATGGAACGGCCCAGGCATCGGGCTTGGGCCGTCGCACGTCGCATACGAGTTTTTCCTCCGTACGGACGTTCCTCCTTGTCCGCCGTACAGGCCGCCTGACTGATCGTCGGTGCGGTGACCGCGGCCGACGCCGGCCGTTCGCGTGCTCTGGCACGCATCGATATTCACGCCCGAACAGAAGATGAAAACAACAGCGATTCTCGCGCTGTGCGGCTATATGCTTGCCGCATCGGCGCATGCAGCAACAGCCATACCGCTCGCGAGCTACTTGGGCCTGGTCGAGCAGCACAGCCCGGAGCTCAATGTCGCGCGCAAGCAGCGCGGCTATGCCGCCGCGGAAGAGCAGGTCGCCCGCGCGTATCCCAATCCGGAAATCGACGTGGGTGCCGGCTCCTGGCGCTCGCGCATCGGCGTGCCCGGCGGCAGCGTCGACCAATGGGCGGTATCGCAGCGGATCGAGCTGCCTGCGGTGCGCGATGCACGCATCGGGGCCGCGCGTGCGGGCCTCGCGGCAACCGACGCGCAAATTGCTGCCGTACGATTGCAGATCGGCTACCAGGCGGTGCAGGCGTACTACGACGCGCTGCGCCGCGTGTCGGAGCTCGCGCTCGCTCAGGAAAACGCTGCGCTGCTCGCTGCGATGCGCGACCGCGTGCGCGCGCGCGTCGACGTCGGTGAAGCGCCGCGCTTCGAACTGCGCCGTGCCGAGACCGAAACCCTCGTCGCGCGCAACCTTGCCGATAGCGCCGCGCTGCGCTTCGAGGAGGCGCGCGCGCTCATGCGCCGGCTTGCGGGCAATGAGCTGCCTCTCGACTTCGAGCCCGACGGCGCCGTCCCGGCACGCTCGGCGTTGCAGCCGCTTCCGGTACTCCAGGCGCTCGTGCTGGAAAGCCATCCCGCTCTGCAGACGCTGACCGCCGAATCGGCTCGTGCACGCGCGAGGCTCGAGCACGAGCTTGCGCTGCGCTACCCGCAGCCGACGCTGAAAGTGTTCGAGACGCGCGATCCCGAAGTGCGGCAGACGCTGTTCGGCGTCTCGTTGCCGCTGCCGCTGTGGGATCGCCGCAGCGGCCAGATTGCACAGGCGCAAAGCACGATAGAGCTGGTGGCGGCACAGCGCGAAGCGCAGCGCGCGCAGCTGCTGCGCGAGCTCGACAGCGCCTACGCGCGTTACAACATCGCGCAGCGTCTCACCGACGCGTTCGAGTCCGGGCTGCTGGGCCAGGCGCAGGGTGCGCTGCAGGTCGCCGAGGCGGCGTATCGCGCCGGCGAACGCAGCTTTCTCGAAGTGCTCGACGCGCAGCGTACGCTGCGTGCCGTGCGCGCCGAATACATCCAGGCACGCTTCGACCGCGTCGCAGCACAGCTCGACATCGAGCGGCTGCTCGCGCACGACCCCTTCACCCTGCGCTGAAGCGAGAACATGATGAAACGCTACCTGTTGTTGATCCTGGCGGGGGTGCTGGTCTTTGCCGGCTGCTCGAGGCAACAGCCCGCGCCCCCGGCCACGACGCCCACCGATCCGCTGTTCGTGGCGGCGACGCCACAGCTTGCATCCGCAGTCGAGCTCGGGCGTGCGGCCTACCGCGACGTGCGCGAAGTGCAGCGCGTACCGGGCCGCATCGAGGTTGACGAGACGCGCATGGCGCGCATCGGCGCGCCCATCGCCGGGCGCATTACCGACCTGCAGGTCAAAGTCGGCGATACCGTCACACGTGGTGAAGTCCTCGCGACGCTCAACAGCACCGAACTGTCGGCGGCGCAGCTTGCCTTTCTGAAAGCGCGTTCGCAGCAACTCCTTGCCGAGCGAGCTGCTTCCCGCGCGCAGCAGCTGCTGCAGGCCGATGTTATCGGTTCGGCCGAGCTCCAGCGTCGCGAGGCCGAGCTCACTCAAAGCCGCGCGGAGCTCAATGCCGCGCAAGGGCAGTTGCGCGTGCTCGGGATGAGCGCCGCGGCGATAGAGCGCCTCGCGAGCAGCGGCACCATCACGTCGGTCTCGCACATCGTCGCCACCGTCGGCGGCACGGTGATCGAGCGCAAGGTCACCGAGGGGCAGGTCGTCCAGCCCGCCGATGCGGTCGCGCTCATTGCCGATCTGTCTCGTGTCTGGGTGATCGCGGACATTCCCGAGCAGAGCGCCGGTCTGGTCAACGTCGGCGAGACAGTGGTCGTCGAAGTGCCTGCGCTGCCGGATCGGCGCATCGAGGGTCGGCTCACGTTCGTAAGTCCGGTGGTGAATCCCGAGACGCGCACGGTTCGCGCACGTCTCGATCTTGACAACCCCGAACGCCGCTACAAGCCCGCCATGCTGGCGAGCGTGATGATCAAGGGCAAGCACGAGAAGCGGGTCACCGTTCCTGCAGACGCCATCGTGCGTGACGACAATCGAGATTACGTGTTCGTCCCGGCGTCGGGCGGCTATCGGCTGCAGGCGGTGACGCTCGGCGAGGAATACGACGGGCACCGCGTCGTCTTGAGCGGTCTGCGCGCCGACGAGCAGGTCGTCGTCGGGGGTGCCTTTCATCTCAACAACGAGCGCAGGCGCCGCCAGCTCGAGGGGCGGTCATGATCGATGCGCTGGTGCGGGCCGCGATCACACAGCGTCTCGTGGTCGTGGTGTTGGCCGTATGCCTGCTTGTCGCTGGCGTGCACGCGGCGCGCACGCTTTCGGTCGACGCGTTTCCCGACGTGACCAACGTACAGGTCCAGATCGCCACGGAGGCGCCGGGGCGGTCTCCCGAGGAAGTGGAGCGCTTCGTGACGGTGCCGATCGAGATCGCGATGACCGGTCTGCCGGCGCTTACCGAGATGCGATCCCTCAACAAGCCGGGGCTGTCGCTCATCACGCTGGTTTTTAGTGACGACACCGATGTGTACTTCGCGCGGCAGCTTGTGATGGAGCGGCTCATCGAGATCGGCGCGCGCCTGCCCGTGGGCGCGACGCCGGTGCTCGGGCCGGTGTCGACGGCGCTCGGCGAGGTGTACCAGTACACGCTCGAGCGGCCCGACGACGGCGTCCGTGCGCTCGCACGCGACGAGCTGATGGAGCGGCGCATCGTGCAGGACTGGGTGGTGCGTCCGCTGCTGCGCTCGATACCCGGCATCGCCGAAATCAATTCCACCGGCGGCTACGTGAAGCAGTATCAGGTGCTCGTCGAGCCCGACCGGCTGCGCTATTTCCGCGTATCGATACAGGACGTGTGGCAGGCGCTTGCCCGCAACAACGCCAATGCCGGGGGCGGCGTGCTGCCACAGCGCGCGGAGCAGTACCTCGTGCGCGGGGTTGGGCTCGTGCGCGATCTCGAGGACATCCGCAACATCGTCTTGAAGGAAGTGGACGGCACGCCGGTCTACATCCGGGACGTGGCGGCCGTGACGCTCGGCGAGGAAGTGCGTCAGGGCGCGATGGTGAAGAACGGCCACACCGAAGCGGTGGGCGGTGTGGTGATGATGATACGCGCGGGCAACGCCAAGGAGGTGGTGAGCCGCGTTCGGGCGAAGGTGGACGAGATCAATGCCCAAGGCCTGCTGCCCGGCGGGCTGCAGATCGTGCCCTATTACGACCGCTCGGAGGTCGTCGACGCGGCATTATGGACGGTGACCAAAGTGCTGCTGGAGGGCGTGTTCCTGGTCATCGTGGTGCTCTTTGTCTTCCTCGGCGATTTGCGCTCGAGCTTGATCGTGGTGGCGACCCTGGTGCTGACGCCGCTTGCGACTTTCGTGGTGATGAACCACTACGGCCACTCGGCGAATCTCATGTCGCTGGGCGGGCTTGCGATCGCGATCGGCCTCATGGTCGACGGCTCCGTCGTGGTCGTCGAAAACGCATATGCGCGCCTCGGTGAACGGCACGGCGGCAGTACGGCGCGCATCGTGTTCGAGGCCGTGAAGGAAGTGGCGGTACCCGTCATCTTCGGCGTGAGCATTATCATCCTCGTGTTCCTTCCGCTCATGACGCTGCAGGGCATGGAAGGGAAGATGTTCGCCCCGCTTGCGTACGCCATTGCGATCGCACTCGCCATCTCGCTGCTGCTCTCGCTCACGTTGACGCCGGCACTCGCATCGTATGCGCTGAAAGGCGGCCACGAGCACGACACCTGGCTGCTCAAGCTGATGAAGCCGCGCTACCAGGCGCTGCTCGAGCGCTCGCTCGCGCACGAGAAGACGACGATTGCGATCGCGACGGCGGCATTCGGGGCCGCGCTGGCGGTGCTGCCTTTCCTCGGCACGTCGTTCATTCCGGAAATGAAGGAAGGCTCCATTTCGCCGGCGATCGACCGCGTGGCCAACATCTCTCTCGACGAATCGATACGCATGGAGCAGGAAGCGATGCGCCGCGTGCGCGAAGTGCCCGGGGTCAAGTCGGCGGTGTCGCGGCTGGGGCGGGGGGAATCGCCCGCGGACCCGGCCGGACCCAACGAGGCCGATCCCATAGTCACGCTCAAGCCGCGTTCGGAATGGCCCGACGGCTGGACGCAGGACGACATCGCGGCCGCGATACGCGACAAGCTCACTACGCTGCCGGGTGTGCAGCTCGTCATGGCGCAGCCGATTTCCGACCGCATCGACGAGATGGTGACCGGGGTGCGCTCGGACGTCGCAGTGAAGCTGTTCGGCGATGATCTGGAGGTGCTGCGCGAAAAGGCGGACGACATCGCGCGCGTTGCACGGTCGGTGCACGGCATGCGCGACCTGCGCGTCGAGCGCATCGGCGGCCAACAGTACCTCACGATCGAGATCGATCGCCAGGCGATCGCGCGCCGCGGCCTCAACGTCGCCGATGTCCAGGAAGTCGTCGAAATGGCGGTCGGGGGCAAGGCTGCGACGGAGATCTACGAAGGCGAGCGTCGTTTCCAGGCGGTCGTGCGTCTGCCCGAGCGGCTGCGCGACAGCGTGGCCGAAATCCGGTCAATCACGCTCACTACACCGGGTGGCGCGCCGGTTGCGCTCGAGAGCCTTGCTCGCATCGACGTCGTGGAAGGCCCGGCGCAGGTGAGCCGCGAAGGGGGCAAGCGGCGCATCGTCGTCGGCATCAACGTGAAGGACCGTGACCTCGGCAGCTTCGTCGCCGAGCTGCAGCGGGAGATCGGCACGCGCGTCGCGCTGCCGTCGGGTTACCACCTGGTGTGGGGCGGGCAGTATCAAAACATGGAGCGCGCGCTGGGGCACCTCAAAGTGATCCTGCCGGTCACGATAGGCGCGATCTTTTTTCTTCTGTTTCTGCTGTTCAACTCGCTGCGCTTCGCGGCGCTGATCATCACCGTGCTGCCGTTCGCTTCTATCGGCGGCATCTTCGGTCTTGCAGTGACCGGGGAGCATCTCTCGGTGCCCGCCTCGGTGGGCTTTATTGCGCTGTGGGGCATCGCCGTGCTGAACGGCGTGGTGCTCGTTTCCTACATTCGCAAGCTGCGCGACGAGGGATTGTCGCAGCAGGAGGCCGTGACGCACGGCGCGCTGCAGCGGCTGCGGCCGGTGCTCATGACGGCGACGGTGGCGCTGCTCGGACTCATTCCTTTCATGTTCGCAACCGGCCCGGGTTCGGAAGTGCAGCGGCCGCTCGCCATCGTCGTCATCGGCGGGCTCGTCAGCTCGACGCTGCTCACCCTGGTGGTGGTGCCGGTGCTGTATCGCCATTTCGAAGAGCGGAGGATAGAAGCGTGAAGGAGATCAAGGCAGTGATACAGCCGGGGCGCCTTGCCCGACTGCGGGAGGCGTTTCGGGCGATGCCCGATTTTCCCGGCATGACCGTGACGCGGGCCGAGGGTTCGGGCTATCACCCCGACAAGCCGATGGCGCAATCGGTGAAGACTGAGCTCGCCGATTACTCGGCGAAGGTGCGCATCGAAATCGTGGCGCCGGAGGAGCAGGTCGATCGGCTGGTCGCTGCGATTTACGAGAACGCGCACACCGGCCAGCCCGGCGACGGCGTGTTGTGGATCGTCGACGTCCCGGTCTTTCACCGCCTGCGGTTGCCGTTAGGTAGCTAATTGGCTGAGACATCCATCTAATGTAAACGCTGGCTTACAGGTCACTTAATCCTGTTTTGTCAAAGTGCTTTTGACATGATAACCTTCCGGCCATGAATTGCGCAGAACGTCTGGTCTCTTTTTTCGGCACGCAAGCGGAGGTCGCCCGGCAGTTGCGGCTCGATCGCGCGGTCGTGAGCAACTGGGTCAAGTCGGGCTACGTTCCGGCTCGCTGGGCGATGGAAGTCGAGCACGCCACCGCCGGCGAGATCACCGCGCTCGAGGTGCTCAACGAGGCGAACGCCCGCAAGCCCATCAAGCTGAAATCCAGGCCCGACGGCGAACCTCTCTACCCGAACGACATGACTGGGAGTCCTACAATGCACACTTACGCGCCCGCCAAACGCATCAGCTCGTTCCATCCGCCGCAGCGCACGCTCCTGGGCCCCGGTCCCACCGAGATCCATCCGCGCGTGCTGACCACGATGAGCCAGCCGGCCATCGGCTATCTCGACCCGATCTTCGTCGAGATGATGGAGGAGCTGAAAGCGCTGCTGAAATACGTCTACCAGACGAAGAATCCGCTGACTTTCCCGATTTCCGGTCCCGGCTCGGTGGGCATGGAGTACTGCTTCGTGAACATGGTCGCGCCCGGCGATAAAGTCGTCGTGTGCCGCAACGGCGTATTCGGCGGCCGCATGATCGAAAACGTCGAGCGCTGCGGCGGCATTCCGATCATCGTCGAGCACGAGTGGGGACAGCCGGTCGACCCGCAAAAGCTGGAAGACGCGCTGAAAGCCAATCGCGATGCGCGCGTGGTTGCATTCGTGCACGCCGAGACTTCGACGGGCGTGCTTTCCGATGCGAAAACGCTGGTGGATGTCGCCCATCGTTACGATGCCCTGACGATCGTGGATGCCGTCACGTCGCTCGGCGGCTCGCCGGTGCTGGTGGACGAGTGGAACATCGACGCGGTGTACTCGGCGAGCCAGAAATGCCTCTCGTGCACGCCGGGGCTGTCGCCCGTCTCGTTCAGTGAGCGTGTCGTGGAGCACGTGAAAGCGCGCAAGGACAAGATCCACAGCTGGTTCATGGACATGAACTTGCTGCTCGGCTACTGGGGCGCGACGACGCGTACGTACCATCACACCGCGCCGACGAATTCGCTGTTCGCGCTGCACGAGGCGTTGCTGCTGATTCGCGAGGAAGGCCTCGACAATTGCTGGGCGCGTCACCTGCGTCATCACACCGCACTCAAAGCGGGCCTCGAGGCGATGGGACTCAAGTTCTTCGTGAAAGAGGAATACCAGATTCCGCAGATGAACGCGGTAGTCTGCGCGGAAGGCGTGAAGGAGGCGGAAGTGCGCTCGCGCCTGCTGAACGAGTTCGGCCTAGAGATCGGCGCGGGGCTGGGCCCGCTCGCCGGCAAGATCTGGCGCTTCGGCCTGATGGGCTATTCCTGCCGGCCGGACAACGTCATGTTGTGCTTGTCGGCGCTCGGCTCGGTGCTGGACGACATGGGTTATCCGGTGCAAGTCGGCGATGCGGAAGCCGCCGCCCACGGCGCTTACGCTTCCATGCACGCTAAGGCAGCGCAGGCGAAGAAAGCGCGGCCGGCTGCAAAAGCCGCCTGAGGCCGTACCTGCTTCGGTGCTCGGGGCCCGCTTCGGCGGGCCTTTTCGTTGCGGTTAAGAATTGAGCCACGCGGCAAGCCGGTACACGCCTCTGCCGACGTCGGTGCGCCGTGCGCGCATGCCGGCGTCGTGGAGCGTCCGCGCCCGCGCGCTGTGCCGCGTTACAGTCCGAGACGCTGCCAGATCACGGTAGTGAGTCCCGCCTGGTTGAGCGTATAGAAGTGCAGTCCGGGTGCCTCCTGCTGCAGCAGCCGGTCGCACAGTTCCGTCACCACATCCAGACCGAACGCGCGGATCGACGCGGTGTCGTCGCCGTAGCCTTCCAGCTTCTTGCGGATCCAGCGCGGAATCTCGGCTCCGCACGCATCGGAGAAGCGGGCGAGCTGCGAATAGCGGCCGATCGGCATGATGCCCGGCACGATCGGAACGCTTATGCCCATCGCCCGGCATTCGTCGACGAAATGGAAGTACGCGTCGGCATTGTAGAAATACTGTGTGATCGCCGAATCGGCACCCGCGTCGACCTTGCGTTTGAAGTTGGCGAGATCCTCCTGTGCGGTCTTCGCCTGCGGGTGGTACTCCGGATACGCAGCCACTTCGATGAAGAAGTGATTCCCGAATTCCTCACGGATGAAGGCGACGAGGTCGCTCGCGTACTGGAAGTCGCCGGTGAACAGCGTGCCCGAGGGCAGGTCGCCGCGCAGGGCAACGAGGTGCCTGATGCCGTGCGACTTGTAGCGCTCGAGCATTTCTTTGACGCTTGCCCGGCTCGAGCCTATGCACGAGATGTGCGGCGCCGCCGAGTAGCCCGCCTTGCACAAGTCGAGCACGGCGTTGAGCGTGCGCTCGCGGGTCGACCCGCCGGCGCCGTACGTCACCGAAAAGAACTCCGGTTCGAGCTGCGCGAGCTGCCGCGCGGTAACCGCGAGCTTTTCGGCGCCCTCCGGCGTATTGGGGGGGAAGAACTCGAAGCTGAAGCAGCGGCGCTGACGCTCCGCTGAATGAGGAGTTAGGGGTAAGGAGTGAGGAGTCATTGTCGCCGCCTCGGCCGCCGCTACTTGGCGTCTTGTCGCAAGGAGTTGATCAGACCACCGAGTAGACCGAAGACATCCTCGATCTGTTTCTCGATGAGCGATGGTTCGTGCAGAAAGCCGGCTCCCTGGCGATGATGATCTGAGTTTCCAGTTCGCTCAGGGAGCCACGAGCGATCGTGAGGTAGTAGAGGAACTCTTTACTGCCGGCGCGTGCCGCTCCTTCCGCGATGTTGCTCGGAATGGAGGCGGCACACCGACGGAGTTTGAGAGAGAGGCCGTAGAGTTCTTCACGCGGAAACGCGCCGGTGCAGCGATAGATCTCCTTGGCGAGACTTGTCGCTTCCTTCCATGCGCGCAACTGGTGATGAGCTCTTGTCACGCCTTGCTCCTGACTCCTCACCCCTCACCTCGCTACGTCAGTAGCGATAATGGTCCGGCTTGTACGGACCGTTCATGTCCACACCCAGATACCGGCTTTGTGCTTCGGTGAGCTGCGTGAGCTGAGCGCCGAGTTTTTTGAGATGCAGGCGCGCCACTTTCTCGTCGAGCTTCTTGGGCAGCACGTACACCTTGTTCTGATAGTTCTTGCCGTGCTGGTACAGCTCCAGCTGTGCGAGGACCTGGTTGGTGAACGAGCTCGACATGACGAAGCTCGGATGGCCCGTGGCGCAGCCCAAGTTCACGAGCCGGCCTTCGGCCAGCACGATGAGGCGCTTGCCGCTCGGGAAGATCACGTGATCGACCTGCGGCTTGATGTTTTCCCACTTGTACTGCTTCAGGCTCGCGATGTCGATTTCGGAATCGAAGTGCCCGATGTTGCAGACGATCGCGTTGTGCTTCATGCGCACCATGTGCTCGTGCGAGATGACGTTGACGTTGCCGGTTGCGGTGACGAAGATGTCCCCCTTGTCGGCGGCGTCGTCCATGGTCACGACACGGTAGCCTTCCATCGCTGCCTGCAGCGCATTGATGGGATCGATTTCGGTCACCCAGACGATCGCGCCCAGGCCGCGCAGCGACTGCGCGCAGCCCTTGCCTACGTCGCCGTAGCCCGCGATGACGGCGATCTTGCCGGCCACCATCACGTCGGTGGCACGCTTGATGCCGTCGACAAGCGATTCGCGGCAGCCGTAGAGATTGTCGAACTTCGACTTGGTCACCGAGTCGTTGACGTTGATCGCGGGGAAGG